>NZ_NHRI01000045.1:0-387 GCF_003129585.1 Shewanella sp. BC20 | reverse complement strand
CTTGGTGACAATAGCATTGTGGTCCCACCTGATCCCATCCCGAACTCAGAAGTGAAACGCAATCGCGCCGATGGTAGTGTGGGGTCTCCCCATGTGAGAGTAGGTCATCGCCAAGCGCCTAATTAAATCATCATTGATGATAAAGAATTGCTGATATGGCTCAGTCGGTAGAGCGCATCCTTGGTAAGGATGAGGTCCCCAGTTCGATTCTGGGTATCAGCACCATACAATCTAGTGTGTTGTCCTAGAGCAAAATTTGTTTGGTGACAATAGCATTGTGGTCCCACCTGATCCCATCCCGAACTCAGAAGTGAAACGCAATCGCGCCGATGGTAGTGTGGGGTCTCCCCATGTGAGAGTAGGTCATCGCCAAACGCTAAATTAAGA
>NZ_NHRI01000004.1:0-303292 GCF_003129585.1 Shewanella sp. BC20 | reverse complement strand
TCGCCATCAAGATAAGCAAGATCTAGAGCATGATGCTCAATTGTCGCTACAGATGAAGTAGGTGTAAGGAAATAGCCCCTTCCAGGGGCAAATCAAAGCCGCCTTCTAAGAAGGCGGATTCTTTACTGAGGGGACGCTATGGAAAAGCACACGGACAATGTTATCGACACGCTACAGGAATTCACCAGCAAGCCAGCGCCGGATGTTGTCACACCGCCAACGGCGCTGTGTAGTGAAGTCGCGTTATTTCGTATCCTACTCTCCGGTGACTGGATATATCAGGCCAGCCCATTACCGACTAAGTTTGCTAAGTTATTTGCCAGTATTTTACATGGCATCGATGGCGAACATTTTCTGATCACGCCAGTTGAGAAGGTGCGAGTCGAGGTGGATGATGCGCCACTGTTGATTGTCGATTATGTGAAGGATGAGATCGCATCGGGTTTAACGCTGCGCAGCAGTATTGGTACCGAGCATTCTCTGGCGACACTTAATCATTTACAGCTCACCGACTTTGGGATTTATCTGCCGCTAGAGCGCGGCCTATGGGGAAAATTGAGCCGTGCTTGTTACTATAATTTTGTGAATGAATTCAATTTACCCGACGACGAAGAGGCAGATGCGTAAAGATTTTGATTGCAATTACTTGGGCAAGCTGACTAGTTTATTACAGGTTAAGTGATAGTATTAAAACTGACCTCGGCCAATCCTTCTCGGGTTTGGGTCAGTGTTGTTGGGGCTAAATGGTGTTTTCGGAGGTGCTGTTTGAACCGCTATGAAAGCTTAGGCTATCTTGTTTCCCACTTGAATATTGAGCTGCAAAATGAGCTCGATATACAGCTGAAACGCTATCAGCTCGACATTAAGTTGTGGCCAGTGTTGTTCGCGCTTTGGCAGGAGGAGGGGATCTCTCAGACCGAGCTGTCTAAGCGTTGCGATGTGGCCAACTATACCATGACCCGTTTGCTCGATCAGTTGCAGGTTCAGGGATTGATCACCCGTCACCAAGAGCTCGATAACCGCCGTGCATTCCAGATTTTCCTCACCGATGAGGCTAAGGCGCTGGAGCAGGATTTGATCCGTGAGGCCGAGCGCGTCAATGAAAAATACCTGTCCAATCTCACTGAAGAGGAGCGCCAGCAGTTTATGCGCTTACTCAATAAGATAAATCGTTTACCTTCAATCACAGCCTTGTGATTTCAAGCTTCAAGCATTCGGCATTGCGTTTAAGCTGCATTTCGTCTTTCCTTCAATTTTTAAACTCCTGTCTTTCCCCAGCGTAATGGCCTCAAGCCATACTCTGGGCATTGCTATTTTACCTTGGCTGTACAAATTGCTACCTAATGATTGTTGCAAAAATGTTTCATGAAACGCCATCTTGCTGCTTTGGAAGCAAGCATTCCAAGATAACAAACGTTGCTTAAATTTATTTGAGCAATCATAAGGTGATTTTTCAGGGAATATGAAATGAAACAACTTTTTAAGCGCAGTCGTATTGCAGCGACTTGCCTGATGGCAATGGGTTTTACCATCAGTTATTCAACCTTGGCTGAAGATAATGTTGCGCTGATGGAAGCGCAATCTGGCGCCGTACAATTTACCTTGATCACCGGCGAGGTGGTCACGGCCGTTGCGCGGGCCGATGGCTCACTCGGTGGTATCCGCCTGCTCGGCGAAAACGGTGCAGAGGTGATCACTAGCCTCTTCCAAAATCAGAATGGTCAATATCTTATCACTCCAAAGGCGCAAAAATGGGTCGAGTCCCATACTGTCGACATCGAGCTGTTTAACATCTCTAAGCTCCATGCGGCGGGTTATGATGATGCCTCCACCGATAAATTGCCGGTTATTATCGAATACCGTGATGGCACCCTAGCGGGTTCTGCTGTGCCTAATCCCATTGAAGGGGCTACCTTAACCGATGAGATTGAACTTATCGACAGCGCTGCTTTTGGGATCAGCAAACAACAGGCCGCCAAAGTATGGGAAACCTTAAGTACTGATGATGCGGTGAAGTCGGTATGGTTAGATGCGGTTGTGCATGCCAATAAGGATACGACTAACGGGATAAATGCGCTGGCAAACCTAACCCCAACCGTGCCGTTAACCTGTGCGTATGGCAATTTAGCCAAGGCATTTAATGGTCAAGGTGTCACCGTAGCCGTGCTTGATACTGGCTACGATGTGCAGCATGGCGACTTGGCGGGCCAAGTTGTGCAGAGCAAAGACTTTACCTATTCCAGCAATGGCGTCGATGATCTTAACGGTCATGGTACACACACTGCAGCCACTATCGTGGGGACGGGGGCGGAATCTAATGGTCGCTGGGCGGGCATGGCGCCTGGTGCCAAATTACTGGTGGGTAAGGTACTCTCAAATTCAGGTTCAGGGTCGACGAGTGGGATCTTGAGTGGCATGCAATGGGCCGTGGCTCAAGGCGCCGATGTGGTTAGTATGTCATTAGGCGGCAGTGGCACCAGTTGTACAGGACCACTTGTCGACATGGTTGAAGCTTTGAGTGATAAGGCGTTGTTCGTAGTTTCTGCGGGCAATAGTTTTACCCGCGAGACCGTGGGGATCCCAGGATGTGCCCCGAGTGCGTTAACCGTGGGTGCCGTTGACCGCGATAATCACACCGCATCTTTCTCATCCCGTGGCCCTTCACCTGATGGCCATTCCGCAAAACCCGATATCGCATCCCAAGGTGTGGATGTTGTCTCTGCGGCCTCGGGAGGATTCGGGGCAACGGCCTATCGCGCTCTGTCGGGAACATCCATGTCGGCGCCCCATGTGTCAGGCGGCGCGGCCATTGTGATGCAAGCTAGACCCGAACTGACCCCCCGCCAAGTGAAAGAAGTGCTGACTTCCTCTGTGGTTCCGACCGATGCCCATGTGCTAGAACAAGGCGCAGGTCCTATGGATGTTAATCGCGCTGTAGGACAAAGCATTATCGCGCCGCCGAATATGGAGCTCGGCTCCTTTGCCTATGATCAGGATATTGGCGTGACAGAAAAAACCATTAGTCTACGCAATTTATCCGACAAGGATATCAGCCTTAAGCTGAAAATGAGCTTGATAGGTGAGGACGGTAAGACGCGCATGCCGGCAACCCTCGCGGGGCTTAGCGTCAACAGCATTAACGTGCCAGCCAATGGAAGTGCTGAAATCCCTGTGTGGATTGACTCGAGTGTGGCACTGCGCAGTGGCGCCTATGGCACTATCACCGGGCGTATTGAAGGCACCACCACGGGTAAATCGAATGAGCGCGTCACAGTGCCGATTTCATTCTGGATCCAACCGCCGCAAGTCAATTTGAGCTTCAGTGTCACCGATATGCGTGGCAAAGCCGCTTCTTCTCCCTCGAAAGTCTACTTGATGAACGAAGAAGATGATTGGGGACAAGCCGTTACGCTCAGAAATGGTCAGGCAAGCCTCTCTGTTCCTGAGGGCAATTACACTATCGTTGCTAACATCATGACCTACGATAATGACTCAACAACCTCTGGGTTAGTGGAGTCGGCCACCCAAATGGCGGTGCTGGATCGTAAAGTGAGCCAAGATACCCTGATTGAGTTCGACGCCCGCAATGCCGAAAAACTCGAGTTCAAGGCGAGCAAACCTTTGGCACCCCAAGGCTATGCGTTTGGCTTTACCTATGCGCTGGATGATAACAAAGTGGCGAAATTAGCCGCGATGGAGTTAGCGCCTGATTATGTGAAAGACATCTACACTTGGTCGCAGGGACATGATGATAGGTTCCGCTCGTTTGTCACCACCCGCGCCTTTGCTCCCGAAACCGTGCTCACCATGCAAAATGGCGAAGTGCTGGATTATAACAAGCAGGGCTTAGCCTTATCCTTTGATGGTAAAGGCAGTGCAGAAGTCGTGCCCGTTGGCGACGCGGGTTACAGCACCGACTGGACTCAGTTTGACTTAACTGGCCGTATTGCGTTGATTGGCAACCCTAATTATCTGACATCTTACATGGTGGCGAATGCCCTTAAAAACGGGGCGATTGGGGTTATCTTCTATCGTCCGGGTCAACATGGTCGTTATAAGGGGACGATTTCTGGCACGCCACGTATCCCCGCCGTTGGGATCAGTTCGGAGCAGGGTGAAGCCCTGTTAGCTCAGATTGAAGCGGGTAACAATATCGTCAGTTGGTCAGGTACTGCTGCGGAGCGAACGCCTTATGCCTACTCTATTAACCATATCACCGACGGGCGCATCAATGGTGGGCAAGTGGTGTTGCAAGAGCAAAAAATGCAGCGCATTCGTGCCAGCTATCATTCGCAAAATGATCAGCGCCCCATTTGGACCGATATGATGGCGATGACCAACAGCACCGGAGAGTTTTACTCAACCGGTAGCTCACAAATGGTTATGACGCCTGTGGTGCGCGACGAGTACTACACGGCAACCAGCAAAAACATGTGGACTAACATTGTGATGCCCGGTATTCAGTTATCGACGGACGGCGGCTATTTTGATGGTCCAAGAATGATGACCGAAGGCACGGTTGAGACCACTTCTTGGCTAAAAGGCCCCAAGGCGGGGAGTTTGCTTACCAATGGTGGCGCCATTGCCAATCGTGATACTAACACCATCGACTTAAGCATAGTGCGGTTTGGCGATGCGGCAGGGCATGATGGCACGGGCGGGTATAATTCACAGTCGCTCTACGGACTCAAAGTGAATGGCCAGAGCACTTACTTAGACAGTGGACTGTTTACGCTCCCCGATACCAATGCGCAAGTGGAGTTAGAAGTACGCTCCTACGCCCGTGGTGTGGGCAATAGCTCACCGGTGAAGGACAATCTCGGCTCCTTCTATCAAGGGATTTATCAATTCAGCACAGACTCGAGTAAACAGGGCCGTCAAGCGGTGCTCACTCCTAAGCTCGACATTCCAGTGGCGATCGATAATACCTTGGCAGCAGGTGTACCTGTCGAAGTGAAACTCTCAGCTGTGATGGATGGTGCGGCGCAGGTGGATTTATCCGATGTCACGCTGCAATACGGTTATGGTCAGGAATGCTCGCTTGCGGCGATTTCTGTCTCGATTTATTGCCCAGTGCCTGCAAAGTTTGCCGAAAGCGCTTGGAAAACCGCAGAAGTGAAATGGGTTAACGGTGAGTGGGTTGCCACAATCCCGAACGATTCCAATGCCGGTAATTTTGTTCACTTACGTGTGCAGATGAGTGATGGCAGTAGCGAAGCGAAACAAACCATGATGCGGGTGTATATGTTGAAGTAACACGCTTTTGTGAGCCAATAAAACCGCGACTAGCCACGCTAGTGGCGGTTTTTATTTGGCGATTACAATGGCAGGAGGAGCATGAGTAATACTAGGCTTGATCCGAGCAATAATCCCTGTTGCAACAGTCGCTGGCATTGCAGCAAATTATTTTTGCCTTGTTTTAAACTGGTAATAAGTTGATTGTGTTTATAAATTCGGCAAGTCAACTCATCGGTTTGAGGGTCGATAAACAACTTGAAACTGCATTGATGGCCATCATTGAGCTGCACTTTATGTATGCTGTTAGGGCCAAAGTTAAACTTGCGCGACACCATCTGCCCATTCACGAACACCCGTTCAATTCCAAACCAATCACTGGCCTGTAGCTCAACCGAGTCCTGATTTAACTCGTACTTAAAACTGACCATATGCAATCCCTTCACTGACAGACGAGTGATTAATTCAAGCAGAGGCACATAGGCTTTTCCACTACAGAAAAGTGAATTTTACGTGGCGTTTTGGTATCTGATTGGTATTGAGAGGAATTTATTTTTTAGCTGGATAAGCGAAGCGAGGGAAGTGATAGAGGCGGACAACGCGCTGTTGTCCGCCTATAGCATGATTAGGCTTTTGCCGCTTGATAAATGGCACGGGCCATTTCGTCTGCAACCGCAGCAGTAGTTCGGTTTTCAGCATCGGCTTTAGTGAAAATCTTCAGCAGAGTGTTATAGATTTCTCTGACCTTAGCTTCTGATTTCGCCGCGTCATAGTCTTTTTCAAATGAGACGTTGATGATACCGCCAGCATTAATCACGTAGTCTGGTGCATACAGAATGCCCATTTCTTTTAATTGCTCGCCATGGCGGACTTCGGCTAACTGGTTGTTGGCACAACCGGCAACAATCTTAGCTTTAAGCTGTGGCAGGGTGACATCGTTTAGGGTGGCACCTAATGCACATGGCGCATAGACATCAACGTCTTGGGCATAGATATCCTGTGGGGCAACGACGATGGCACCAAAGTCGGTAGCCACTTTATCGAGTGAAGCTTGGTGAATATCGGTGACGATAAGCTCAGCACCTTCTTCATGCAGGTGTTTACATAGGTAGTAACCGACATGGCCCACGCCTTGAACGGCAATCTTAAGGCCTTTTAAGGTGTCTAAACCGAGTTTGTGTTTAACGGCAGCTTTGATGCCTAAATAGGTGCCTAATGCCGTAAAGGGGGATGGGTCGCCGCTCTTGCCTTCAAGACCCGCCATGTATGGGGTTTCTTGATGAGCGATCATGATATCTGCTGTTGTGGTACCTACGTCTTCGGCTGAATAGTAACGTCCACCCAGGCTATTGATAAAACGGCCAAACGCACGGAAGAGGGCTTCGCGATCAGGGCGCTTAGGATCGGCAATAATCACTGACTTACCACCACCCATGGTTAAACCTGCGAGGGCGTTTTTGTAAGTCATACCGCGGGAGAGGCGTAATACGTCTGTCAGGGCTTCATCGTCGGATTGATAGTTCCACATCCGGCAACCACCCACAGCAGGACCTAAATTGGTGTTATGGATGGCAACGATGGCTTTTAAGCCACTCTCTTTATCATGACAGAATACGACCTGTTCATGTTCATCAAAGGATACATGATTAAATACAGCCACGTGAAGTTCTCCGCTATACACAATAAAACGTCGATGGAATCACTTCCCATCGACAGCTCGTTATATTTATTGCAGAACCATAGCATTTAGCGATACTCTCAACCATGCATAATGACCGAATAAATAGATTATTTGTGGCAATCTAGCTTTCCACTTTACGTAAACGTAAGGTTTTTAGTGTGAAACCAGTTTTTACTGGGATAATCTCAGACATTAGAATGATTCGCGTGCTGTCCCAAGAATGAGAGCCGCGTAATAACAATAAGATAGGACGGAAGTATGACTGAACAAGCTGTCGACCAGACTCAACCAACAATCTCTCCAGAAGAAATGGAGAAACTGCGCCAAGAGTGGGTCAGAACTCAATTTCAAAAAGCGAACCGTTTTTTAGCGGAAAAAGGGGTGATCCCAAGTAAAGTGTTGGCCGACGAAAGCCGTTATCTGGCGCCTTATTTAGCGATTTGGAAAATGGAATCTAAGCGTCCTTCGGCCAAAACCTATTGGGTGATGTCTGGCGATTTACCGTCGGATTTTGTTGATATACATGTAGCTAAAACTGCTAGAGATGCAGTTCGTCACTTCTCTATGATGTGGCAGATGCAGGCCGAAAATTTGATCCGCTCGGGTGCGGTTCAACGCGATGCGACGCAGGCAAAATTTGCGCAATTATTAGTATCACGTGCTGAGAGTTTATATCGCATTTACAATGACGAAAAGCTTTGGAATACCAATGCTTAATCTTGTGTTAGCGTAAAAATTAAAGGCACTCTACTGAGTGCCTTTATTGTTTTGGGAGACGCTTATCTGTCGACTTAACGCAGCAGTGCGCTAAGGGTTAGGCTTCATCGTCACTTAAATAATATAAGCCTTGATTGATTAGCTTGAGCAGTAGCGCTTGCACTTCGGCATATTCACACAGTGCCATGGCGCTGCCGCTATCAAAGCTAACATGGTCGCTTAACTGAGTTAACACGGCTTCTGGCGTATTGGGCAGCTCATAAATTTCGCCATTGATGAATAAGCGAGATTGAGTGTCGTTCTCTAAACGCAGCACTTTTAAGCCGCCGATGCGATTAACGCCAGCGCCTTGCTCGAAGGCATCCTGCAGATCGTCGGCGTTATAGGCTTCTTCACCCTCACAAATATCCAGTTCAAAACGGTTTTGGCTCAACAATTTACCCAGTACCACTTGGTAGCTTGTTGGATCTTGGGCGAGCTGGCTTAACAGCGACATGATCCCGAGTTGATGATCTTGACTGATCACGCCAGGATTCGCAGGCTCAGTTGCAGAGGTAAAACGCTGCTGACCTAGGTTATTGTCGAGCAGGTAATCGGCAACTTCACTGGCGAGTTCTTGTTGGCTCGGCGCGCGGTAACCAATTGAATAGCTTAAGGCTAAGGTTAAGGTTTCACCGCAGTGTGGGTAGCCAGGCGGAATATATAGCACGTCGCCTTTCTCTAATACCACGTCGATGATGGGCTCGAAGTCTTCCACCAGTGGCGAGTTCGGGTTACCGCCACGGCGTTGCTGCGGCGTATTAGCACCCACAGTCCAACGACGTTCGCCTTCACCTTGGATGATAAACACATCGTAGTTATCTACGTGTGGACCGACACCGCCACTTGGCGTTGCGAATGACACCATCAAATCATCGAATCGCCAGTCGGGCAGAAAACGAAACGCTTCCACTAATGGCTGAGAGTCCGGATACCAATGGTTTACGGCTTGCACCAGTAATTGCCAGTGGGTTTCACCGTAATTGTCGTAATCCTCGAACGGGCCTTGGATCACTTCCCAGTTGTCTTTTTGAGTGACCACAATGCGCGAGGTGATTTCTTCTTCACAGGCAAGGCCTGCAAGCTCATCGGCGCTGATCGGATCTTCAAAGTTAGGGAAGGCACCCTTGATGACTACAGGTTTTTGTTGCCAGTGTTCCTTGAGGAACTGGGCGATATCGAGATTGAGTGTATACATAGTGTCAAAAAAGGCGACTACATCGAATGTAACCGCCTTAATCCTTATTTATGGCTGATAAACAATATCAGCTCGCGCATGTTTGCTATTGCGACTTAGCAAACTCCGCTGAGCTAAAAATACTAGTTAAGCTCGTCGACGAAGGCTTCAGCACGGCCAATGTAGTTGGCTGGCGTCATCTTCTTCAGCTCTGCTTTAACGTCTTCAGGCAGGGCTAAACCGTCGATGAATACTGCTAATTGCTGGGCATCGATACGTTTGCCACGAGTCAGTTCTTTTAACTTCTCGTATGGCTTTTCAATACCATAGCGACGCATAACGGTTTGTACTGGCTCGGCTAGGACTTCCCAGTTTTGGTCGAGTTCGGCACGTAAATGCTCTTCGTTCACTTGTAACTTGCTAATGCCTTTTAAGGTGGCTTGGTAGGCGATCAGCGAGTGGGCAATACCCACGCCTAAGTTACGCAGTACGGTTGAGTCGGTCAGGTCACGTTGCCATCTTGATACTGGCAGCTTAGACGCTAAATGTTGCATCAGTGCGTTAGCAATACCAAGGTTACCTTCAGAGTTTTCAAAGTCGATTGGGTTGACTTTGTGTGGCATGGTTGATGAACCAATTTCACCCGCAACGGTACGTTGCTTGAAGTGACCAAGGGCAATGTAACCCCAAACGTCACGGTCGAAGTCAATCAGGATAGTGTTGAAACGCGCGATAGCATCAAACAGTTCGGCGATGTAATCGTGTGGCTCGATTTGCGTGGTGTAAGCGTTCCAGTGCAGGCCTAAGCTGGTGACAAAACGTTCCGACAGTGCATGCCAGTTCACTTCTGGGTAAGCAGATAAGTGGGCGTTGTAGTTACCCACGGCGCCGTTAATTTTGCCCATGACTTCAACTGCTGCGATCTGCTTGATTTGACGCTCTAAACGCACGGCAACGTTGGCCATTTCTTTACCTAAAGTCGAAGGCGAAGCGGGTTGACCGTGGGTGCGTGACATCAATGGCACTGAGCGGTATTCAACGGCCAGTTTTTTGATGGCGCTGAGCAGTTCATTGCAGTATGGCAGAACCACTTGCTCACGGGCTTCGGTCAACATTAAGCCGTGGCTTAGGTTGTTGATGTCTTCTGAGGTACAGGCGAAGTGAACAAATTCACCCACAGCGGCGAGTTCAGCGTTGTCTGCAATTTTTTCTTTGATGAAGTATTCAACCGCTTTTACGTCGTGGTTGGTGGTGCTTTCAATGGCTTTCACGCGTAGCGCATCTTGCTCGCTGAAATTGTCTTTAATTGCATCTAACACCGCGATAGCAGACTCGCTCAGTGGCGGCACTTCGGTGATTTCTGGGCAATCGGCGAGTAATTTTAACCAGTTGATTTCAACTTGAACACGGTACTTAGTAAGACCGAACTCGCTGAAAATCCCTCGCAATGACGCTGTTTTACTACCGTAACGGCCGTCTACCGGAGAGATAGCAGTTAGTGCGGAAAGATCCATGTGAAGCTCCTTGATGAAAACTTATTTTATTATAGGGTAAGACTTTTCTTGGCTGTGTCTATGATGGCTTTACGGGCGAAGACTAAGTGTCGACGTTTACCGCCCAGTTGTCGCCATAACACGGCGCTGCGCATGGCTGCGAGCAGCAGGGCGCGAATTTTGTGTTGTACTATCGGACGTTGCAGGCACAGCGGATTGCCAGAGATCTGAATCTTAGGTCCAAGATTACTGATAATGTCGCTATAAATACTGGCCAGATTGGCAATGACTTGCTCGTCGGTGATCGCAAAATGATGTAGCTGGCGATTCACTTGATTGATGCGCTCGGCAAGCATAGCTAACCCGCTATTCGAACGGGTTAATTTACGTTCAAGCGCCAAAATGCCGACCAAATAGCGAGTGATTTCCACATCTTTTTGACTGCTGTCGCCCAGTTGGTTTAACACCAGCTTATAACCTTTGTGCAGCGCGGCCTTGTCTTGATAAACATCGGCGACGCTTTCTGGGTCGGTCACTAAAATGGTGTGTAAACTGGCCGCCAGCTCATCAGTGTCACTCTCACCATGACGGGCTAAATGCTGAACTTGCGCAATGGCCTGCAGTATTCCTGCAAAGGCCATGGTGCGATTATGGAGCTGCTCGTTCACGGCTTATCCTCGGATCAGTTGATCGATAATCCCGCCACCTAGGCACACTTCGCCATCGTAGAATACCGCTGATTGGCCAGGCGTCACGGCGGCAACAGGCTCGTCAAACACCACCTTGAGGGTATTGTCATCAAGATAGGTGAGGGTGCAGGGGATATCCTGCTGGCGGTAACGGGTTTTCACCACAATCTGGCTGCCTTCGGCGGGGCCTTTGCGGTCGACCCAATGCAATTGATTGACGAACATGCCGTTGGACATCAAACGCGGGTGATGCCCACCTTGGCCAACCACTAACACATTACGTTTTAAATCTTTATCCACCACGTACCAAGGATCGTCATTGCTGTTTTTCATGCCGCCAATACCCAGACCCTTACGTTGGCCTAAGGTGTGGTACATCAAGCCTTGGTGCTTACCAATCACTTCGCCTTCGGCGGTTTCGATATTGCCAGGTTGCGCCGGTAAGTAATTACCTAAGAACTCAGTGAATTTACGTTCACCGATAAAGCAAATGCCGGTGCTGTCTTTCTTATCATGGGTAATTAAGCCCATTTTTTTAGCGATTTCACGCACTTCGTGCTTTTCGAGTTCACCAACGGGGAACAGGCTACGCGCCACTTGTTCATGGCTTAAGGTATACAGGAAGTAGCTCTGATCCTTGTTGTTATCTACTCCGCGCAGCATTTGCGTGGTGCCATCGGCATTATCGCGGCGGCGCACATAATGGCCCATGGCGATGTAGTCAGCATCGAGGATATCGTCGGCAAAGTCTAAAAAGGCTTTAAACTTGATTTCTTTGTTGCACATGATATCGGGGTTAGGGGTACGACCCGCCTTGTATTCGGCGAGGAAGTACTCGAACACATTGTCCCAATATTCGGCGGCAAAGTTGACCGTATGCAGTTTGATCCCAAGTTTGTCGCAAACGGCTTGAGCATCTTTTAAATCTTCGGCGGCCGCGCAATACTCGTCGTTGTCATCTTCTTCCCAGTTCTTCATGAAAAGGCCTTCAACCTGATAGCCTTGCTGCATAAGCAAATAGGCTGAAACAGATGAATCAACACCGCCGGACATGCCGACAATGACTTTTTTTCCTGTATGAGTGGGTTCGATTGATGTCATAGATCCTAAAAACCATTGAGTATATGTATCGGTTAGCCGCGAGAATGACTCACTTTGGTGGGCCACTCTCACGTTAAAATCTGCGTATTCGCTTAGACTGTGTTTGATGGCAGACAAGCGGGCGATTCATCGAGCGAGTGTTTGCTAAAACAGCGCTTAAATGCCGTGTTGAATCGCGAATTTACGCGGGGGCGTATTCTATCACGCCTTGTCGCTTGGGGCTATCTTTGACATCCCGTTAGACGCTGACTATTGAGTAACTCCAGGGAGTAGGTTTGCCCCTGTTGCTGCTGATGGCGGTAATCCCCAAGGCAATCGAGCACCAATGGGCTACGAAGCTGCTCCATTTTGGCTTCGATTTGCTCAAAGCTCAGCCAATGGGCGGCATCGATATCCGCATCCTGTGGCTGAGGGGGGAGCAGTGCATCGACTTGTACGAAAAAGGTAAAGCGCACAAAAGCGAGTGCTTCACTGGCACTAAACTGATAAATCCCCACTAAGCCTTGAGGCTCAAGATCCAGCCCGGTTTCTTCGAGCACTTCACGTTTACAGGCTTGGATCAGACTCTCATTCGCTTCTAAATGTCCGGCGGGCTGATTAAAGCGCTGCTCGCCATCGATCCACTCTTCCACTAACAGATACTTATCTGCGGTAGGAGCGTGGATAATACAGGCCACAGTCACATTGGGTTTGTATCTGAGTTTTTCTGCCACGCTAATCACCTTTTTATCTGTTAGTTGGGCACTGCGATATCCTGTTTAGTGCTCTCGCGGTGTTACATCATTAAGCCATTTGGATGCATTTATGCTCACCTGTCGCTAAATCATCTAGACTCCATTGACCTATTTTATAACGAATGAGTCTTAAGGTCGGAAAACCAATATGGGCCGTCATCCGCCGAACTTGGCGATTGCGTCCTTCGTGGATTTGAATTTCCAGCCAAGTCGTAGGGATGTTTTTTCGCTCACGGATCGGCGGATTACGCGGCCAAACATTCGGCGCCAGCATGAGGCTGACCTTCGCTGGGAGTGTCATACCATCTTTTAATTCAACCCCTTGGCGCAGTTTTGCCAAATCTGCTTCCGCAGGTTCTCCCTCGACTTGCACCCAATAGGTTTTAAAGGTTTTCTTTTTTGGCTCAGTCAGTTTGGCCTGAAGTTGGCCGTCGTTGGTGAGGAGTAACAAGCCTTCACTGTCGCGATCCAATCGCCCTGCGGCGTACACTCCCGGAATAGGGATGTAATCTTTTAAGGTTTTACGGCCTTGCTCATCGGTAAATTGGCATAGGACATCGAACGGCTTATTAAATAAGACGATCATCGGCTCTCCTTGGGGTTTTGTGCGTGCAGCCGAAGAACGCTGCTGCGAGCGAGGTTTGGCGCCGCTACGCTCAGCATTGTTTCGCTTAGCGTTTGCCCCTTGCTGTAAACTTGGCTTGGCATTCTTGGCGAAGGTATGCGGTTTCTTGGCGCTATTGCGATTATCCACCGGATTGGCGCGCCCTGTAGCGGGGCGTTTGCCGCTGGCGCGTGGGCTTGCTGACGTGCTGTTTTTGTTCATGCTGTGGCTAATAGTCGCTGTAAGCTGACGACCGAACTTAAAAGTTTGAGGACGTGTATCAATAATCTGTACACAGTGTACTTGGCATTCGCCGTTAGTGGAATTTGAATATTACTGCGAATGCTCTATGATGTCGGCCTGAAAATGTGATCTACGCCTAAATGTTTGTTAGGTATTAATGAGTCGATTTACCCACGTTGGCGAACGCAAAGAGGATGTTGCCGCGGGTTTTGAGGTAGCAGAGGCGTTCACGATTGCCTCGATAGAGAATTCCGCCGTGCCAATGTTTGTTCGTCATGATATAAAATTATTATAAAAATATTAAATTTTACAATAATGTAGGATGTAACATGAAAGATAACTCACCAACAATTATTTATACCGAAACCGATGAAGCACCAGCGCTAGCAACGCTTTCTCTGTTACCTATCATCAAAACCTTTACCGATGCGGCGGGTGTTGCGGTTGAAACCCGTGATATTTCTTTATCGGGCCGTGTGATTGCTAATTTCCCTGAAAAACTGACTGACGCGCAAAAGATTGGCGATCACTTGGCTGAGCTGGGTGAATTAGCGAACCAACCTGAAGCTAACATCATCAAACTGCCAAACATCAGTGCCTCAATCCCGCAGTTAAAAGCTTGTATTTTAGAGCTGCAACAGAAAGGTTACGACATTCCAAATTATCCTGACGAGCCAAAGACTGACGAAGAAAAGTCTATCAAAGCCCGTTACGACAAGATCAAAGGCAGTGCGGTAAACCCAGTGCTGCGTGAAGGTAACTCTGATCGCCGCGCGCCGCTGTCAGTGAAAAACTTCGCGAAGAAAAACCCACACTCAATGGGTAAGTGGACCAAAGAGTCTCAATCACATGTTGCTCACATGAGCGAAGGTGACTTCTACGGTAGCGAGCAGTCAGTGACGCTGGCTAACGCAGACACAGTTAACATCGTTCTGTCGCAAAAAGACGGTCAAGAAGTGGTATTGAAATCTGGCCTGAAACTGCTAGCTGGTGAGATCATCGACGCGTCAGTGATGAGCAAAAAAGCCCTAGTGAGCTTCTTTGAGCGTGAAATCGCTAATGCCAAGGCCGAAAACGTGTTGTTATCACTGCACCTTAAAGCCACCATGATGAAAGTGTCTGATCCCATTATGTTTGGTCACGCAGTGAAAGTGTTCTTCAAACCCGTGTTTGATAGACATGCGTCATTATTTGCTGAGCTAGGCGTTGATGTGAACAACGGCTTTGGCGATGTATACGCCAAAATCGCTGGTTTACCCGCCGATGTCCGTGCACAAATTGAAGCGGATATCGCCGCCGTTTATGCTGAGCGCCCAGCGCTGGCGATGGTGGATTCTGACAAAGGCATCACCAACTTACACGTACCAAGCGACATCATTATCGATGCTTCTATGCCAGCTGCCATTCGTTCATCAGGCCAAATGTGGGGCCCTGATGGCAAGTTGCACGACACTAAAGCGCTGATCCCAGACCGTTGCTACGCGGGTGTGTATCAAGAAACTATCGCTTTCTGTAAAGAACACGGTGCCTTCGATCCAAGCACTATGGGTAGCGTGCCAAACGTTGGTCTGATGGCGCAAAAAGCCGAAGAATACGGTAGCCATGATAAAACCTTCGAAATCCCAGCCGATGGCGTAGTTAACGTGATTGATGCCAGTGGCAAAGTGGTAATGAGCCACAACGTCGAAGCGGGCGATATTTGGAGAATGTGCCAAGTTAAAGATGCGCCAATTCGCGACTGGGTGAAATTAGCCGTACGCCGTGCACGCTTAAGCAATACTCCAGCAGTATTCTGGTTAGATGCGAATCGTGCCCACGATGCACAGCTGATCGCTAAAGTGAAGCAATATCTGCCTGAGCATGATACTGACGGTTTAGAAATCAGCATCATGTCACCAGAAGAAGCGACTCGTTTCTCATTAGTACGTATTAAAGAAGGTAAAGATACTATTTCTGTTACCGGTAACGTACTGCGTGACTACCTGACTGACCTGTTCCCAATCCTCGAACTGGGTACCAGTGCTAAGATGCTGTCTATCGTGCCATTAATGAATGGTGGCGGCCTGTTCGAAACGGGTGCGGGCGGTAGTGCGCCTAAACACGTACAACAGGTTGAAAAAGAAGGTCACTTACGTTGGGACTCTCTGGGCGAATTCCTAGCTTTAGCGGCTTCTTTAGAGCATTTGAGCCAAACAGTGGGTAACCCTAAGGCGCAAGTATTGGCGGATACTTTAGATCAAGCCATCGGTCAGTTCTTAGATAGCAACAAGTCGCCATCAAGACGCGTTGGTGAGTTGGATAACCGTGGTAGCCATTTCTATCTGGCGATGTACTGGGCACAAGCGTTAGCCGCTCAAACCAAAGACGAGCAGTTACAAGCTCACTTTATTCCATTAGCGCACGCTTTAAGCGCCAATGAGCAAGTGATTGTTGCTGAGCTAAACAACGCGCAAGGTGCACCAGTGGATTTAGGCGGTTACTATCGTTTAGACGCCGCAAAAGCTGAAAAAGCCATGCGCCCAAGCGAGACACTGAACAAGCTATTAATTGCTTAACGATTTATCGTTAACTTAGCATTCATACTGAAAAGGCCTGCATTGCAGGCCTTTTTTATCACACTCAATCTTCGAGAATGCTAACAATCGCCCAATAAAAAGGCAGGGATAAATCCCTGCCTTTTAGATCATTGGCCTCACCAAACGTTATTTTGTTGGTGAAATGGCTGAAGCGTGCATTCCTTTTGGACCCTGTTCTACTTCGAATTGAACTGGTTGGCCTGCTTTTAGAGTTCTATAGCCTTCCATTTCAATGGTAGAATAGTGTGCAAAAACGTCCTCGCCACCTTGATCAGGGCAAATAAACCCGAATCCTTTGGCGTTGTTGAACCATTTAACAGTTCCGCTTGCCATACTTCCACTTCCTTCTGTTGTCTACTTACCAGTAAGATAGTAAAACCTGTATAGACGGGATTATTTCACCGTCTGAGCTACAGAATGTAAGGAGTAAAAGCGGAAGTCAAGCTAAAATTAACAAAGAGGTAACAACTAATTAATTTGAAGATAGCAATTGGAAGAGGCCAACACGAGAGGCTAGTATTAAAAAATGGGTAAGACAGGAAACATAGAACACGTTGAAGAGCGTGTGGAATCTGAGTTAATGCCACCTTCGATGTATAAGGTGATCCTCAATAATGACGATTACACTCCAATGGATTTTGTGATTGAAGTGCTACAAATCTTCTTTCGCAAGAATGAGCAGGAAGCCACAGATATCATGTTGACTATACATCACCAGGGAAAGGGTATCTGCGGGATTTTCCCCTACGGCATTGCAGAAACTAAGGTGATACAAGTAAATCAATTTGCAAGACAAAACCAACATCCGTTACTGTGTTCGTTAGAGAAGGCTTAACAGCGCTTACTCTGTTGTCAGTTGTTAATTTTGGGGGTGCTTATGCTGAACAAAGATCTGGAAGTCACCTTAAATCTGGCGTTTCAGCAAGCCAGAGAGGCTCGTCACGAGTATATGACGGTTGAACATCTGTTATTGGCTCTGATAGACAACCCTGCGGCTCAAGAAGCGCTAATCGCCTGTGGAGCGAATTTAGATAAACTCAGAGATGAAGTAGCAAGCTTTATCCAACAAACCACCCCAATCATTGCGGATATGGACGATGATAAAGAAACCCAGCCGACGCTCGGGTTTCAGCGGGTGCTGCAACGCGCCGTTTTCCATGTGCAGTCCTCGGGCCGCAATGAAGTCACAGGTGCCAATGTGCTGGTGGCGATTTTTAGTGAGCAGGAATCCCAAGCCGTGTATCTGCTGCGTCGCAGCGACATTAGCCGTTTAGATGTGGTGAACTATATTTCCCATGGTTTTTCAAAAAATGAGGACAACGACGCCCATCAAGATCAAGAACGTATCGAAGATCAAACCGAAGCGGGTGAAGAGCGCAGCATGTTGTCGCAGTTTGCGAGCAATCTAAACCAGCTTGCAAAACAAGGGATTATTGATCCACTCATTGGCCGTGATCAAGAAATAGAACGGGCAATTCAAACCCTATGCCGTCGCCGTAAAAATAATCCGCTGTTAGTGGGTGAGGCGGGCGTGGGTAAAACCGCGATTGCCGAAGGCTTGGCCTATCGTATCGTTAATAATCAAGTGCCAGAGGTGATGTCGCAGGCGACGGTTTATTCCCTCGACTTAGGCTCCTTGCTTGCTGGCACTAAATACCGTGGCGATTTTGAAAAACGTTTCAAGAGTCTGCTTAAAGAACTTAGCGCCGATAAACACGCTATTTTATTTATCGATGAAATTCACACCATCATTGGTGCGGGCGCCGCATCGGGTGGGGTGATGGATGCGTCGAACCTGCTTAAGCCATTATTATCGAGCGGTAATTTGCGTTGCATGGGCTCGACCACCTTCCAAGAATATCAAAGCATTTTTGAGAAGGACCGCGCATTGGCGCGTCGTTTCCAAAAGGTTGATATCAATGAGCCTTCAGTAGCCGAAACCACGAAAATTCTGATGGGGCTCAAGGCCAAGTACGAAGAGTACCATGGCGTGCGTTATACCCAAGCGGCGATTAACAGCGCGGCTGAGCTATCGGCAAAACACATTAATGACCGGCATTTACCCGATAAAGCCATCGATGTGATCGATGAGGCGGGTGCGCGCATGGCCATGTTGCCACAGAGCAAACGTAAGAAAACCATCGGTCAGGCCGAGATTGAAACTATAGTGGCAAAAATTGCTCGGATCCCAGAAAAGTCTGTGTCTGCCACCGACAAAGACTTACTGCGTAATCTTGAGCGCAATCTCAAGATGGTGGTTTTTGGTCAAGACAAGGCGATTGAATCCTTAAGCTCGGCGATTCGTTTATCTCGCAGTGGGTTAGGCACGGATAAAAAGCCTGTGGGTAGCTTCTTATTTGCGGGCCCAACTGGGGTTGGTAAGACAGAAGTCACCAATCAGTTAGCCAGTTGCCTTGGCATGAAACTGGTGCGCTTTGATATGTCTGAGTACATGGAAAGCCATACGGTTTCTCGCTTAATTGGTGCGCCTCCAGGTTATGTGGGCTACGACCAAGGTGGTTTACTGACCGATGCTGTGATTAAGAACCCTCATTGCGTGGTGCTGCTCGATGAAATTGAGAAGGCTCACCCTGATGTGTATAACCTATTGCTGCAAGTCATGGATCACGGCACCTTGACCGATAACAACGGTCGCAAGGCGGACTTTAGGCATGTCACCTTAGTGATGACGACAAACGCAGGTGTTCAGGAAACGATCCGTAAGTCCATTGGTTTTACTCAGCAGGATCATACCCAAGATGCCCTGTCGGAAATCAACCGGGTCTTTTCACCAGAGTTTCGTAACCGCTTAGATTCCATCATTTGGTTCAACCATTTAGACATGACCATCATTGCCAAAGTGGTGGATAAATTCTTGGTGGAATTGCAGGCACAACTGGATGCGAAACATGTGGTGCTGGAAGTCAGCGATGAAGCCAGAACTTTGCTCGCCGAGAAAGGCTACGATAAGAGCATGGGCGCGCGGCCAATGGCCCGTGTGGTGACTGAGCTGATTAAACGTCCGTTAGCGGATGAGATCCTCTTTGGTGAGCTTGAGCATGGCGGTATTGCCCATGTCGATGCGAAGGAAGGGGAAATCGTCATTCATACCGAACGGCATGAGAAGAGTACCAGCAAAGCGTAAATGCTTTGAAACCCAATAAAAATGGCTGCAATTGCAGCCATTTTTCTGATCTTTCGCCAACAAAAAAACCCGGCCTCGCCGGGTTTTTCAACTAAGGGGGAATATTAGCGTGCGCGGAAGACAATACGACCTTTGGTCAGATCATAAGGAGTCAACTGAACGGTAACTTTGTCACCAGTCAGAATGCGGATGTAGTTTTTGCGCATTTTGCCAGAAATGTGGGCTATCACCACATGACCATTTTCAAGCTCTACGCGGAACATTGTGTTTGGCAAGGTTTCAAGGATAGTGCCTTGCATTTCAATGTTGTCTTCTTTCGCCATTAATTAGTTATCCCATTAGCCTTCGAATATAAAAAACGGGCGTATCATGCCGCAAATTCACCTTGCTGTAAAGGGGAAGTGCCTAGCAAACTTGGGAATACTCCCAGCCTTGGGGGGTTAAAATCTGATAAGGGCGGTATAAGCGCTTGTAGGACATTTTTCGATTTGCATCAATTTGATACCCGAGATAAAGAAATTCTTTATCCTGTAATTTTGCTAAGCGGCACTGGAGTAAAATGAGCAGTGAGCCAAGAGAGCGACGTTCTTCATCGGGGTCAAAATAACTGTAAATAGCCGACAAACTATTGGGGAGCGTATCTGTCACTGCTACGGCTAAAAGTCGATTACCATCATAGACTTCGATAAAGGTTGGCGGTAGCCAATGGCAAAATAAGAACTGCTCATACTGCGACTTACTCGGGGGAAACATGGGGCCATCGAAGTGGCGCTCACGAATGTATTTTTCATACAGGGCGTATTGAGCCTCGGTATGTTCAGAGGTAATACGCCAGGTTAAATCGCGGTTATGGGCTAAAGTGCGTTTTTGCCGTTTAGAAGGCATGAATTCATTAATCGGCAGACGAATCGGCTGACAGGCACTGCAACGAGGACAGCGTGGTTTATAAATGGCACTGCCACTGCGGCGAAAACCTATGGCTAATAGACGATCAAATAAAATGGGGTCGAGGGTTTCCTCTTGGATCACCAACAGTTGTTCCTGCTGTCCGTCAAGATAACTGCAGGGGAAGATTTGGCTGATCCCAATGGCGATGGGCGTGTTACTCGCGTTAGAGTTCAAGTATGACCTCACTCGGTATCCAAGCCGCTGGGTTGACGGGCTTATCCCTAAACTGAGTTAATAGTTGAATAAAATCAGCGCGTTTCACTGGTTTGGCGCCTAGGCTCTCAAGGTGGGGATTCATCACCTGTGCGTCAATCAATTTAAAATTTATTGTGATGAGATGCTGTTGTAGCACCGCCATGGCCGCCTTTGACGCGTTGGTTTCGCGGTGGAACATGGATTCCCCACAAAAGACTTGACCGATGGCAAGGCCATAAAGGCCGCCAATTAAACGCTCGCCGTGCCAGACTTCGACGGAATGGGCATGGCCATTATGGTGTAACTCGCGGTAAGCCATTTGAATTTCATGGGTTATCCAGGTGCCGGCTTGTTTACGCCGAGGTTGAGCACAGCCCGCCATCACATCGGTAAAGGCATGGTTGATGGTGAATCGCCAGGGCTGTTTTTTTAAATATTTGCGTAAACTGGTGCTGATATTCACTTGGCCAGGAATAAAAATGGCGCGGGGGTCAGGTGACCACCATAAGATGGGATCGTCGGCGTTAAACCAAGGAAAAATGCCGTGATAATAGGCGGTCAATAAACGTTCAGGGCGAAGATCGCCGCCTATCGCCAATAAGCCGTTTGGATCGGTTAGGGCGAGTTCGGGTGAAGGAAAAGCTTCAAATTCGTGATTCAGAAAAGACAGTGAGTTCACAATTGCGTATGATTCAGTAATAGACCCTTATATTAAGTTAGCGGAAATTCGGATATGTGGAAACCTACACTAGCGAGCTTTATGTTTATTTGTGCTTTAGTGATTTCTCCCGTGCAAGCAGGCTACGATCGTAATCAGGCTGTGCCGGTCGAAAAAGTCCTCTATGGCGATATCAACTCGGTACGCAATATCACCGAAACCCAATTGATTGAAGACCGAAACCAAGGTTGGAAAACCTTTGGCGGCGCTGTAGCGGGCGGGGTGATTGGCCATCAATTTGGTGGCGGCTCAGGCCAAGATATCGCAACGGTATTGGGGGCCTTGATTGGCGCTGGTGTAGGCAATCGTTATGGCAGTGGCACCACGGTGCAATCACTTAAGCTAGTGGAGCTGATGATCACTCAGGAAGATGGCACGCAAGTCATGGTGATCCAAGATTATGATCCCGGCATGGTGTTCAATGCGGGGGATAGGGTACGTGTGGTGTACCTGCAAGGTGGGGTTCGCGTTGATTTAGCCATGTGATACAGTACGAACTTAAGCGTAACTGCCTATAATCAATAAAAAAGTGTAAACGGTGATGGAATGACACGGACAGAACTAACCCAATATTTAGCCGATTTTTTGCGCGTATCGGCCTTTAAAGATTACGCCCCGAATGGGTTACAGGTTGAAGGTAAAGCAGATATCCGCACCATAGTGACAGGTGTGACGGCGTGCCAAGCGTTAATCGATGAAGCGATTCGTCTCAAAGCCGATGCGATTTTGGTTCACCATGGCTTTTTCTGGAAGAGTGAACCAGAGGTGATCACTGGCATGAAGCAGCGCCGGATCAAAGCTTTACTCGCCCATGATATCAACCTGTTTGGCTATCACTTGCCCTTAGATGCTCATCCTATGCTGGGCAACAATGCTACGCTCGGCCGCAAACTTGGGATCCTCGATGCTGAAGCGGTTGAGGATGTTGCGCAGGGGCTCGTATGGCGTGGCAAACTGGATTTACCCGTGAGTGCCAGTGAATTTGCCGCGACCTTAGGTGAGGTGCTCGGTAGAACGCCACTGCATATTGGTGAAAGTTCGGATGAAATCCAGCACTTAGCTTGGTGTACCGGTGGCGCTCAGGATTATATTGATATTGCCGCAAGCCTTGGGGTCGATGCGTTTATCAGTGGCGAAGTGTCCGAGCGGACGTTCCACAGTGCGGTGGAGCAGGGTATCCACTATTATGCTGCGGGTCACCATGCGACCGAGCGTTTTGGCATTGAGGCGCTTGGGCGTCATCTCGCCCGCGAATTTAATTTAGTGCACCATTTTGTGGATATCGCTAACCCAGTCTAATGGCGTTGCCTTATCGACATAGAGTAAATGAAAGGCGAGCTATGCTCGCCTTTGTTTTATGTAAATTACCCCTAATTTTAAATCAGCTTAAGTTTAAATAAGCCCTAGGGTCGATAGAATAAAAATGCCCAAGGTGCATGTGAGCAATGAGCAAACTGTGGTGAGGGCGATAATATTGGCGGCTAGGGTGGCATTTCCCCCCATAGCTCGCGCCATCACATAACTTGCCGCCGCCGTGGGCGCGGCGCTCATCAAAAACACTAAGGCCAGTTCCACACCGCGATAGCCAAGTATCAAGGCTCCTAGGGTGATGAAGAGTGGCGCAAAGATCAGTTTTAAGGCGGTCGAGAACCAAGTGGAATACTTTTCATGTCTAAGCGAGCCAATATCCAGTGAGCCGCCAGTGCACAGCAGTGCTAAGGGGAGCGTCATATTGGCAAAGTATTGTCCGGCATCGAGAACCATTTTAGGAACCGGGATCGCCAGCAGATAAAACAGCATGCCGAGCATAATGGCAATGATCAGCGGGTTTTTGGTGATGGTTTTAATGATCACCGCAAAGGCGCGGCGGCTCGATTCCTCTCCCCGTGGGCTTAAACAAATTACGGCTTGAATATTGTAGAGCAGCGTCATGGACGCCACATAAACGGCCGCTAAGGCAACGCCTGATTCGCCGTAGGCATTAGAGACATAGGCTAAGCCGATAATGGCGGTATTGGCTCTAAATCCCCCTTGAATGATGACGCCTTGATCCTTTGGCTCGGGGAAAAATCGTTTCGTCACGTAGGTCGAGAGAATAAAAAACAGTAAGTTGGCTAATAAGCCATAACCGATTAACGGCGCACTGTCGGCAAGATCGTGATGCGAGCTAATGATGCTGAGAAACAACAGCGCGGGCAGGGTGACATTAAAAACCAGCTTAGAGGCGATATCAATAAAGTGCTCATCAATCACTTGGGTGCGTTTAAGCATGACGCCTAAGGCTAACATTAAACAGATGGGACCGGTTATTGAAGCAGAAAACAACAACTGCTCAATGATATTGCCCATAACTTCTCCTCGAAAATTCCATAGTGTGTTGCCGCGACACAGTGCGGCTTAGCTATTACAACAGCTATTACAACAGCTATTACAACAGCGATTCCAACACCGATTACAGCTCAGCCATGACAGCTTAGTGATTGCGGCCTAGCAATTAACGCTTAGCCACAGGCGCGATAGTGTCCCACTGTAAGACGCTTGTCGAGAGCGCATTCGGCTACGCTCGCTGAAAAAGCGTAAAGGGATGTTTTTACCAACAAATAAGGCCGCATTTAATGCGGCCTTATGTCGGTTTAGAAGTAGCTTGACTCGTGTTTACTTCACACGCATGCCAGGCTGTGCGCCTTCATGGGGTTCTAGAATCCATAAATCGCTGCCACCAGGGCCTGCTGCCAGTACCATGCCTTCTGACATGCCAAAACGCATCTTACGTGGCGCAAGGTTGGCGACCATCACTGTCAGCTTACCTTCGAGATCCTCTGGTGAGTAGGCCGATTTAATGCCTGCAAATACCTGACGGGTTTCGCCGCCGATATCCAATTGCAGTTTTAACAGTTTGTCGGCTTCGGCCACATGCTCGGCTTTGACGATACGCGCAATACGCAGATCGATTTTAGCGAAATCTTCAAAGTTGATGGTGTCGCTAATTGGATCGGTCGCCAGTGTGCCCTTAGGTGCTTCTGGCTCGCTCGTGGCTTGCAGGTTTTCTTTAGAGTCTGCCACCATGGCGTTAACCTTGTCTAATTCAACACGTTGCATCATGGCTTTGAACGGTGCAATTTCGTGTCCCGCCATATCTTGGCCCAAGCTATCCCAAGTTAACGTCTGTTGGAAGAAGGCTTCAACATCCAACGCTAAACGTGGCAACACAGGTTTTAAGTAAGTGACCAGAATGCGGAACAGGTTCAGGGCGTTCGAGCACACTTGGTGCGCGGCTTCCTGTTGATCGTCTTGCTTCACTAACTGCCAAGGCGCTGCGTCGGCGACAAAACCGTTGGCGATATCGGCCAATGCCATGATTTCGCGCATCGCTTTACCGTATTCGCGGGTTTCATAGAACTCGGCGATTTGTTCTTGCTTAGCTAAAAACGCATCCGTTAGCGTAGTGTCGGCAATCCTGGCCAGCTTGCCATCGAAACGCTTAGTGATAAAGCCCGCGGTACGAGACGCAAGATTAACCAGCTTACCCACTAAGTCTGAGTTTACGCGTTGTACGAAGTCTTCTAAATTCAGGTCGAGATCGTCGATACGGCTGCTTAGCTTGGCGGCGTAGTAGTAGCGTAAGTACTCAGGATCTAAGTGGTCTAAATAGGTGCGCGCCTTAATAAAGGTGCCCTTAGATTTAGACATTTTAGCGCCGTTCACTGTCACATAACCGTGGGCGTAGACGCTGTTAGGTTGACGGTAGCCCGAGCCATGGAGCATGGCTGGCCAGAACAGGCTGTGGAAGTAAACGATGTCTTTACCGATAAAGTGGTAAACTTCTGCCTTTGAATCCTTGGCCCAAAATTCGTCAAAGCTCAGCTCTGGGCGTTTGTCACAGAGGTTTTTGAATGAGCCCATGTAGCCGATAGGCGCATCTAACCATACGTAGAAGTATTTGCCCGGAGCATCTGGGATCTCAAAACCAAAGTAAGGCGCATCGCGGGTGATGTCCCATTGCTGCAGACCCTGTTCGAACCATTCATCGAGTTTGTTGGCCATTTCGGTTTGCAGTGCACCCGAGCGAGTCCACTCTTTGAGCATGTCTTCGAAGGCGGGTAAATCGAAGAAGAAGTGTTCAGTGTCCTTCATCACTGGCGTCGCGCCAGAGACGGCCGACTTAGGATTAATCAGCTCAGTTGGGCTGTAAGTTGCGCCGCAGGCATCGCAGTTGTCGCCGTATTGATCCGGTGATTTACACTTAGGGCAGGTGCCTTTTACGAAGCGGTCTGGCAGGAACATCGACTTTTCAGGGTCAAATAATTGCGAAATGCTCTTGCTCTTGATATAGCCGTTGGCACGCAGTTTTAAGTAAATATCGCTCGCCAGCACGCGGTTTTCTTCACTGTGGGTGCTGTGATAATTATCGAAGGCGATATTAAAATCGGCGAAATCCTGCTGATGCTCTTTATTGACTTGCGCGATCATTTCTTCTGGCGCCATGCCTAATTGCTGCGCCTTGAGCATAATCGGTGTGCCGTGGGCGTCATCGGCACAAATATAGTGGCACTCATGTCCACGAAGCTTTTGATAACGCGACCAGATATCCGTCTGGATGTATTCCAGCATGTGACCTAAATGAATCGGTCCGTTCGCGTAGGGAAGTGCGCTGGTCACGAGAATTTTACGTTGTGAAGTTGCCATCTTGTCTCAAATATCGTGGTGGGCCAAAAATAATGGTAGAGATACTAACCGATTACAGGATGATTTTCATCAAAACCTGAGTCGATTGGGTTAAATCTGCGCTAATGTTTTTGTCATTATCTGGTACACTTGGGCAAATTTATTGGTGGGGGTAATTCTTTTGTCTTCAACTCAAACTGATTATCGTTTAAGTGACGATCTTCTCGGGCCCGTTCTGGCCATTCTCGATGCATATATCGACCCGTATTTAGCGAAGGGGTTAGTGAGCGCAGGATGCGTGAATAAATTGGCGATTGAAGGTAAGCGTTTGCAGCTTGGCTTAGTCTATCCATACCCTTGCATGACTCAATATCGTGATACTGTCATGGCCATCACCAACAAACTCGCGGTGCTGGATGCCATCGACGAAGTTGAGTGTGAAATCGATTTCCAACCAAAAGTGTATTCGGCGATAGCCTCTATTGCACCGATTGCCAATGTAAAGCAAGTGATTGCTGTCGCGTCCGGCAAAGGCGGTGTGGGTAAATCGACCACGGCGGTTAACCTTGCCTTAGCGCTGGCTGCAGAAGGTGCCCAGGTCGGTATTTTAGATGCCGATATTTATGGTCCTTCCGTCCCATTAATGCTCGGGATCCCCAACTTCAGACCCGTTTCCCTCGATGGTAAACACATGAGCGCCGCCAGTGCCCATGGCATTGCCGCCCAATCGATTGGTTTTATGTTAAGTGGCGATGAAGCCGCAGTATGGCGTGGTCCTATGGCGGCGGGCGCGCTTGCGCAGCTGCTCAATGAAACCCAGTGGCCTGAACTCGATTATCTGGTGGTCGACATGCCGCCGGGGACTGGCGACATTCAATTGACCCTGTCGCAAAAAGTGCCTGTCAGTGGCGCTGTGATCGTGACTACCCCGCAGGACATCGCACTGGCCGATGCCAAGAAAGGCATCACCATGTTCCAGAAGGTGAATATTCCTGTCCTTGGGATTGTTGAGAATATGAGTTTCCATTTATGCCCCGAGTGTGGTCATAAAGAACACCCATTTGGTACGCACGGTGGCAGTAAAATGGCCGAGCGTTATCAAGTTCCATTGTTAGGCGCCTTACCGCTGCACATCAATATCCGTGAAGCCATGGATGTGGGGGCGCCATCGGTTGTGGCCGAGCCTGACAGTGAAGTGGCGGCACTTTATCGGGAAATTGCCCGTAAAGTGGGCGCCGAATTGGCTCTCAAACAGAGCCAAAAAACAGTTTCTATTAGCGTATCAGATGACGAGTAAGGTTTAAGGGTATGAATTCTCAGCAGTGTGTCATTATTGCAATTGCTGGCGCGTCAGCATCGGGCAAGAGTTTAATTGCCAAGACGATTTTTGACGAACTTCGCCGCGATTTAGGCACAGATCAGATTGGGGTAATTAACGAAGACGCGTACTACCGCGATCAGAGTCATTTATCCATGGATGAGCGTGTGTTAACAAACTACGACCATCCCAAAGCGTTAGACCATCAGCTGCTATGCACGCACTTGCAGTTGCTAAAGTCTGGCGAAGCTGTTGATATTCCTTGCTATAGCTATACCGAACATACGCGTATGGCCGAAACCGTAAAAATGACGCCGAAAAAAGTGATCATTTTAGAAGGCATCCTGCTGTTAACAGACCCTAAATTGCGTGAATTGATGGATGCGAGCGTGTTTATGGATACGCCGCTGGATATTTGCTTCCTGCGCCGTTTAACCCGCGACGTGGCCGAGCGTGGCCGTACAATGGAATCGGTGATTTCACAGTACAAGAAGACAGTGCGTCCTATGTTCCTGCAATTTATTGAACCTTCAAAACAATACGCTGATATTATCGTGCCTCGCGGCGGTAAAAACCGTATCGCGACCGATATTTTGAAGACTCGTATTCAACATCTACTGGCAAAATAACGACTAAAACTCAGGGAGTACAAGGCAAGATGCGCTTAACCGATATCGAAATTGAACAGGCCCTTGATAACGGCTCGATTGTGATTGAACCTCGCCCAAGCAACGATGCGATTTCTGGTGTGAGTGTCGATGTGCGATTAGGGGGGCAATTTCGCGTCTTTAAAGATCATACCGCGCCTTTTATCGACCTGAGTGGTCCGAGTATTGAAGTGCAGGCGGCGCTTGATCGGGTGATGAGCGAAATCATCGAAATCCCTGACGGCGAAGCCTTCTTCCTGCATCCCGGTGAATTGGCGCTCGCCGTGACCTATGAGAGCGTGACGCTGCCCGCCGATATCGTCGGTTGGCTCGATGGCCGCTCTTCACTGGCGCGTTTAGGCCTGATGGTGCATGTCACTGCGCACCGGATTGATCCGGGTTGGCAGGGTAAAATCGTGCTCGAGTTTTATAACAGTGGTAAGTTGCCTTTAGCGCTGCGTCCACGGATGACCATTGGCGCGTTAAACTTTGAACGGTTAAGTGGCCCTGTGGCGCGTCCTTATAACAAGCGCAAAAACGCGAAATATAAAGATCAGCAAGATGCGGTCGCCAGCCGTATCAGTCAGGACTAATACCCTTGATTTGGGTTAATGGGGTATCACAGGCAAGCATTGATCCCATGGACAGAGGGCTTGCCTATGGTGATGGCCTATTTGCCACGATGCGAACTGACGCACATGGCATTTTGTTTTTTGAGCAGCACCAAGCCCGTCTAACGGCGGGCGCTGCGCGGCTAGGGTTCGATTGGCAAATGAGTCAAGCCCTAAGCCAACAGCTCGATACTCTCGCCAAGCAATACCCACAGCACTGTATTAAATTGATGCTCACACGGGGCGTGGGTGGCCGCGGCTATGCGCCGCCGGAGCAGGTTCACGTCACTGAAGTCGTCTCAGTTCATCCTATTCCTGCCCAATATGCCTTGTGGCAGCAACAGGGCATTCGCCTTGCGACGTCAGCGATCCAATTAGGTCATCAACCCTTATTGGCGGGCATAAAGCACCTTAATCGCCTCGAGCAAGTGTTGATCAAATCCCAGCCCTTACCACAGGGGTTTGATGATTGGTTGGTGCTGGATTGCATTGGGCAGGTGATAGAGTCTTCGATGGCGAATATCTTTTTTGTCAAAGGCAATCAAGTGATTACCCCGTCGTTGGAACGCTGCGGCGTCGCGGGTGTGATGCGCGAGCAAGTTATGTTAGCCTTACTTGCACAGCAGATGAATATCGATTGTTTGCCGTTTGGCGCCGAGCGTTTAGTGGAGTTTGACTCGGCATTTATCACTAACAGCGTCTTAGGCGTAGTGGATGTGCTGGCGATTGACTCGGACACTTTTACTCCTTCTCCTTTGACAGCAGATCTTAGACAAACACTTTCACTCTCACTATGAAAAAAATCATTCTGATCGCAAGTTCTACTTTGTTGACCTTGCTGACCTTAGCTTGTTTGGTTGGTTATTGGGGCTATCGAACGATTATTGATTACAGTCAAATCCCCTTAGTCCTAACCGAAGCCAAAGAATTAACCATTGCCCGTGGCACCAGTGTGCACCAGTTGGCCCAGCAGTTAGAAACCGATGGTGTTATCCAAGACAAATGGAAACTCAAATGGTTACTGAGATTGCGCCCAGAGCTGGCGAAGATCCGTACCGGTCTTTATGAGATGTCTCCTTCGCAGTCGATTGCCGACTTACTCAACGATTTAGTGAATGGCAAGGTGAAAACCTTCAGCCTGACCTTAGTCGAAGGCAAAACCATTGCCGAGTGGGAACAACAACTCGCGAGTGCGCCGTACTTACAGTTGTCTCCTGAAGTCTTTAGTGCGGTATTGATGGAGCAGGGCGACGATTCGGCGTTGCCCGAGGGTAAATTCTTCCCCGATACTTACCATTACACCGCCGATAGCGATGCTAAGACGCTGCTCACCCAAAGTTATAAGATGATGGAGCAGGAGCTTGCCAAAGCATGGGCGGAGCGTGTGCCCGGTTTACCACTCAAATCGCCCTACCAGATGCTGATCTTGGCCTCGATTGTTGAGAAAGAAACTGGCCAAGCCTTCGAGCGCGATCAAATCGCCGGCGTCTTTATCAATCGACTCAACTTGGGGATGAAGCTGCAAACCGATCCGACGGTCATTTATGGCATGGGTGACAGATTTAAAGGCAATATCACCCGTAAAGATCTCGTCGAAGAGACCCCTTTTAACACTTACCGGATTTTCGGTTTACCGCCAACGCCGATTGCAGCGCCGAGTAAGGCCTCATTGCAGGCGGTGTCTAAGCCTGCCAAGGTCAGTTATTTGTATTTTGTGTCGCGCAACGATGGCACCCATGTGTTTTCGACCACCTTGGAAGAGCATAACCGCGCCGTCGATATTTATCAGAGAAAGAAAAAATGACCCAAGCATCCGCCAAATTCATCGTTGTTGAAGGACTGGAAGGCGCAGGCAAATCGAGTGCGATTGCCCTTATTCGCGATTTTATTGAAAAGCATACTGGCCTCGCACCTGTTTGCACCCGTGAGCCAGGCGGTACGCCGCTGGCCGAGCGTATTCGTGACTTAGTGAAAATTGCCGACCCAAGCGATCCTCTGTGTGATGAGTCCGAATGTTTATTGATCTACGCCGCTAGAGCTCAGCTCGTCGCCAATGTGATCAAACCTGCGCTGGCAGAAGGCAAGTGGGTGTTAGGGGATAGGCATAATTTGTCGTCCTTAGCTTACCAAGGTGGTGGACGCGGCTTAATGCCCTTAGTCGAAGCCGTGAGTAACGCGACGCTCAAAGACTTTAAACCCGATTTAACCCTCTATCTTGACCTTGACCCTAAGCTTGGATTGCAGCGCGCAGCAAAGCGGGGCGAGCTTGATAGAATCGAGCAACAAGCCATCGACTTTTTTGAACGGGCGCGCGCAACTTACCTCAGGCTTGCCAGCGAAGATGAGCAGATTGTCGTCATCGATGCCAGCCAAACCATGGCTGAAGTGCATAAAGATATTCTGGCCGTGTTACAGGCGATGGCATGGTAACGCAAAGCGGATTTGATGTATTAACCCTGCCTTGGCTCGATGCGCCAATACAGGCGTTTTTAACCCAGTTACAAACTCAAAAAGTCCCCCACGCGCAACTCGTGGGTATCGATTCCGCCTATGGCGGTGAACTCTTGAGTGTGTTTATGGCGCGCGCCGCCATGTGTGCACAACCCACTCCCACTGGCGGATGCGGTTTTTGTAAGTCCTGCCAGTTATTTGATGCGGGTAATCACCCCGATTTTTATCAAATTGAGGCCGATGGTCACCAAATTAAAGTCGACCAAATCCGTGAGCTGTGTACTCGCCTGAGTGCAACTGCCCAGCAGAGCGGTCGGCGTGTCGCCATCATTCACCACAGCGAGCGCCTGAACTCAGCTTCCGCCAATGCCTTACTCAAGACGCTCGAAGAACCGGGCAAAGACACTTTACTGCTATTACATTCCGATACGCCCGCGCGTTTAATGGCAACGATCAGCAGTCGCTGCCAACGGCTTCCCTTTGTGGCGCCGTCTAAGATGTTGATCAAAAACTGGTTAATTCAGCACTGTCAGATCCAAGAGGATGTAACTTGGTGTTTAAGTGTGGTTGGCGGCCCATTAAAGTTGGCCGAAAGTTTGCTAACAGATGGGACACAACCGAGTCGCTATCAAACTTTGTTAGGTTTTCGCAAAGATTGGGCGCAAAGTTTGTCGTCAGGCCATCTGTGTGCTAGTTTGTTAACGATAAGTGAACAACAAATCATTGATGCTCTTAAGGTTTTATACTTACTCCTGAGACAAATTTTACTGAAGTACGGCGACCAAGATGCGTTTGTGCAAGCGCAAATAGGGAACTTGGCGGCGAAAATCATGGGAATGTGTCATAGCTTAAGTGCAATGCCGAGTGTCAATTATTTAGGCTTGTGTCAAAGTTATGTCTTAGAATATAGAGAAATAACAAATAAGTAACATGCCATGGTCGATCTTGTCGTAAATTTTGATACCTTACATCAGCTTTACCGCGCCTATATGCCGTTTATCAAACCGGCAGGGCTGTTTGTCGCCACCGGAGAAACCCATTACCTCGGTGAGACGTTAACCATTGCCTATCGCTTACCCGGCGCGACCACCTCTAACGAGTTCCGTGGCGTGGTTGTGTGGATTAATCCGCTGGGCGCATCGGGCGGTCGTCCCGTGGGGATTGGGATTAAAATCGTTTCTGATCCCGACAGCCATAAACATCATATCGAAAAACTGTTATCCCGAGAGCTCGCTTCGGGCGACTTAACTTGCACTATGTAATTTCTATTGTGCTTAGCTAGGGCCTACACCGAGTATTTAACCTGAACTCGGGGTAGCGAGTGTCGAAAATCTAAATTTAACAATCCATGCAAGCTGCGTAATCTTTTGTTTTTAAAGGTTTAAAATCTTTTTAACTGAGTGCACAGATTTTTGCGCATATCAAGGCGCTCTGTCGTACGCCATAGCGTGCTATGGTTAGACAGAGCAACGCAGAGAGGCCCGAAAAGATGCCTATTCAGCGACTCTACTTATCCCGAGCTCAGGTTATTTAGTGCTGAGTGAGCCTTAGCGGAATTTGACCTCGATCCCATCGCTGAGTATCCTTGTGCTCCTTTTTTGTTTCTCTGTGTGGAAATTGCTGTGCTTATCGATTCACATTGCCATCTCGATCGCCTGAAAGCGGCGCCCGATCAACAAACCTTAGAACTCATTCTCGCTAACGCTAAGGCGCGCGGTGTCGACTATATGCTCTGTGTCAATGTGCGCCAGCAGGGATTCGAGTCGATGCGTGACAAGGTTGCTGCTTTCGAGCAAGTGTTTTTGTCTTCGGGCGTGCATCCGCTGGATGTGAAAGACGGCCTCGATGTTGAGCAAATTCGCCGTTTTGCGATGGATCCGAAAGTGGTGGCTATTGGTGAAACCGGCTTAGATTATTTTTATGCCGATGAAACTAAAGCTCTGCAACAACAGTGTTTTGAGCAACAAATAGCCTTGGCGGTTGAAGTCAATAAGCCGCTGATTGTGCATACCCGTGATGCCCGTGAAGACACCATCAACATGCTCAAAGCGGGGCAGGCGGACAAAGTCGGTGGCGTGTTGCATTGCTTTACGGAAAACTGGGAAATGGCCAAGGCGGCGATTGACTTAGGTTTTTATATTTCCGTTTCAGGCATTGTGACCTTTAAAAATGCTGGTGAGTTAAGAACCGTGATCCGCAAAGTGCCTAAAGATCGTTTATTGGTGGAAACCGATTCGCCTTATCTTGCGCCTATTCCACACCGTGGACAGGAGAATCAACCTGCCTATGTGCGTGATGTGGCCGAGTTTGTGGCAGAACTGCGCGCAGAGCGTTACGAAGAGCTTGCCGAGTACACCAGTGAGAACTTCTTTAATTTGTTTAAGGATGCGGCCCGTTTAATCGGCCGATAAGACGTGTAGCATTTGCTTGAGTCCGCAAAGACTAAGCCTTTACTTACACTTTGTGAGTAAAGTGCTAGTCGGTGAAGTTTGCCCCATAAATAAAAGCTGAACTCGATTAGGCGTAAGCCCATAAAAAAAGGCCCAAAACGATTCCAACTGTTTGGGCCTAGGGGAATGGCTCGTTGAAGAGCCGTGCGCTACAGATGAAAGCGCCATGCAGTGCGCTTTACAATAGACTCAGTGTAGTTGAGTTTAGTGTGAGTGACACTTTCTCTATCCCCTTTTTTAGGTTATTTCTCGCTAAAAAATGATCGATTTATAACCATTATGCCTGTGGTGGCAGCAATAACACTTTATCTTTTACTAAGTCTCTGGGCAGGCTGTTTTTTAATTTATTGCCTAAATGTTTAGCCATGCCTAAGGGCGCGCCGCCATAACAGACAATCACTTCACCTTGAGCCTTGCCTGCCGTATCGAGGGGAATATCTCGTCCCATCAAATACTCTTTCGCCTGCTCATCGCTAACCTCGACCACTTTAGCGCCGTTTGCCGTCCCTGCGGTAAGTGCTTTTCCCGCAAGCGCAATAATGGCTTCATGACGGACTTTAAAGCCATGTTTGCTGTGGTCGGCAAGCTTAACCCCAATCCGCTGAAAGCGCATTTTGCCAATAAAGTCTCTAAATTCATGGGGAAAGAGCCAAAATTCATCGTCGCGCACCATAATGAGATCATCGGGCAGTTCGATACCCAGATCATCGGCAAAATAGGCTTGAATGGCTTTGGCTTGTTTGGCACTCGCCTCCGTAAAGGGGAAATTCTTTTGCAATTTAGGCTCAGGTTGTAAGCGTGGTACCGAGCGGGTTTTAGTCAACTTAGCGACAAAAAAGCCTTCACTGTCGTAAATTTGCGGCCAAACGTGCAAAAAGCCTTCTGGCGTAGTGGCTTTTTCGGCGCCATCAAACAGTTGGCTTAAGGATTCAAATTGCACTGCATCGCCATAGGTTTGCTGTAAATATTCGCACACGCCTTGGTTTTCGTGCCGATTAAGGGTGCAAGTGGAATACACCAAACTGCCACCCGGTTTTAACGCCAAAAAGGCGGATTCGATTAATGCTTTTTGGGTTTCGCTAATTTCGATCACCTCATCGAGGGACCAAGATTTTAACGCGTCCGCATCTTTACGGACTGTGCCTTCACCGCCGCAGGGGGCGTCAATCAACACCGCATCAAAACTTTCATACAGATACTCGCCAAATACCCGTCCATCGAAGTGGGTCAGGGCGCAGTGACTGGCGCCCATGCGCAGCACATTGGCATGGAGCACTTTGACGCGGCTAGCGGAATATTCATTGGCGACTAATAAGCCTTGATTATTCATTAACGCTGCCATTTGCGTGGTTTTAGAGCCGGGCGCCGAAGCTAAATCTAATACACATTGCCAATCCGCATTTGGGGTAAATAGCGCAGTGGGGGGCAACATGGAGCTGGCTTCTTGGATATAGAACAATCCCTGAATATGCTCTAGGGCGTTGCCGAGCTGCTCTTCTTCATCGTAGCTTATCCAGAAACCATCCTCACACCAGGGAATAGGCTCAAAGGTCCATCCCTTAGGCTGCATTAATTGCTTAAAGTCTTCACTGCTGATCTTTAAGGTGTTGACGCGAATCGAGCGGCGTAGTGGTCTTGAACAGGCCGCGATAAAGTCATCCATTGAGAGATGGGCGGGCAGTTCTTGGGCAATAGTATTGATAAAATTTTGATTTAATTGAACCATAACGGGATTAGGCTGTGTATCAACTGCGGCAAGTATATCATAATCCCTTACTGGGCTGGGATTTTCTCCCTTGGCTTTTGCCATCAAAAACCGGTTATCGCAGCAACATAAACATAAAGCATGGATAAAAATAAGGAAGCGGCAGAGTGCTAAATCGGGTGTGGTTAGTGTTTTTCCTCACATCGCTGCTGGCGATGTCGGTACAGCTTTTTAATGGGCATATCGAGGTGCTTGCCAACGCGGTAGAGGCCTTGTTTGCCAGCGCTAAACTCGCTGCTGAAATCGCCTTAGGCTTAGTGGGCGTTTTGTCCCTGTGGATGGGATTAATGCGAATTGGTGAAAAGGCAGGCGTTGTTGGGGCGATTGCCTTTGTGTTTGAACCGCTGCTGCGCCGCTTGATGCCCGAAGTGCCCAAGGGACACCCCGCATTTGGCAGTATGACGATGAACTTAACTGCCAACGTGTTTGGGCTAGATAATGCAGCAACGCCATTGGGGCTTAAGGCAATGCAGGATTTGCAGAGTCTTAATCCGGTCAAAAGCGTCGCGACCAATGCGCAAATTCTATTTTTAGTGCTCAATACCTCCTCGGTGACCTTAGTTCCTGTCACTGTGTTTTTGTACCGTGCCCAGCAGGGCGCCGCCGCACCTGCGGACATTTTTTTACCCATTCTGCTCGCCACATCAGCCTCAACCTTAGCGGGGCTTCTGATCGTCGCTGTTGTGCAGCGGCTTTCACTGCTCAATGCCGTGGTGCTCGGATATGGCGCAGTGCTGCTGTCGGCATTAGTCGCCAGTGGTTTTTATTTGATGACCTTAACCGCAGACTCCATTGGCACAGTGTCGACCGCCTTGGGCAACGGGGTATTGCTACTGTTAGTCTTCAGTTTTGTGCTGGTGGCGGGCGTGAGAAAAGTGGCGATTTATGATGAGTTTATCGAAGGCGCTAAGGCGGGGTTTAACCAATCGATTCAACTGATCCCGTATCTTCTAGCCATGCTGCTGGCGATTGGCCTACTCAGGGCATCGGGCGCCTTGGATTACCTGCTGCAACTAATTGCCAGTGGCGTGAGTCTTTTGGGGTTTGATACCCGTTTTGTCGATGCAATGCCAACCGCATTAATGAAGCCTTTTAGCGGCTCGGGCGCGCGGGCTATGATGCTCGAAACCATGGCGCACCATGGTGTGGACTCCTTTGCGGGGCGCTTGGCAGCGATTTTCCAAGGGAGCACTGAAACGACTTTTTATGTGCTGGCAGTTTACTTTGGCTCCGTTGGGATCCGTCACGGGCGCCATGCGCTTGCCTGTGGTTTAACGGCCGATTTTGCAGGGATCTGCGCCGCGATTGCGGTTTGTTATTGGTTTTATGGCTAAGGATGTGGTGGCGAAAGGCGCAATGATAGCGATGCAAACAGTCGCTTTAGCAGGTAAAAATCAGGCGCATTAGAGTTTATCAAATGCGCCTGATTTTTAAATGACACTAAGCTTGCGGGACTGATTATCACGCAAACACACGGATTATAACTTAATCAGTGCACCATTACTTGCAATCTTGAATTCTATATTTTCTTTGAAATCAACCACCTTTGCAGGAAGATTTCCCCCACTATCAATCACCAACTCCATTAATGTGGAAGAAATATAATAATTAAGATCTTCTTTCTTAAAAAAGGTTTTAGCGACTAACTTGGGCTCGCCTGAATCATGCCGGATTACCGCCAAATGAGAAGCTGAATGGCGCTTAAACCCGGGAGGAATATAGATACTTCCTTGCTCACAATACTCTTGGATTAATTTTGAGTACTTTCCTTTCATGACTCACCTAAAGTTAAAACAGTTCCTTCACTAATGTTCCGTAATACAGGCCCTGAATGAGGGCCTTAGCAAAATGGATTTGCTACTGGGCTGGAGCCCATTCCTGCCATTCGTTCTGGGCCTTGTGTTGCAACTTAATCACAGCGCCTTGGTTTAAGCGATTACCTGCTTGCGTCGTTTCCTTGGTGGCGACATTAATGCCGCCCGCCAATAGGGTTTCGAGCGAGCCGGCTTCAATTTGCGCACCAGAGAAAATCCCCACATCGACTTTGATACCTGAAGCGTCCCAGAACTGACTGCTCTGATTCACTAAGTGACTGTACTGCGGCTCAATATGTGCTTGCATTAGCACGCTGTTGCCTTGAGTCGACAGGCTGTAACCATCGATTTGGCCGACTTTTATGCCACGGAAGAAGATAGGCGTGCCGACTTTCATCGAGCCAAGGTTGCTATCTTCTAAGGTAAACTTAAGCGCATCTTCGGCCACGTTGGCATAGCTGCTTTCAACTAATTTGGCCTGGAATTGACTCGCCTTTTGGTTGCTCTTACCCGGTAACACACCAATATAAGGCCCAGTGATTAAGGTTTCTGGTGCTTTGATCCCCGCTAATGAGATTTGCGCATCAACCATATGGTACTCAGTATCACTGCGGCTGAAGTGTTCGGCATAGTCGCCATAGAGATAGGCGGTGGCCGTGAGGGTGGTTAAGTCGGCATTGAGCTTAACTTGTGTCACTTCACCCACCTGATGACCTTGATAACGAATTGCAGCCTTGGCAGCCAATTTCGCTGAGGCGGGTAAGGTGAGTTTGATGGCTTGAGCCTGCGCTAAGGCGAGCTGTTTGCTTTCGTACAGTTTAAGTGTTGAATTAGGCTCAGTCGTTGAACTATCTAACAAACCTAAGCTGATGCTGCCCTTTAACGCGCCCTGGAGTGGCGCGACGGCGACATCAATACCCGCAAGACTGGCATTGACATCCACGGCACTGTTGCGCCAAAACACTTTAGGTTTTTGCACTAAGGGTTGGAACTGCTTATCGATTGCGATTTTAATCGCAAAGTCTTCGGTTTTACTCTGCCAGTTGACCGACTCCACACTGCCGATTTGCATTTTTTTATAGTAAATCGGTGAGCCTTGGCTGACATCGGCGCCATCGACACTGGTGAGGGTAAAGTACAGACGTTGCTGTCGAGCAAAAAACTGTTTCGCTTCATCCATTGAGCTAAAGAGTGACAGGCGAGTATTCGCCGCAAGCGGTGTGTCGCTGGTTCCTGGGATAAGACTCACGGCCCCTTTGGTGAGGGTCGCCATATCGCGGGTTTTCACCGATACCCCATCGAGTGAGGCATCGATACTCAGCGCCGACTCGGGGATAAAATAGCTGTCACTGCGAACTAAGCTGGCAAACTCAGGCTGCAGCTCGAGTTGATATTCAACGGCCGACAGATCTTTGGTTAATTTCACCGCCAGCACCTGACCGATAGGCAGTTGCTTATAACGCACTTCAGCACCTGCGGTGAGGCCCATGTTTTCAGTTGAGGTGATAGTGAGCTGACGTTTTTTGGCCTTCAATAGATCGGGCGCCGTTTCTTGCAGGGCAAAACTGCTTGGCAGCGCCGTATTGGCATTGGTGCCGGGTAAGAAGTTAATCACGCTTCCCGTGAGTAAACGCTCGGGGTTTTTGATCCCAGAGAGCGAAATATCCGCGCCTTCAAGCCAAAACAGTCCGTCACTGGTTAACAGGTTGGCGTATTCAGGCTCAAATTTGGCTACCGCAGTCACGCCGGTTGCCGTGAGTTGTTTGCTCTGCAGAGTACCAATGGTGATACCGCGGTACACAATGCGAGTGCCTTTATCAATCGCGTTGCCATCGTTCATGGTCAGGCTCACTTCAATTCCACCAAGGGCGCTGGTTTCGGAATCGTAGAGGGCAAAACTGTCACCATTTTGTGCCGCTGGCGCTTTATCATCAGAGCTGAAACTCACGCCGCCCGCCAGAATGGAAGCCAAGCTCTCAGTGTTGACTTTAATACCCGCTAAACTGGCGTCGACTTTCACGCCCGAAACGTTCCAAAAGTGAGAGTTTTTCTTCACTAAACGCGCATATTGCTCTTGGATAAAGGCGCTGATAATGACTCTGGCGTTGCCGTCTAAACGATAGCTGACCACGCTGCCGACGGGGATCTGACGAAAGAACACTGGCGAACCCACGTCTAACGAGCCGAGTTTATCGGCTGTCAGTTCAATCATTACCCCTTCTGAGCCCACCTGCATCGGTGGTGGTTGACGCTCAGCTTCAAAGAAGGTGGCGGCATTGCCTTTACCGGGTTGAATCGCGATATAGTTACCCGAAAACAGCGCATCTAAGCCTTCAACACCCGTAATGCTGGCTTTTGGGGTGACTAACCAAAAGAGGGTTTCTTTATTTAAGAATGGCTTAGCGCGATAGTCCATCATGACTTTGACGTTTACGCCCTTAAGATCTTCATCGATACCAATGTCTTTTACTTTACCGACAGTAAGACCTTGGTATTTGACTAAGGTTTTGCCCACATCGATCCCCGTGGCACTGGGGAAGTGGATCTGAATTTCAATGCCCGATTCTTTGATGCTCTTAATGCCCAGCCATGCGCCGAGTGCGAGCGCCACTATCGGGAGCAGCCAAATCGGCGAAAAGAGTTTTTTCTTCACAACTTTTGGCGATTCAATTTGTGTCATCTTGAGGTTCCAATCGATCCCAGAGTAAACGAGTGTCTAAAACTTTTGCGGCAAGTTGAGTCAGTAAAATCACCAATGCAAACGCCGTGGCCGCAGGTGCAGGCTTTGCATCGAGTAATTGCCCCATATTGACGAGGGCAACCGTTAAGGAGATCACAAACAAATCGAGCATTGACCAGCGGCCAATCCACTCAATCACATGAAATCCCACCATGAGTTTCTTTTTCGAAATTGGCAGATTAAAACTGATGGCACAGAGGTAAGTAGCCAAACCGATAATTTTCACCCAAGGCACTAAAATACTGGCAATAAACACAATAATGGCGATGGGCAACATATCCGAATGCACTAAATGGATAATCCCCGAAAAAATCGTATCGTGGCGCACTTGCCCCTGATTGGTGAGCATTGTAATGGGGTAGAGGTTGGCGGGAACCAACAAAATGGCGGCGGTGATCAGCAGCGCCCAACTTTTTTGTAAGCTGCTGTGATCACGGACATGGAGCTCGGCCTCGCAGCGGCTGCAGTGGCTATTGTCACTGCTATTAAGCTGCCGGCACACCCTGCACAGGCACAGGCCTAAGTCTTTTCCCTGTTGCTGCATCTTAGTGTCGCTCCTGCATGAGAAGACTCCACATATGCTCAATATCGTATTCACGCTGCAAAAACAGGGTGACTAAAAAAAGCATGGTGAAGCAGAAGGTGCCCATACCGAAGTAAATATCCGAGAAATCAGATAACTGAAATGATGACACCAAAAAGCTAATCACATAAATCTCCAGCATGGTGAGCTGGGACAGCAGCCCTTGCAGCTTTAACAACTGTTTGAGGCTGCGACGCCAAAATGGACTGCCCAGTCCCCATTTGACGATCAAAATCTGGCTGAGGATCGACAGGATCAATAACCCCGGGCCAATCACGGCGGCGGCGAGCACGGCTAATCCCACGACCCAATAACCTTGGTCGAACACCGCAAAGGCGCCCTGAAACACTGTAGTCGTGCGAATGCTACCCAAAAAATGGATTTCGAGTACCGGGAAAAAATTGGCGGGAAAATAGAACACCAGCGCGGTAATACACAGCGCTAACATGCCGTTTACCGAGCAGTATGGTGTGTCATAAAGTGCGGTGCTGCAGCGCGGGCATAACGCCCTAACACCCGTAGGTAAGGCGCGCTTTCGAACGGCTAAGTCGCAGGAACGACAGAGGATTACAGAGTTTTCTGCTGTATTTTCATGCATATAAAAATATTAAATTAGCCCCAAAGCCATTGAGAGAGCAAATAATCCGCAATAAAACCATATTACAGGGTGAGATAGCACATTGCTTGACCCATCTCGACAACGAAAAGCGTACTCATAATACCAGAATAATCAGAACACTTGCATCACTAGTTCACTTTATGTCATCCTGATTACTGTATATAAAAACAGTGCGAGGGCAGTCATGGCAGTTATTACACAGTTTGTCGTGGTAAGAGAAGGGGTGGAGAAGATGACATTTACATCGAAAAAGGAGGCTGACGCCTACGATAAGATGCTCGACATCGCCGATAACCTCATTCCATTTATTCAAAAAGCGCAGCTCGGAATTGATGAAACCGTGAGCGAACAGCTCGCATTCTATTTTGCTAACAATAAAGATGAGCTGACAAACTTGCTTAAAGGCGTGGTTCAAGTTAATAGTACGCCATCAAAACAAAATGCAGCGAAAAAAGCGCCTAAGAAGGACGACGCTGCCGAATAATTTTTTAGGAAGTCTATGAAACCGCAATTTTATGAGTCACTGAATCGTCAAGCGCTGGCCTTACTCGAGGGCGAGGATGATTTAGTGGCTGCCATGGCTAACTTTTCTGCTTTGCTAAACGATAACCTAACCGAACTGAACTGGGTGGGTTTTTACGTGATGCGTGGCGAACAGCTGGTGTTGGGTCCTTTCCAAGGTAAAGTGGCCTGTACCCGTATTCCAATGGGTAAGGGCGTGTGCGGTACCGCCGCGCAAACCAATCAGACGCAGCGCGTCGCCGATGTACATCAATTTGATGGTCATATCGCCTGCGATTCAGCCAGTAATTCTGAAATTGTTATCCCAGTGCGCGCCGATGGTAAGGTTGTGGCCGTGCTGGATATCGATAGTCCTATTTTTGACCGCTTCGATGAAGAAGACCAAAAGGGCTTGGAATTATTGGTAAAAAGCTTCGAAAACTGCCTATTTGCTTAATTTGCGTACAATAACGCATAATTCATAGTCGCAATCGGTGGCGTGCGCCTTATAATAGCGGATGCACTGATAAGGCTTATTTTGAGCACTGCCGAAATAAGCCTGATAGGTTCAGCCGTGAAAAATTGTTAACTTATATTTTTTAACTTTAGTTAACTCGGCGAGAATGCTAATTTGTACTTTGGCTCATATGTGAGCTTAACCAAGATAAACGACTCGTAAGAAGCTGATTTTTATCACCTCGGATTCGATGTCCCTTTTTAACTGTGGAAGTAATGATGGAATCAACAGATAAGTTGACCGACACCAACGCAATTTTGGCGTATTTGTATGAAACATTTCCTTTGTGCTTTATTGCTGAAGGTGAAACTAAGCCATTAAAAATCGGATTGTTTCAAGATTTGGCTGAAAGGTTGGCTGATGATTCTAAAGTCAGTAAAACTCAACTGCGAGTTGCCTTAAGACGCTACACCAGCAGCTGGCGCTACCTGAAATCGGTAAAAGCCGGTGCACAGCGTGTGGATCTTGATGGTCAGCCATGTGGTGAGTTAGAGCAAGAGCATATCGATCATGCTCAAGCGATGTTGAAAGAAAGCCAAGATAAAGCAAAAGCTAAGCGTGCAGCTCAAGCGCCAAAAGCGGCGCCTGCGGGTAAAGCCCCTGCGAAGAAAGCCCCTAAGAAAGTTGCCGTGCCAGCACGTAAGACTGAGCGCCCAGCAAAAGTAGCACCTAAGGCAGAGCCTGCTGTTAACTTAGTTCAAGCGCAATTGACCGATTTAGCGAAGAAGCAACGTGTCAATGTTAAGTTAGGGATGACGCCAGTAGCCGGCGTGATCACCGACATTAACAAAGAGGACATTCATGTTCAGCTAGATAGCGGCTTAACGGTAAAAGTGAAAGCGGAACATATCCTGCTGTAATCATTTAATCAAACGGAGTAACTTGTTGATGCGAAAACTCACTTTGGCTACATCCATTGCCACTGTTTTTGTCGGATTCTCGGCTTGGGCTGTCCCCCCTACGATTCAAGTCAGCGAGTTACCCACTCTCAAGCAGGAAGCGCAGCATAAAGTGGCGAGTAAGCGAGTGACGGATTTATACACTCGTTCCCACTATCATAGATTTGCATTAGATGATGCGTTTTCTGCTCAGATTTTTGACCGCTACCTGCAGCAACTCGACTACCGTCGTAATGTGCTGACGCAAGCCGATGTCGATAGCTTCAAACCTTACGTTAATCAGTTTGACGATATGCTGAGCACGGGTGAACTCGAGCCTGCTTATAAGATGTTTGATTTGGTTCAGAAACGTCGCTACGAAGGTTTTGTATACGCACTCTCTCTGCTCGACAAAGAGATGGACTTTACCGTTCCGGGTGATGCCTACGAATACGATAGAGAAGATGTTGCTTGGCCAAAAGATCAAGCCGAGATCAACGAATTATGGCGTCAACGTGTTAAATACGATGCGCTGAATCTGAAACTCACAGGCAAGAAATGGCCTGAAATCGTTGATATTCTGCAAAAACGCTATAACAACGCCATCAAGCGTCTGACCCAGACCAATAGCGAAGATGTGTTCCAAGCGGTGATGAATGCGTTCTCCCGTAGCATCGAGCCACATACTAGCTATTTATCGCCCCGTAATGCTGAGCGTTTCCAAATGGAAATGAACTTAAGCCTCGAGGGGATTGGTGCGCAGTTACAGCTCGAAGACGATTACACTGTTATCAAGAGCTTGATTGCAGGCGGCCCTGCGGCCAGCAGTGAAAAACTGTCGCCTGAAGATAAGATCGTCGGCGTCGGCCAAGAAGGCGGTGAGATTGTTGATGTGATCGGCTGGCGATTAGACGATGTGGTCGATCTGATCAAAGGGCCTAAGGGCAGTAAAGTCGTATTACAGATTTTACCTAAGAAGGGCGGCTCTAACGCGAAGCCGTTTAATTTGACCTTAGTGCGCGACAAAATCCGTTTAGAAGACCGTGCCGCGACCTCAAAGATCATCGAGCCGAAAGACGGTGAATACGCCAACCGTAAAGTGGGTGTGATTCAAATTCCTGGTTTCTATATGAACCTATCCCAGGACGTCGAAAAAGAATTGGTGAAGTTAAACGAAGCCAAGGTTGAAGGCGTCGTCATCGACTTACGTGGTAATGGCGGCGGTGCGTTGACCGAAGCCGTGTTACTGACGGGACTCTTTATCGATATGGGCCCTGTGGTGCAAGTACGTGACGCCGATGGTCGAGTGTCTGCCCACCGAGATAACGATGGCAAGACGACCTATGCTGGTCCGTTAACCATTATGGTTGACCGTTACAGTGCATCAGCTTCGGAAATTTTTGCCGCTGCGTTGCAAGATTACGACCGTGCACTGATTGTTGGTGAGTCAAGCTTTGGTAAAGGCACGGTGCAGCAGCATAAGAGCCTTGGTCGAATCTACGATATGTACGAGAAGCCGATTGGTCACGTGCAGTACACGATTCAGAAGTTCTACCGTATCAACGGTGGCAGCACTCAGCTCAAAGGCGTAACCCCGAACATTGCTTACCCAAGTGCGTTAGAGCCGGGTGAATACGGTGAAGCGGAAGAGAAGAATGCTTTACCTTGGGATAAAGTGCCAATGGCGCAATACGGCACCCTAAACGACATCACCCCTGAGTTGGTGGCGAGTTTAGATAAAAAGCACCTTGCCCGTATTCAGAACAATGTTGAGTTTAACTATATCAATCAAGATATTGCCGACTTTAAAAAGCATCATAAAGAGAAAACTGTCTCCTTAGTTGAAAGTGAGCGCATTGCCTCGCGTGAAGCCGATGAGAAGAAAGTACTCGATAGAACCAACGAGCGTCGTGTTGCCCATGGTTTAGCCGCGGTTAAATCGATGGAAGACATTAAAGACAAAGACGACATTGAAGCACCGGATGCCTTCTTAGACGAAACGGCCTATATCACCTTCGATATGGCGGATGCAAAAAAGCTGGCTAACGCTGGCACTAAATAGGCGATTATTGCGCCTGTTTACCGTATCTTAAAACGCGCTTATGGCGCGTTTTTCTTATTTAGAACAGTGTTAAAGGGAACGACATGACACAAGCACAAGCAAAATACCTTAAAGATTATCAAGCTCCCCAGTTCACGATCGAAACCATTGATTTAGATTTTAATCTCGATGGTAAAAACACCTTGGTTAAAGCCGTTAGCAAAGTCAAACGCACTTCTTCCCACATCAATCCCTTAGTGCTCGATGGTGAAAGTTTGACCTTAGTGAGTGTGACCATTGATGGACAAGCGACGACGTATCACGCGAGTGAAGGGCAGTTGTCCATCGAGACATCGCTGAATGAATTTGAGTTGACCATCATCACCCAACTCGATCCCGAGGCTAACTCAAGCCTCGAAGGGCTCTATATGTCCGACGGCGCCTACTGTACTCAGTGCGAAGCCGAAGGCTTTAGACGCATCACGTATTTTCTCGACCGTCCCGATGTGTTAGCCAAATACACAGTGCGAATCGAAGCCGATAAACTGGCGTTTCCGTTCCTGCTCAGCAATGGTAACTTGATTGAGAAAGGCGAGCTCGATGGTGGCCGTCATTACGTGCGCTGGCAAGATCCTTTCCCAAAACCCGCCTATCTGTTTGCCTTAGTCGCTGGTGATTTCGATCTGCTGCAGGATGAGTTTATCACCCGCAGTCATCGCAAAGTGGTACTGCAGGTGTTTGTCGATAAAGGTAATTTACACAAAGCGCACCATGCGATGGCGTCCCTGAAAAAGTCTATGGCCTGGGATGAATCTCGTTTTGACTTAGAATACGACTTAGATATCTACATGATAGTCGCGGTTGACTTCTTCAATATGGGGGCGATGGAAAACAAAGGCTTAAACATCTTCAACACCAAGTATGTGTTGGCAGATACTTTGACCGCAACCGACGAGGATTACCACGGCATTGAATCTGTGGTCGGCCATGAGTACTTCCATAACTGGACTGGTAACCGCGTGACTTGCCGTGACTGGTTCCAATTAAGCCTCAAGGAAGGCTTGACAGTGTTTCGCGATCAGGAGTTTAGTTCGGATTTAGGCTCTCGTGCTGTTAACCGAATTCACGCGATTAAAGTCATCAAAAACCAGCAGTTTGCTGAAGACTCAGGCCCAATGGCGCATCCGATCCGCCCCGAGTCTGTGATTGAGATGAATAATTTTTATACTGTTACTGTGTATAACAAGGGCGCCGAAGTTATTCGCATGATGCACACCCTGTTGGGTGAAGCCCATTTCCAAGCGGGGATGAAGTTATACTTCAAACGCCACGATGGCCAAGCCGTGACTTGCGATGATTTTGTCGCGGCGATGGAAGATGCCAGTGGTATCGATTTAACGCAATTCCGTCTCTGGTATAGCCAAGCGGGCACGCCAATTGTCACCGCAAGCGACAGTTTTGATGCCGAGACTGGAACTTACCAGTTAACCCTCAAACAAACGTTAGCTGGTTGTGCTTCACCCTTGCATATTCCCTTTAGCTTAGAGCTGTTAGATGAGAAAGGGCAGTCACTGGTAAATCAAGTGCTTGATTTTACTCAAGCAGAGCAAGTATTTACATTTGAAGGTATGCGCCATAAACCCGTGGCATCCTTACTACAGGATTTCTCTGCACCGGTTAAATTGCATTATCCCTTTGAAATCGATCAGCTTGTGCATTTGATGCGCTTTGCCTCGAGTGAAGTGGCACGTTGGGAGGCGTCGGTGGCGCTCGTGAGCCAAGCGATTTGGCAAAATGTGGCGCATTTACAGCAACATCACACCATGACCTTAGATGAGAGAGTGAAGGACAGCTTTAAAGGCGCCTTACTCGATGAGCAGTTAGATCAGGCGCTGATGGCGGAAATGTTAGCCATCCCATCGGCCTCAGCGTTGATTGAGCAAACCGACACGGTCGATTTAGATGCCTTAGCCTTAGCCCGTGAATTTGTGCTCACAGAGCTTGCCGCCTATTGTGAAGATGAATTAACGGCGCTGTATCGCTCATTGGTAAACCGTGATTGCACAAAAGCGCGGGCGCTGAAAAACCAATGTCTTAACTGGTTGAGCCGAGTCAGTAGCGAGGCCGAAAGCTTTGTGGTTGAGCAGTTTGATAAGGCAGCCAATATGACTGACTCACTCGGCGCATTAAGTGCGGCGAATGTCGGCTCATTACCTTGCCGCGAACATTTGATGGCAATGTTTGAAGCCCGCTGGCGCGATACGCCGCTGGTGATGGACAAATGGTTCATGCTGCAGGCGACCCATGATGTGGAAGGGGTGATTGATAGTTTGCGTCAATTACAACAACACGCGAACTTTAGCATGAGCAATCCTAACCGCGTGCGTTCACTGATTGGCAGTTTCGCGGCAGGGAATATCTACCAATTCCACCGCGCCGATGGCAAAGGTTACGAGTTTTTAACTGAATGTCTTATCAGCTTAAATAAACTCAACCCGCAGGTTGCGGCGCGTATGGTGACGCCACTCATCCAATTTAGTAAGTTTGATGAGGCGCGCCAAGTCAAGATCAAGGCTTGTTTAACGCGATTGTTGGCGCTGCCTGAACTGTCGAAAGATTTATTCGAGAAAGTATCTAAGGCATTAGCACAGTAGCTATGAAGAGGGCAGCATTATGCTGCCCTCATTCTTCCAAGCAGTAATGAGCAGTTAGGGCTAAATTGAAGGCTAGGCGCCCTAGTTATACTATTTAACGAGTTAAGTTAAATCTAAGGTATGACGCTTTATACTATTGAATATGATGGCCTTTTGATGAGGGTATTAGCGTGTTACATTGCCCCTGTGAGGCCGATAATTCAAGGCAATAGCTCTGTTTCTACGACATGCTGTTTGTTGGTCCAACAGCTGTAATTGGCCCGTCGTAAATAGCCACTACCAGTTTTATGCCGATTATTTGAGTTTTAATATGGAATTGTATTTTAAGCTAAATCTAAGTTATCGAGAGTTTTTACCTTACTATCAAGGCATTGCCGATAAGGTTGAAGTGCGTGAGCGTCAGGGGCGGATCCTGTGGATTAATGGCCGACATTTTAGGCGTTTTTTAACCGATAACGGTATTCATGGACAGTTCAAACTGGTGCTCGATGATAAAGGGCAATTTGTGTCGCTAGAGCAGTTAGCCTAATAAATTGTTGATTTTTACTTAGAGTAATTACTTTAAACGGTCGACTAATTACAATCACGGAAATATGATATTTTCTTTGTGATTATGCTAATGAAATATAAAGTTTTTTGCATGGTTCTTCCCACGATTTTCAATCTTCTGCTTTTCTAATTTAAATCCCATCCCTGTAGTAGATGACATAAATGTGTCTACGTGCTTAATTCTTTAGAAAATTTTCTCTAACTGTGCCTTGCTCATGGGGATTAATTGCTGTAACAATGATGTTACCTGTGAGCTAACAAGATGTTGGTTGTAATTCCAAGAACAAAGAATCCAGCAGGGTACGGAGAGCTAAAATGAAAATTGTTAAAAAAAGTTTTAACAAGTCGGCGCTTGCTTTGGGGGTGGCGTCGGCATTGAGTTTATTGATGGTGTCGAATGTTAATGCGGTTGCGTTCGATTGGGGGGAGATACAAGGGACTTTTGACTCGACTTGGACTGCTGGTGCCAGTTGGCGTGTAGGGGAGCGCGATTGGGATGGACAAATTGGTAAGGTAAACCAGCCACAGTTTGATTGGTCAAACTACACAGCGTTTGACAGTACCAAAACTAAATATACTTCTGCTGAGATTTGGGCACAACCTGGTTCTTATTCTAGCAACAACGATTTGAGTAATTTACTTTATTCTCAAGGTGATACTACATCCGAAATCGTTAAAGGATTACACGAGTTATCCCTTAAATATGAGAACTATGGTCTATTCGTTCGTGGTATGTATTTTTACGATCGTAAGCTAAACGATGGTAACTACGACTTCAATGACCCGTTAACAGGGAAAGAATACGATCCTTGCCGCGACAGTAAAGCGTCTGAAGTGCAATGTAAGGACATCCGTCTGCTGGATGCCTTCGTCTACGCGAATTTTGATTTAAACGATGGTGCTAACCCGCTTTCTATCCGTGTGGGTAACCAAGTGGTTTCTTGGGGTGAAAGTACGCTGATCGCCCACGGTATTGGTGAAATCAACCCTGTCGATTTGAATATCTTGAACGCGCCAGGCGCGGAACTCAAAGAAGCCTTCCGTCCTCAGGGTATGGTGTGGGCCTCATTGGGGATCACCGAAAACCTATCGGTAGAAGGTTTCTATCAATATGATTGGGAACCCGTGTGGATCCCAACCCCAGGCTCGATTTTTGCGACTAACGATTTCGCCGGTTACGGTGGTTATAACCAGAACGCGCAATTAGGCTTTAACGCCAACCCAGACATCAATTTAGACTTCTTGATGCAGGAATATCAGAAACTGGCTGGGATGGTCGCCAGTGGCCAACCTACTACGGATCGGTTGGCTGCTATGGCCTTAGCTTATCCAACGAAAGTGACGTTAGTGCAAGATGAGCAAGCCCCAAGTAACGGTGGCCAATATGGTATCAAGCTGGGTTATTACGCCCCTGAGTTAGGCGATACCGAGTTTGGTTTCTACTTTATGAACTACCACAGCCGTCGTCCGCTGATCAGTGGTACCGCCGCAGATTTTAGCACTGGCGCACTGTTGTCAGATCTTGCAGTACTCGGTCAAAATGCGGGTGATATTAACCGCGAATTGCTGCTCAGCTTAAAGAGCTTCTCTAAGGCGCAAATTGTTTACCCTGAAGACATTAAACTTTATGGTTTCAGTTTTAACACCTCATTGGGCGATACCTCAGTCGGCGCTGAAATCGCTCACCGTCAAGATGAACCGCTGCAAATCGATGACGTTGAGCTGCTATTTGCGGGTATGCCACAACAGTTAGCCAATGCAGGTCGTGCTTCTCAATTCGACGGCATTTCTCAAATTGATGGCGTACAACCTGGCGAAACCGTTGACGGTTTTATTCGCCTAGATACCACTCAAGCGCAAGTCACCTTCACGCATTTATTCGGTCCGACCTTGGGATTGGATAACTTGACGATGTTGGCTGAAGTCGGTGGGGTATGGATCCACGATATGCCAGGTTTTGATGAACTACGTCTTAATGGCCCAGGTACCGCACGTTCTGGCGGTAATCCCGATATGCCAGGCATCATCCAAGCCGTGCACAATGGTCCAGAAACTAACCCATTCCCAACAGATTTCGCGTGGGGATACCGTCTGGTGGCGAAAGCAGAGTTTAACAACTTGTTTGCGGGCGTGAACATGTCACCACGGTTGATTTTCTCACACGATGTTGACGGTATTACGCCAGATCCAATGTTCCTCTTTACCGAAGGACGTAAGTCAGTGGCCTTAGGTCTGAATTTTGAATACCAAAACCGTTGGGGTGCGGACTTATCCTACAACAACTTCTTTGGCGGAGTGGGAACAACCAACGCGATGTCAGATCGTGATTATATTTCTTTCAATATCAAGTATTCGATCTAAAGGACTATAACAATGAAGAAACTGTCGATATTGGCAAGCGCTGTCGTAATGGCGCTTGTAGCACCAGCAGCGATGGCAAAAGTCTCCGAAGCAGAAGCAGCCAAGCTGGGTAACGAATTGACGCCATTAGGCGCAGAAAAGGCTGGCAATGCTGATGGCTCTATTCCGGCTTGGGATGGCGGTATTACTAAGCCTGTCGCAGGTTATACTAAGGGGATGCATCACCCTGATCCTTTCCCAGAGGATAAAATTGAATTTACCATTACCAATGCTAACAAAGCCCAATACAAGGATTTTTTGACTCCTGGTCAAATGAAATTGTTCGAGCTTTACCCAGATACTTACAAGATGAATGTGTATAAAACGCGCCGCAGCGCGTCAGTACCGCAATTTGTCTATGATGCGACCAAAGCCAACGCCACTCGCGCTGAACTGGTTGCACAGGGTAACGGTATTTCGGGCGCATCGATTGGTATTCCATTCCCGATCCCTGCCAATGGTTTAGAAGCGATTTGGAACCATATTCTGCGCTTCCGTGGTGTGGATGTGGAAACTTCACGTAGCCAAGCGGCACCAACGGCCGATGGCAGCTACACCTTAGTGGAAACCGCTGAGGAAATTCGCTTCGAATATTCCCGCCCTGAAATCACCCTTGATCAATTAAAGGCCAGCAACACGCTGTTCTACTTTAAGCAAGTGGTGACTCAGCCCGCTCGTTTAGCAGGTACGGCACTGTTAGTGAAAGAAACCATGGACCAAGAGGCGCTGCCGCGCCAAGCATGGACTTATAACACGGGTCAACGCCGCGTGCGTAAGGCACCCAACGTTGCGTTTGATACACCGGGTACCGTATCCGATGGTCTGCGCACAACAGATGATTTCGACATGTTTAACGGCTCTCCCGTGCGCTATAACTGGGAGCTTGTGGGCAAGAAAGAAATCTATATTCCTTACAACGACTACAAATTGCACTCAGACAAGTTGAAATATGATCAGATTTTAAAACCCGGTCATATTAATCCTGAGTATGTCCGCTGGGAAAAACACCGCGTATGGGAAGTAAAGGCGACACTGAAAGACGGTATGCGCCACATCTACAAAACCCGTGTGATGTATCTTGACGAAGATTCATGGCAAGTGTCGATTGCTGATCTGTATGACAACCGTGATGAACTCTACCGTGTGGCGGTTGCCCACGGCTTGAACTACTACGAAGTCCCAACACAGTGGGATACCTTAGAAGTGTTCCACGATCTGCAGTCCCGTCGTTATTTGGCCATGGGGTTAGACAACCAAAGTGGAATGTATAACTTCGATGCCAAACTGAGTGAAGCGAACTTCACGCCTGATGCACTGCGTCGTGAAGGTATTCGTTAATCAGCCACGGTATAAGGGGCGCTAAGCGCCCCTCATTAGTTTAAGGAAGTTTGTATGTCGTTTCGCATCCTTCAATGCGCCGCTGCAATCAGTGTTGGTTGTTTCTTTTCTTCCCCTTCATTTTCAGCCGTGTCTGAGACTTTCTCGCAAATTCAGCCCTTAGCGGCATCTTCTCTCGTGTTAGATATTGCCCATGCGGGACAGCGTTTAGTTGCCGTGGGTGAGCGTGGCCATGTGCTCGTGCTGAAAGACACTTGGCAACAAGTGCCGACACCGACCTCGGCGCAGCTGACAAAAGTGTTCTTTTTAAATGAAAAACTCGGCTGGGCTGTCGGGCACGATGCTACTATTTTGCACACTCAAGATGGCGGCCAGACATGGTCGTTGCAAATGCAGTCAACTGAAATTGAAAAACCCTTCCTCGATGTGCTGTTTCTCAATGAGCAGGACGGAATGGCCATTGGGGCTTATGGATTGTTTTATCGAACCCATGATGGTGGCAAGACTTGGGCAGAAGAATTCCACGAAGAGTTGCTGGCCGAAGAAGACGTGTCCTATTTGGCTGAGTTAAAGAATAGCGACCAAGCCGCTTATCTGACCGAACGCGCCTCGTTACTGCCACATTTTAACCGGATGATCGTGCTCAATGATGGTCGTTTGTTACTGGTAGGGGAATTGGGGCTTGTGGCTGTGTCGGCCGATAAGGGCCAAACCTTTACCCGTACTGGGTTTGATTACGACGGCTCTATGTTCAATGCCATTCAATTGCAGGATGCTGTCTACGTGATGGGATTGAGGGGACACGTATTTAAGGCAGATTTGAGCCTTGGCCAATGGGACGAGATTGAAATACCCGTGCAGTCATCCATCAATGGCGCCTTGGTGAACTCAGATACTAGCTTGTATCTTGTGGGGAATGCTGGCGTCGTTATTCAGCTAAATCAGGATGATAGTGCGAGTATTGTCACGCGTCGCCAGGGGGAAAACTTAGTTTCGATTGCCAAAGATAACCAAGGGAATGTGTGGTTATCGGGTAGCCAAGGGCTACTCACTCTAAAGCCATAAATGATAAAACAACAATAACAGGGCCGATAAGATGTTAGAAAAACTGGTCAACGGATTTGAGTCATTTTTATTCCGCAACCGTGCTTGGGTGGTGAGCATTTTTATTTTGCTGACGGTTTTTTTGGGATACCAAGCGAGCCAATTAAAAATGGATGCGGCATTCATTAAAAATATTCCGCTTAATCATAGCTATATGCAAACTTACCTCAAACACCAAAAAGATTTTGGTGGGGCGAATAGCATTATGGTGGCGGTGGAAGATACCAGCGGCAATATTTTTAACCCTAACTTTTTCGACACCCTTAAAAACGTTCACGATCAGTTGTTTTTTATTCCCGGTGTTGACCGCTCACAGGTGAAATCCTTATTTTCACCTTCGACCCGTTTTACCGAAGTCGTGGAAGATGGTTTTGCGGGCGGCCCTGTGATCCCCGCCGATTTCACGACCACCGAAGCGGGTTTGAATACGGTGCGCGATAACATTGAAAAAGCAGGCATTGTGGGGCGTTTGATTGCCAACGATTACAGTGCCGCTATGGTGTCGGCTCAGTTGATGGACTTTGATCCACAAACGGGTAAGCCCTTAGATACCATCGCCTTTGCCGCTCAGCTGGAGAAGGAACTTCGCGGTAAGTATGAAACCGATAAGGTGAAAATCCATATTATCGGTTTTGCTAAGATGGCGGGAGATGTGGCCGATGGCGCCAAAGGCGTATTACTGTTCTTCGTGATTGCCATTTTGATTACGGCAGTAATGGTTTATCTGTTTTCCAAGTCACTTATCCTGACCTTATTGCCTTTAGTCTGTAGCTTAACGGCGGTGATCTGGCAGCTGGGTTTACTGACGGTTATCGGTTTTGGCTTAGATCCTATGTCAATTCTGGTGCCATTCCTCGTCTTTGCTATCGGGGTGAGTCACGGAGTGCAGATGATCAACGCGGTCAGACGCCGCGTGATGGACGGACAAACCACTAAGGCGGCTTCGGCTTCTGCGTTTCGCAGTTTATTGGTGCCTGGTGGGGTGGCGCTGCTCTCTGATACGGTCGGTTTTATCACACTGTTATCCATTGATATCGGTATCATCCGTGAGCTGGCCATTTCGGCATCCCTCGGTGTGGGCGTGATTATTTTCACTAACCTTATCCTTCTGCCTTTAGTGATTTCTTTCACTGAACTCAAGGTTGCACCTCAGGGCGCGCCGACTTCGGATGAAGTGCGAGCCGAGGCGATTTGGCGCTACCTTGCCAAATTTGCCACGCCGAAATACGCGGTGGTAGTAATTGCGGCGACAATTGCCTTGTATTTTGCCGGTCTGCAACAGGCTAATCAGATGAAAATTGGCGATCTGCAAGGCGGCGCGCCGGCTTTACACCAAGATTCACGCTACAACTTGGACACCTTCTTTATTACGGATCACTTTTCTATCACCACCGACGTGATGACTGTGATTGTGGAAGCGAGCCCAGAAGCCTGTACTTACCACGATATGTTAACGCAAATTGATGAGTTTGAATGGTTAGTGCGTAATACCCCAGGTGTAGAATCGACAGTTAGCTTGGCCTCGGTGGCGAAAAAAGTGAATGCGGGCTTTAACGAAGGCAACCCAAGATGGGAAGTACTGCCCCGTACGACCGCCAGTTTAGTGCAGGCGATTGGTCAGATCCCAACGACATCGGGCTTGTTAAATGGTGATTGCTCAGTGATGCCTGTGTATCTATTTATGCAGGATCATAAGGCGGAAACCATTGAAACGGTTGTCGCTAAGGTGAAAGCGGTCGCGGCCAAAATGGACAATGACAAGCTGCAATTTAAGCTGGCGTCTGGTCCTGTTGGGGTGATGGCGGCGACCAACGAAGCGGTAGCTGAAGCCCAATTACCTATGATGATTTATGTGTATGGCGCGGTATTTGTGCTTTGTCTTATCAGCTTTAAGTCATTAAAAGCGACAGTCGCGGTGATTATCCCGCTCTATGTGGTCTCCACGTTGGCGCAGGCGCTGATGACTCAACTCAATATTGGCTTAGCAGTCAGTACCTTACCCGTTATTGCCCTCGGTGTAGGTATCGGTGTTGATTACGGTATTTATATCCTGTCGACCATGTCATCTAAGTTGTCGAATGGGATGCCAGTACAACAAGCATACTATGAAGCGTTAGTCGAGCGGGGCAGTGCGGTGATATTCACGGGCCTGACGTTGGCGATTGGGGTGAGCACTTGGTTTTTCTCGGCGCTTAAGTTCCAAATGGACATGGGGATCCTGCTCACCTTCATGTTTGTGGTAAATATGTTGGGCGCCATAATTATCCTGCCAGCACTGGCAGCGGTATTCTGGCGGCAGGCTAAGTAGTTACAAACAATGGGGAGTTTTTGACTCCCCATTGTCTTTGAATATAAACGCTGTTTTTTTGATTTTTTGCTCACCTGTTATCACATCTTTACGCTCTGGCTGGATTTACAGAGGATGTACCACTAAAATTTTCCTCGAAATACAGAGGATTTAGTAATAAACTTCGCGCGACGATCTGGATCACACTAATTTTCTGAGATCGTTAAGCCGAAGCATCCAAATAATGAAAAAAAGCGCTGCCATAGACGCTTAAGGAAACAGCAACATGGCCTTGAAAGATGCAATGCCTTCAGTACTACTTGAAAATGTAGTCAGTTTAATTCACGCTAAAGTCCCTAATTCACAAGCCAAGCAAGTTGAACAGTTCGCGACCTGCCTTTATGCCCACATGTCGAAAGACGACCTCAATGCGCGTAACGACAGCGACCTGTATGGTGCGGTTCTCAGTTTATGGAATGCACTAAACAAAACCCCGAAAGGGGAGACTCACCTCAGAGTATTCAATCCAAGTCAGTCAAAACACGGCTGGCAATCAACTCATTCGATCATTGAAGTTATCCAACCTGACATGCCATTCCTGGTAGATTCAGTTGGTATGGCATTGAATCGTATGGGTATTACGGCTCACATGATGTTACACACTCCGCTGGCGATTGAGCGTTCAGCCCAGGATGTAACTAAAGTCACTTACCTGAATCAAAGCCCTGACAGCACTGAACACGTTGCCGTTTTCCTGATTGAAATCGACCGTCAAAGCAGCAGTGTGGATATCAAAGCCCTTGAGCGCGAAATCCAATCTGTGCTGGGTGATGTGGCTGCATCAGTCAACGACTGGAGCGCGATGTCAGCTAAGCTGAGTGAGACCATTAAAGATTTACCTAAGCGTCCTTTCCCCGGTGAGAAGCAAGAGTTAGAAGAAGCGATTAACTTCCTAACTTATCTTAATAATCATCACTTTACCTTACTGGGTTACCGTCAATACGATTTAAAACGCGTTGAAGGCGACGTCGAGCTAGTGCCAAATATGGCCTCTAGTTTAGGTTTAATGAATAAGCACCATAAGACTCAGCCAGAGCAAGGTTTGTTATTATCAAGCTTCTCTGACAGTGCCCGTAAAGAAGCCTTAGACCACAGTTTACTGATCCTGACCAAGAGCAGCGCCAAGAGCCGCGTGCACCGTCCTGCCTATGTGGACTATATCGGTATCAAACGCTTCGACAAGAAAGGCAATGTGGTCGGTGAAGATAGATTCATCGGTTTGTACGCCTCAAATGTATATAACCGCAGCCCACGTGAGATCCCGCTGCTGAACGAAAAAGTCCAGCGCGTATTAGACCGTTCAGGTTTAACGCCACGTTCTCACGACTATAAAGCCCTGCTGAACATTCTCGAAAACCTGCCGCGCGATGAGCTAATCCAAGCCAATGTGGATGATTTAGCACACACGGCGCACGGTGTGCTCGAGATGCAAGACAGGGACAAACTGAAACTCTTTGTTCGCAAAGATGGTTTCGGTCGTTTCTTATCCTGTTTAGTGTACGTTTCAAAAGATCGTTACAACACTAAACTTCGCCAAGATACCCAACGTATTCTGGCTCAGCATTTTAACAGCAAAGAAGATGTAGAGTTTACGACGTATTTCTCCGAGTCAACCCTGGCCCGTACTCACTACATTGTCAAAGTTGATAACAATAATATGGATGTAGATGTGGCTGCCATTGAAAACAATTTAATTGAAGCGGCACGCTCGTGGGAAGATAAGTTAAATACCGCGCTAAACACTGCCTTAGGTGAAGAAGCCGGTACTCATCTGATGAAGCGTTACGCTAACGCCTTCGAACAGAGCTATAAAGAAGACGTATTACCAAGTTCAGCGGTTGTTGATATGCAACAGCTCGAAGCCTTGGATGACGATCACAAGTTAGGCATGTTGTTCTATCAACCGCAGGAAGCTGCGTTGAACGACAACAAAGTGCGTTTAAAACTGTTCCATAAAGATGAGCCAATCCATCTTTCTGACGTACTGCCGATGTTGGAAAACTTTGGTCTGCGCGTGATCAACGAGCGCCCCTATGAAGTGACGACCTCAGACGGTTCTACCTTCTGGATCCTAGACTTCTTAATGACGGTTAAAGTCACTAATACCGACAATATCGCCGACAGCCAAGACAGATTCCAAACTGCACTTTCTCAAGTGTGGCAAAAGAAATTAGAAGATGACGGGTTTAACCGCATCATTCTGGCGTCAGGTTTAACTGGCCGTGAAGTGTCAGTACTGCGTGCTTACGCTAAGTACATGCGTCAAATCGATGCGACATTCAGCCAAGCTTACATCGAAGAAACCTTCGGCCGTTACCCACAAATCGCTGATTTGTTGGTGAAAATGTTTATCCGTAAGTTCAATCCAAAACTGAAGACCCGTACTCTGGGCAAGTTTATGGAGCAGATCAACCTACGTTTAGACGAAGTATCGAGCCTAGATGATGACCGTATTATCCGTCGTTACCTCGATCTGATTAACGCCACGTTGCGTACTAACTTCTACCAACTGGATGCCAAAGGCGAATCTAAGAGTTATATCTCGTTTAAATTCATGCCTTCGTTAATTCCTGAAATGCCGCGTCCGCTGCCGAAATTCGAAATTTTCGTTTATTCGCCACGGGTTGAAGGTGTGCATTTACGTTACGGTAAAGTGGCTCGTGGTGGTCTGCGTTGGTCTGACCGTCGTGAAGACTTCCGTACCGAAGTGCTTGGCTTAGTAAAAGCACAACAAGTGAAGAACACCGTAATTGTACCTGTGGGTGCGAAAGGTGGTTTCGTTTGTAAACAACTGCCTACTGAAGGTGGCCGCGAAGCCTTCTTCACCGAAGGTCAAGAATGTTACCGCATCTTTATCCGTGCACTGCTCGATATCACAGATAACATCGTTAACGGTGAAATCGTTCACCCGGTAGATGTAGTCCGTCACGATGAAGATGATCCATATTTAGTGGTCGCGGCAGACAAAGGGACTGCCACCTTCTCTGACATCGCTAACGCGATTTCTCAAGAATACAACTTCTGGTTAGGCGATGCGTTCGCATCGGGTGGTAGTAACGGTTACGACCATAAGAAAATGGGTATCACGGCCAGAGGTGGTTGGGAATCGGTTAAACGTCACTTCCGCGAAGTGGGTATCGATTGTCAAACCACAGACTTTACCTGTTTAGGTATTGGTGACATGGCGGGTGACGTATTCGGTAACGGTATGTTGTTGTCTAAGCACACAAAACTTGTGGCTGCATTCAACCACATGCATATCTTTATCGACCCGAATCCAGATACAGCTGCCAGCTATGAAGAACGTGCCCGTTTATTCGCGCTGCCACGTTCAACCTGGGAAGACTACAACAGCAAGCTGATTTCTAAGGGCGGCGGTATCTTCCTGCGTTCATCTAAGTCCATTCCATTGTCTGCTGAAATGAAGCAAATGCTGGAAACGGAAAAGACGTCGATGACTCCGACTGAGCTGATGAAAGAACTGCTGAAAATGCCAGTGGATCTGATTTGGAACGGTGGTATCGGTACTTATGTTAAGTCATCACGCGAAACCCATGCAGAAGTGGGCGACCGCGCTAACGATGCACTGCGTGTCAATGGTCGCGAACTGCGCGCCAAGATCGTGGGCGAGGGTGGTAACTTAGGTTGTACTCAGTTAGGTCGTATCGAATACGCGGCTAACGGCGGTCGTATCAACACTGACTTCGTGGATAACGTGGGTGGTGTGGACTGTTCTGACAACGAAGTTAACATCAAAATTCTATTAAACGCGTTAGTGGCTGAGGGTGAACTGACACTCAAGCAACGTAACCGTTTACTGGAAGAGATGACTGAAGAAGTCGGCCAAATCGTACTGCAGGATTGTAAAGATCAAACCCGTACGATTTCGGTCACCCAAGTCCGTGGTGCTGAGCAGTTAAAAGAGCAAATTCGCTTTATCCAGTATCTGGAAAAAGAAGGCAAGTTAGACCGCGCCTTAGAATTCTTACCATCGGAAGAAGAGCTGGCAGAACGTTTAGCCAATGGCCGCGCTTTAACGCGTCCTGAACTATCGGTACTGGTGGCGTACGCTAAGATGGTACTGAAAGAGCAGTTACTGACTCAAGAAATCACCGAAGACACACTGCTGAGCCAACTGTTGATTGCTTACTTCCCGAAACAACTTCAGGAACTGTATAGCCACAGAATGGTGACGCACCCACTGCGCGGTGAAATCATTGCCACGTCACTGGCCAACGAATTGGTCAACGACATGGGTCTGAACTTTGTTCAACGTATGCAAGATGAGACTGGTGCCTCAGTTGCCGACGCGGCAATTTGTTACACTATGGCTCGCGAAGTGTTTGGTTTAGCTGAATTAACTAAAGCGATCACTGACTTAAACGGTATTGTTCCTGCTGTGGTTCAGGGCGAAATGCTGCATCAATTACGTCGCAACATGCGCCGTGCTTGCCGCTGGTTCCTGCGTCACCGCAACCGTACTTGGAGCATCGAGCAAACTGTAGCCTTCTTCAAACCTGTATTTGAACAAATCAAAGCGAATGTTCATTCTTACTTGGTAGAAGAAGAAGCGGCGGGTATCCAAGCTGAGATCAACGCTCTTATGAAAGAGAACGTGCCTCAGAATGTGGCGACCGTCGTGGCTAACATGAGTACACTGTTCTCGGCTCTGGATATTGCGCAAATTGCCCAAGCCGAAGAGAAAACAGTTGAGCTCGTTGCCGAGACATATTTCAAACTCGGTGCCCGCGTTGAGCTGCACTGGTTCCTAGAGCAGATCAGTGCACAGCCTGTGGCAAACCATTGGCAAGCACTGGCTCGTGCAGCCTTTAGGGAAGAGTTGGATTGGCAACAACGTGCGTTGACGTCAGTGGTCTTAAGAACATGCAGTGCAACCTGTGACGCTCAAAGCGTTATTTCTCAGTGGATTGATACCAATCAAGCCCTACTGGAAAGATGGTTCCATATGCTCGCTGACTTCAAAACGTCGCAAAGCCATGAGTTTGCTAAGTTCTCTGTCGCCCTGCGTGAACTGAACCTTCTGATCCTTCATTGCGAAGGCCATAAGTAAACTTTTATAACAATCAGAAGCCCTGGCGATCGCCGGGGCTTTTTTTAGGTCGAGGAAAATACATGTTTTATAAAATCGCACAGAAAGTCATGTTTCAGATGGATCCTGAGCGAGCGCATAATTTAGCCATTGGCAGCCTGAAAATGACAGGTAATAGTCCATTGAATGCGTTTTATGCCCAGAATATTGCGCCAGCGCCCGTCAGCTTTATGGGACTGACTTTTCCAAACCCTGTCGGCCTTGCCGCAGGTATGGATAAAGATGGCGAATCGATAGATGCCTTTCATGCGATGGGATTTGGTCATGTGGAAGTGGGTACAGTGACCCCAAGACCACAACCCGGTAATGATTTACCCCGTTTATTTAGATTAAAACCCGCAAAGGCAATCATCAATCGCATGGGTTTTAATAACAAAGGTGTCGATAATCTGGTCAAAAATTTGATCGCAAAGAAAACCGATATCATGGTTGGGGTCAATATTGGTAAAAATAAAGACACTCCAGTAGAGCAGGGTAAAGACGATTATTTGATCTGCATGGACAAAGTTTATCCCTATGCAGCCTATATTGCTGTGAATATTTCATCACCGAATACACCCGGATTACGATCGCTACAATATGGCGATCTATTAGACGAATTATTAAGCGCATTAAAAACTAAGCAACTTGAGTTGGCCGAGAAACATAAAAAATATGTGCCAATTGCCCTTAAAATTGCGCCTGATTTAACCACGGAAGAAATCGAAAATATTGCTCAATCCTTGATTAAAAACAAGTTTGATGGCGCGATTGCGACTAACACTACCTTAACCCGTGACGGTGTGAGTGGCCTTGCGAATGCCAATGAAAGCGGTGGGTTAAGTGGTAAACCATTGACTGAGCTTTCAACTAAAGTGATCAAACAATTAGCTACTTGTTTAAATGGTCAGATCCCGATTATTGGAGTAGGTGGTATTAATAGCGCCGAAGATGCCTTAGCAAAATTTGATGCGGGCGCGACTATGGTGCAAATTTACTCAGGTTTTATTTACCAAGGTCCAAAGTTAATTAAAGAAATTGTTGAAGCTTACCGTTTAAAATAATGATCTTTAGATCTCAATAGGGATCTAAACTACGATCATTTATCTTAACTGCGATCTAAAACGATCAATAGATCGCAGTTAAGATCTTTAAATAGATCCACTAAGTAATTGTTAACTAATTTGTATTTTATTATTTTTATTTTGATATTGAATAAAATATCTACTATGATGTGCGAGTGTTCAAATAGTAGGTAAACGTTATGTTATTATTGCCACAAAAGGATTGGCACTGGAAATATAACGATTCGTACGGTGTATTAGGCGTTTCGTTAGGTTCCGAGATAGAATTTCTGACGGCTTATAAAGCAAAATCATTAATTCCTGATGCCTTATCAAGCATGGAGTTTAATATTGCGCACGCCAAATTCTATATGAGCTTACTCGATAAGTTGCCGAAAACCTTATCCCTTACCGATGCCGCCATAGTGCAAATCGCCTTAAATGCGACAGCCGCGCATTTTATGCTGACACCGCAAATGCCTAAATCATGGTTTTTTGATTGCAGCGATGTATGCGTATTTAGCGATGTGGGTAAAGTCTTTGAGCTTAAATGCCAAAAACAACGGGCTTTAGTCTTAGTCATCGAAAACACCCTACAATCCGCGTTGGTGATGTTATTATCGCCAGAATGTGTGTTATCAGGCGCTAAAACTATGACGCAATTTGAAACTATTAAGGTGATGCACAATCGCTTGCACCCATTAAGGGTACAGCGCCATGTCGTCGCCGCCTAAATGACGGTCTAGCCAAATCTTGGCCGTCATTATTTATTTCGAGCTATTGCCAATATAGTCCGCTGGAATTTTCTTTTGTTTGCTTAATTGCATCAATAGTCGTTGCTTATTACAACCTACAACGCACGTTTCAATACTCATCAATTCAATTTCAATACTCATCAATTCAATTTCAATACTCATCAATTCAATTTCAATACTCATCAATTCAATTTCAATACTTTCAATGTGACGTATTTTTCACTCTAGTTTTATATGTCTCTCTACTTTATTTTTCGTATAAAACTGGCGTCGCTTAGGTCAATTATCCGCATTATATTTATCGTGTAGCTTCCATTGGGCTGTTAAAGAATAAAGAAGTGAGTGTGACGACAACCGTATCGGCGGCTCTGTTTGATGTGCGCACCGAATATTTGTATGGATTAGCGGAGTCGACGGCTAAGGAGAGTCGCAACGCGTCGGTATGGAGCACCTCTGATGCAGTCGATGATTTACGTAGGGTGACCGAAAAACAGGCGTTTGCGCAGCTTATTCCTGAAATTGAAAAAACATGGGCAGGAGTGATTGCCAAATATTCGAATTCATCAATGAAGGCGGCGAACTAAACTTTGACTGGTTTTTTGATAAACAAATGCCGCGCTTAATCGTTTAGGTTTGAACGTTAAGCGCGGCATGACAGTGTTAAATCGGTAAGTCGATTATCAGCATGAGTGGATTAACACTCAACAATGTTTACAGCAAGGCCACCTTTGGCGGTTTCTTTGTATTTACTGCGCATATCTTTACCTGTATCCATCATGGTTTTAATCACTTTATCCAGTGATACCTTGTGGTTACCGTCGCCGCGCAGCGCCATGCGTGATGCGTTAATCGCCTTGATTGCACCCATCGCATTACGTTCAATACAAGGAACTTGTACTAGGCCGCCTACTGGGTCGCAGGTCAAGCCTAGGTTATGTTCCATGCCAATTTCGGCCGCGTTTTCAACATGTTCGACTGTGCCGCCCATGATTTCGGTCAATGCGCCGGCCGCCATTGAGCAGGCTACGCCAACTTCGCCCTGACAGCCGACTTCTGCGCCCGAAATCGAGGCATTTTTCTTGTATAAAATACCAATCGCAGCAGCGGTTAACAGGTAACGGGCGCAAACATCGATATCGACTTCTTGCACGAAGGTATCGTAGTAACACAGCACGGCAGGGATAATACCCGCGGCGCCGTTTGTCGGTGCGGTGACAACGCGATCGCCGGCTGCATTTTGCTCGTTCACCGAGAGGGCGAATAAATCGACCCAATCCATTGCAGTTAACGGATCGACGTTGTTACGGCCTTCGGCTTTGAGACGGCGATAGAGTGCAGGTGCGCGGCGACGCAGCTTTAAACCGCCAGGCAGAATACCTTCCTTCTGATAACCCCGTTCAATACAGGTTTTCATGGTTTGCCAGATATTCCACAGTTTTGCTTTGACTTCTTCTTCGCTGGCGAGGCTAAGCTCGTTGGCCATCATTAGGGAAGATATGCTCAGGCCATGCTCAGTACATAAATCCAGTAATTGGGCGCTGCTATTAAAATCGTAAGGTGCAGATTCAATTTGTGATGCTGGTGAGGCATTGCGTTGATGGATTTCATCTTCGTCTAAGATAAATCCACCGCCGACAGAGTAGTAAGTGCGCTCAAAAATACATTCGCCTTTGCTGTAGGCATACAGTGTCATGGCGTTGGCATGGGCGGGGAGCGTTTTGCGTCTATGGTAGGTAATGCCGTCTTCACGGGTAAACTTGACTACTTTGCCGCAGCTGAGGGTGAGGGTCTCGTTTTTCGACACTTGCTCAAGAATGCCATCGATGCTGTCTGTGTCGACGGTTTCTGGATCTTCACCCATTAAACCTAAAATAACGGCTTTCCCCGTGCCGTGCCCTTTACCCGTTTGACCGAGGGAACCAAAGAGTTCGGCTCTTAATTCATCCACTTGGGCAATCTGACCAGAATCAGCAAGGTGCTGCATAAAAATTTTGCCCGCTTTCATTGGGCCAACAGTGTGTGAACTCGAAGGGCCAATGCCGATCTTGAACATATCGAATACGCTAATCATGGTTGAAGTCCTGTTGTGTCTCGATTTTTATTTTAGTCTGTGCGTGGAAGATCTTTGCAGTTACCGCGCCAATACGCTGGTTTTTATGTCGTAAACTCTGGCAAACTGCAGGCATCAACCACACAAAATGTGCTTGTGTGATACGTTTAAGGTCAGTATCCCACAGTTTAGTATCAAGATTCACATTAGTTTTTTTGATTAGAAAGACTTCGGATAAGCTGAGCTTAATTAGCTTATGGTGAATGTCGAATTTATCGGCAACATAATTGCTTTGTGGCAAAGTCTGACGGCGAATGGCTCGCTTTTCGGGGATTTTTGTGAACCCAGTGGTCAGTATCGCTATGGTTATTTTTTGAGTATGAATAAGAATTTTTAGGGAGAAATATGAGTTATCTAATGTTGGATCTGCTGTCTTTAGACGTTAGCGAAGCTGAAGCCGAGATGCTGCGCCATCCGCAGGTGGGTGGTTTGATCCTGTTTTCCCGCAATTTTTCCAGCCGTGAGCAGTTAATTGCCTTAGTGCAACAGATCCGCCAAATTCGTCCCGAGATTTTGATTGCCGTTGACCATGAGGGCGGGCGAGTACAGCGTTTCCGTGAAGGATTTACCCTGATCCCGGCCATGGGGGATATTTTACCCGCGGCTAAGGGCGATATGGTTCTCGCTAAACGTTGGGCCTGCGAATTAGGCTTTTTAATGGCCATCGAATTACTCGCCTGTGACATCGACTTAAGTTTTGCACCTGTGCTCGATCTTAACGGCATTAGCCAAGTGATCGGTAAACGTAGTTTTAGTGCAAAGCCCGAGGAAGTGATTGCATTAGCGCAGAGTTTTATTGAGGGTATGGCCGAGGCGGGCATGGGCGCTGTGGGTAAACATTTCCCCGGTCATGGTAGCGTGGCGGCGGACTCCCATATTGCGCAACCTATCGATGAGCGTGAAGCTGAGGCGATTTTTAATCAAGATATTTTGCCGTTTAAAGATTTGATTGCTATGGGTAAATTATCGGGCATTATGCCAGCCCATGTCATTTACCCTAAGGTTGACCCTAATCCTGCGGGCTTTTCAAGCTACTGGTTAAAACAGATCCTACGCAAAGAGCTGGGCTTTAACGGGGTAATTTTCTCCGACGATCTGGGGATGAAGGGCGCTTCCTTTGCAGGGGATTATTTAGGTCGCGCTCAAGCTGCCTTGGATGCGGGTTGCGATATGATTTTGGTCTGTAACGATAATCCGGGCGTTATGTCACTGTTAAATGGCTTTGTATGGCCCGCCTCGGCGCCACAACATCCGGCGAGTTTACTCAAACCCAATGCGGCGCAGACAGCTATCGCACTAGAAAATGCTAGCCGTTGGGAAAATGCCAAGCAGCTGGCTGAGCAAATCCAGCTCGCACAACAGGCAAAAGTTTGATGTAGCGCAAGGTTCTGCAATGAATATTTGCTAGGGTTAGTAGCATGCGCCGTGTTTGGCAGATTGTTAAAAGGTCTCAATATGATTTTTTATCTTCATGGATTCGATGCAACTAGCCCTGGTAATCACGAAAAAATGCGTCAGTTGCAGTTTATTGACCCAGATGTGCGGCTTATCAGCTACAGCACTTTGCATCCCAAGCATGATATGCAGCATTTATTGAAAGAAGTCGCCAAGCAAATGCAGTATTGCGACGATCCCGCACCGTTAATGGTCGGGGTCGGCTTAGGGGCATATTGGGCTGAGCGAATTGGTTTTTTAAACGGATTAAAGTCAGTGTTAATCAATCCCAATCTTCATCCCGAAGAGACGATGCAAGGGAAAATTGACCGCCCGGAAGAGTATGCCGATATCGCCAATAAGTGTGTCTCTGAATTCAGGTTGAAGAATACCCACAGAGCCATGTGTATTTTGTCTCGTGTGGATGAAGTGCTCGACAGTGAGGCTACTGCCGAGGCGCTTAAGCCTTATTACACCATCGAATGGGATGAGACGCAGGCCCATAAATTCCCGCAGTTAGCCGCCCATTTACCTAAGATAAAAGCCTTTAAGTTGAGTTAAATCGTTATTCGCTTATCTTTTCGTTAAAGAGGCTTATCGCGGAATATTCTGGCGATAAGCGCTTTGCCTCTGTTCATGTTTTCCCCTTCAAGAAGCATCCTATTTTCAAGCTGTTGGTGTTTGGTTACCTTGTATGAGTGAAGCCAGACTCAGATGAAGTTATGCTGTTATTTAGAATGCTCAACGGTATATGTGTCTGGTTTAGCTGGTTATTTCAGCAAAAAGCATTAAATACACTCTATTTGTATGGCTTTATCTATCATTTTGTTGAAATTAATCATGAATTGTGTAAAGTAGCCCCTCTTAATAGTTTGTTACAAAATGCTACAAACTTTTATGCCAATTTGTCCATTCATGGATAACCTTTTGCGTATGTCGCCCGACACAGCTAACAGCGGTCTCGTTAGCTGTTTTTTTATACTTGCTTTTTTACTCTTAAATCCATTACTTAGCAAAACTCTCCCTTATCGCAGCTGAAAACTCGGCTATGCTTAGGCTGGAATCGTTTTTACGTGAGCGACGCAAAGACGCATGATAATAGCCGCATGATAACAACCGCATGCTAATAACAAGGCTCACCTTACAGGGGAGGCGCAATGAAACGGGTGCTTATTCAATTAACGGGAAAAGTGCAGGGCGTGGGCTGCAGACATGCGACCCTAACAAAGGCTCGCACGCTTGGTGTCACAGGTTATGTGACTAACTGCGCCGATGGCAGTGTTGAAATTCTTGCCCAGGGCAATGATCCTGCGGTGGATAGTCTTATCGCCTGGTGTGAGGTTGGAGTACCTTGTACCGATGGACTGAGGGTGACGGTGAATGAAGACCAAGGTGATGATATTTATTTGGATTTCTCGATAGTACGCTAATTTTTTTTACGCTTTTCGGCGTCACCTGAATGGCTGTTCACCCCTTAGGCAATAAAAAAGCGGTATGCATTGCATGACCGCTTTTTATTCGATTAGGGCTAATAGGTTTTAAGCGTTAGGTTGCGCCATCTTACGGATTTGGATCACCATGCCCATTTCGGGATGATCGAGATAATGGATCTCATCACTTTTCACTCGACGATTTTGCTCCAACGGAATAGACATTAAATAAGGCGTCATCACTTTTGCGGGGGCTGCGGCAGTACTTGTTGCTGTGTTCATGCTCGCTTCATCGGCTGCCACAGGCATTAATTTGCGGCCTTCTTTACGCAAATTGAGCGCGGTTTCGATATACAGATAATGGCTAAGATAAATATTGAGCGTGCCATCGAGTTGCCACACGGGAGAGGGCAGTAGTGGCGCAGATGTTTCAGTCATCATTCCAGTCGTGCCGTTAGCACCTTGCATAGCGCTTGCCATAGCTTGCTGCACAATTTGACGACCATCGAAGTGATAACTGGCGGAATAATCTTTACCCGCAAACAGGCGAATGGGCACTGAGCCACTCTTCCCCATCATAGGTTGTTGCCATGTCATATGCAGTAAGCTGCGGTTACCACGTTCTCTCGATAGGCTGTTGATGATGCTTGCAAATTGGCCTTGGCTGCTGGCGAGTAATACTGGGCCACTGCCTTGAGACGCATAGGCTTGGCTACCACTGCCGATTTCCGATGGGATCACACTCGGGTAGCGATAGCTGGTCACCGCATTTGAGCTTGTAGTGCTTGGGCCTGAAATGGCTAAAGTACCGCCGTTACTCATCTCGGGAGTGGCGTCCGTATTCGTACCTGTGCTGGTGTTTTCAGCGCAATGGCTATTAGCATCGGCGTCATACACTAAGGTGCAGGGCGCGGATTCATTGCTCATGGAGAGCACAGCTTGACCCACAACCGGTGAGATCAGATCGATAGCGCGGTTGGTTTTAGTCTCAATTGGCGCCATCGGCCATTGTTCAGTCGACTGACTTTGGCGTTCAAAAATATAGACTTCGACCTCGAACCAAGCTTCAGCACGGGCAAGTGAACTGTGTGAAAGTGCAATAAGTGTAGCGATAGAGACCGCGAGTTGACGTAACACTATTTATCTCCAAGACGATGTTGCGATAGTTGTTCGAGCAAGAGTTTGACCAAAGCGAGCCTATCTTTTGCCGTTTCGGCATTGAGGATGAACTTTAACTTATTCGGCCCATCCATTCGATAGATTTGTGGCTGACTTTGCAGTAATCCGATGATAAAGCCGGGATCAATCACATGATCATCACTAAATTCGATGCTGCCGCCCTTGGCATGTACCTCAATTTTAGTCGCGCCCAGCCGAGTTGCCTGATGTTTATATAACGTCATTTCCATCAGGTTTTTGGTGGCCTCGGGCAGCAGACCGAAGCGGTCGATAAGCTCAACCTTGAGTTCATCTAAGGCTTCTTCACTGTCACAACTGGCGATGCGCTTATAGAGTGACAGACGAATATTCACATCACCGACATAGTCTTCCGGCAATAGCGCAGGAATTCTTAGCTCCATCTCGCATTGCTGATTGAGCATTTGCGCCAGCGATGGCTCTTTCCCCTGTTTGAGCGCCTTGACCGCCGACTCCAACATTTCCATGTAGAGACTAAAGCCGATTTTAGAAATATGACCGCTCTGCTCATCGCCCAATAGCTCACCCGCGCCGCGGATTTCTAAGTCTTGGGTAGCGAGCATAAAGCCAGCGCCTAAATCCTCGAGGGCGTCGATGGCTTCGAGGCGTTTGCGGGCATCACTGGTCATGCGTTTAGGATGCGGCGTCATCAAATACGCATAGGCTTGATGGTGAGAGCGTCCGACGCGGCCACGCAGTTGGTGCAACTGGGCTAAGCCGAAGGTGTCGGCACGTTCGATAATAATCGTATTCGCACTCGGGACGTCGATACCGGTTTCTATAATAGTGGTACAGACTAACACGTTGAATCTTTGGTGATAAAAGTCCGACATCACCCGCTCAAGATCCCGCTCACGCATTTGACCATGGGCCACCACCACCCGCGCTTCGGGTAGCAGGGTACTAATATCTTGGGCGCATTTCTCAATGGTTTCGACATTGTTGTGCAAATAATACACTTGGCCACCACGGAGAATTTCACGCAGTATGGCCTCACGCACGGTGGCGGGATCGGATTCGCGCACAAAGGTCTTCACCGCCAAGCGTTTAGCGGGAGGAGTCGCAATAATTGATAAGTCGCGCATCCCCGACATCGCCATGTTTAAGGTGCGGGGGATCGGAGTGGCTGTGAGGGTCAAAATATCCACGTTGGCGCGCAGCGCCTTGATTTTCTCTTTTTGTCTTACGCCGAATCTGTGTTCTTCATCGATGATAAGCAGGCCTAAGTTTTCAAACTTTGCCTCGGATTGCAGCAGCTTATGGGTGCCAATGACGATATCAACTTTGCCTTCTTCGAGCAGCTTCAGCACTTGGGTCTGCTCTTTGGCGGTTCTAAAGCGTGACATCACCTCAATCACCACGGGCCAGTCGGCAAATCTGTCTTTAAAGTTTTCGTAGTGCTGCTGGGCGAGTAGCGTGGTAGGCACCAGCACCACCACCTGTTTACCCGCATTCACCGCCACAAAGGCGGCGCGCATCGCGACTTCAGTCTTACCAAAGCCCACGTCACCGCAGACGAGGCGGTCCATGGCGACGGGGGATTGCATATCGGCAAGTACGGAATGAATCGCGCTTTCCTGATCGACGGTTTCTTCAAAGGGGAAACCTTGGGCAAATTGCGCATACTCTTCATCGTTGATGTCGCAGCTCTCACCTGGGCGTGCTTGACGGCGAGCGTAGACATCGAGCAGCTCGGCAGCCACATCGCGGATTTTCTCAATCGCTTTGTTCTTTGCCTTAGCCCAAGTGTCGTTACCGAGTTTATTGAGGTGAGCCTCACCATCGGCGCCGACGCTGTAGCGGCTGATCATGTGCAGGTTGGACACGGGCACATAGAGTTTATCGCCGCCCGAGTATTCCAGCTGTAGGTATTCGGCCACTAATCCGCCGGTATCTAAGGTGACTAAGCCTTGATACAGCGCCACCCCGTGCTCTAAGTGGACAATCGGCTGACCGACTTTGAGCTCGGCTAAGTTTTTGATCAGGGTATCGTTGCTGATCTGGCGTTGTTTTTCGCGGCGGCGCTGCTGGGAGATGCGATGACCAAAGAGTTCGGTTTCGCAGATGATGCTGACAGCGGTTTGCTTTCCTAGCCCGAGTAAACAACCACGGGAGAGGGGAGATACAATCAAGCCAAGTTTGGCATCACTTTGAATAAATTCATCGAAATGGCCGAATAACGCCGGTTTTAGCTGGATTTTACCTAAGAGTTCGAGCAAGGCTTCGCGGCGGCCTTCCGATTCGGCACTAAACAACATACGCGGCGCATGCTCGGCGTAATCTTGCAGCGCAATCAGTGGCTGCTTTAACTTGTGATTAGCGCTTACCTCGGGCAACACATTGGTATCAATCTGTACTGCGCCAGCGACTGCATCGGGTTGCGGCGCAATAAACTGATAACGAGGCAGCGGCTTAAAGGCGGCAAATAATTCTTCTATCAGTAAATACAGCTCTTTGGGTGCCAACAGTGGCCGCAATGGGTCGACCCGTCTGTCTTCATAACGGGTTTCCACCTCTTGCAAATGTGCGCGGGCGGACTTTTCGATATCGCCTAGGGTGACTAACTGAGTGTCCTTCGGCAGGTAATCGAACAGTGTCGCGACCTCATCGAAAAACAGGGGCAGATAGTTCTCAATGCCAGCGGGCATCAAATTGCGGCTCACCAGTTGATAAACTGATTCAGGCTCTTTGACTATGACCTCAAAGCGGCGGCGATAACGTTGCCTAAAACCTTCAATGGCGCTGCTGTCGGTAGGGAATTCCTTAGCAGGTAATAGGCGCACCGCATCGACTGGAGTGGATGAGCGCTGGGTTTCAGGATCGAAATGGCGAATGGTCTCGACTTCATCATCGAACAGTTCGATACGCAGCGGCATATTCACGCCGGTGGGGAAGATATCGAGAATCGAGCCACGAATAGCAAACTCACCATGTTCGTAAACCTGTTCGACCAAGTGATAACCCGTGTCGGTTAACTGTTGGCGCACATCATGGAGCTGATATTTATCGCCTTTTTTAAGCACAAACACATTGGAGCTTAAATAGGATTTTGGCGGTAAGCGCATCATCAGCGTTGTCACCGGCACAATCACTACGCTGTGCTCAGCATGGGTGATTTGCGACAGGGTCTCTAAACGTTGGGAAATCAAATCCTGATGGGGCGAAAAACTGTCGTAGGGCAGGGTTTCACGGTCAGGGAACAGTCGCACCTTAATAGCGCTTTTAGCCAACAAGTAGTTGAGCTCTAACTCGATACTCAATGCCGTCGGCGTATCACTGGTCACAATCAGTGTTGTGCCCTTGTGTTGGCGAACTAGGCTGGCGAGGGTAACAGCTTGACCAACCCCGGCGAGACACGACAGGGTTTGCATTTGAGTTCCATTTTTGACAACGGGCGGTGTTAGGGCTGAAATTTGTGTCATTGGCGTGGGATAAACTGATTCATTCACAATAAGTTGCGTTCATTGTAGTGACTTGGGCGCTAGGGTGCCAGCAAAAACGCTAGCCTTTATTGACGCTCGTCACGGGCAAGTTTACGCAGTTTAAGTTGTTTTTGTTGCACATTGAGGCTCGCTTTGACCAGTTGCTCGACATCTGCATCCAGTATTTGACTAAACTCGAGGTCAACGAGATAGGGCAATGCGGCGTTGGGGCTCTGTACTTGCGCATCGGATTGGCCTTCCTGCGAAACTAAGCAGGCCGTGACCTTGGCAAAACATAAAATGGCGACCAATTCTTCGTGGATAAATAAGGTCACCTTATATTGGCGGCCAAGGGGGAGGGCCTCATTGCTCATTAGGCGAATGCCGCTGCCACCGAACTGACAACCGCTAAATTTATCGCCCTCTTGCACTTCTTTTTCGAGCACATGCTGCAGGACTAAATCGACCTTGCGGGATTGGAGCTTGAGAAAGTCCACCACCACCTTGGCTTCGTTGTCTAAATGCCGCAGTTGCAGCAGGCAACTGGCCTCGAGTGCTTTGACTTCGCTCAGCAGCTGGATCCCTAGGGATTGCATTGATCTTAAAGCCATTTCACTGGGTAGTGGCTGGTTTTCGTCCCAGAGGCTTAAGTAAGCGGTGAAGGGATGAGGCACACTAAAATACGGATTGGTGTCAGTGAACAAGGCTTGCCTCTTTATTTATAGGACCTAAACCCCTATTATCGTGCCCATCTTTATGATTTAGCAAGTTCAGCACACAGGACGCAGCCCTCTTTCAATGGATCTTCGATTTCCTCTCTACGTTGGTTACCGTTATTGGCGGGCCAGAAAAGCAAACGCCTTTGCTTCTTTTATCACCTTATTTGCCGTTTCGGGCATTTTTTTAGGGGTAGCGGCCTTAATCGTGGTCAGTTCGGTGATGAATGGCCTCGAAGGGCAATTAAAGCAGCGCATTTTGGGCGCCGTACCGCAATTGACTGTGGTGACTGAGGCGCCCCTGAGCGATTGGACCATTCCAGCGGACAAACTCAAAACCTTACCGGGCGTGCAGGGCGTGACGCCTAGCGTGTCGACTCAAGCCATGGTGCAATCGGCGGCGAATATCCGCGCCGTGCAAGTCTTTGGGGTGTTTCCTGAGCTTGCCGAAAAATTCTCTATGGTGGCGCAGCATACTTATTCTGGCGCATTCAACGAGTTAACCAGTGGCCAATATAAGGTCATTTTAGGCAGCGAGCTTGCCCGCCAATTAAAGGTGAACCCGGGTGATACTGTGCGTCTGTTAAGTGGCGATGGTGTGGTGTATTCGCCGCTCGGCCCAGTCCCTAGCCAACGCAAGTTTTTAGTGTCCGCCGTGTTTGAGATGGGCTCACAGGTGGATGCGGGCGTTGCCTATATTCATTACCAAGATGCCAAACGTTTAATGCGTCAACCGAGCTATGAAATCAATCAGTTAAGACTGTATTTGAGCGATCCTTTTATGGCACCCGCATTGGCTAAGGACGTAAAGCGGGTTCTGACTCAGCAGGGTATTGAGGCGACGACCAGTGACTGGCGCGACACCTATGGTCATCTGTTTAGTGCCGTGAAGATGGAAAAAAACATGATGTCGCTAATGCTGAGCCTCATTGTGGCCGTAGCGGCGTTTAATATAGTGTCAGCGCTGGTGATGATGGTGGTGGATAAAACCACCGACGTGGCGGTACTCAAAACCCAAGGCTTACGTACCTCGGCGGTGATGGGCATTTTTGTGGTGCAAGGTTTATTGAATGCGGTATTAGGTTTAGTGCTGGGGCTGGTGGTCGGTATTCTGCTCACCCTTAATTTGAATGGCATTATGGCGACCCTAGGGATTTCCATTTTAGGCACAGGGCAAGTGTTGCCGGTTAAATTAGAACTGGGGCAATTGTCGATGATTATTGTCGGCACCTTAGTCGTGACCTTAGTGGCGACCCTTTACCCCGCATTGCGAGCGGCGCGGGTGCAACCTGCCACGGCGCTGCGTTACGAATAGCTGCGATGTAACAAATTACAACGTCGCTCCCATGATGAGAGACGTGTTTGGACATGGGGTTTATCCATGTCATTTAGAATCAATAGCGAGAATCTCAATGCAAGACGTGTTACTGCAAGTGCAGGCGGTGAGTAAGAGTTATCACGATGGCGATGTGACCACTCAGGTGTTGTCTGAGGTGGATTTACAGGTATTTAAGGGCGAGCAACTGGCAATTGTCGGTACCTCTGGCTCGGGCAAGAGTACGCTGCTGCATATTATGGGCACCTTAGATCAACCCTCTGCCGGCAAAGTATTGTTAGCGGGTGAGGATTTATATCAGGTGAGCAGTGCCCGTCAGGCGCAGATCCGCAACCAAGATTTAGGTTTTATCTATCAGTTTCATCACCTTTTGCCTGAATTTAGTGCGCTGGAAAACGTGGCTATGCCAGCGTTTATTCAAGGCAGAGACCGCGCTCAGGCTCAGGCCGATGCTAAAGTGTTGCTCGAGAGAGTTGGGCTTGGGCACAGAATGAGCCATATTCCCGCCGAGCTTTCGGGTGGCGAGCGTCAACGGGTGGCCATTGCCCGGGCGCTGATCAATAAACCCAAACTCGTACTAGCCGATGAACCGACGGGAAACCTCGATGCCAAGAGCGGCGAGGCGGTCTATGAGCTGATCCGCGAATTAGCCAATCAACTCGGAACGGCGTTTGTGGTGGTGACTCACGATCCTAAATTAGCAGCGCGGATGGACAGACAACTCACCATGAAGAATGGTTATCTGCAAGCAGTTGCGGAACATGCCCAATGAAAGGACCATTAGCCCTCTCCATTGGCTGGCGTTTTTATCGTGCGCGCCAATCCAATAGTTTTATTAGTTTTATCTCCTTTGCATCGACCGCGGGCATCGCGTTAGGGGTTGCAGTACTGATTGTGGTGCTCTCAGCCATGAATGGCTTTGAGCGTGAGTTAGAGCAGCGTCTGTTAGGTGTGATTTCCCAAGCCGATGTGGTTGGCGTGAATGAGCCGATTGCCGACTGGCGCGCGGTTGAGCAAACCGCCATGCAGATTGAAGGCATTACGGCGGCTGCACCTTTTATTAGGATGCAAGGATTAGTGCAAAAGCCCGGTGGTTTTCAGGGGCTTGCCGTTGTAGGAATCGACCCTGAGCAAGAGGCAAAAGTCTCGACCCTCTCGCAATTTATGTCGAAAGAGACTTGGCAAGGCTTGAGCGAGGATGACAATCACATCGTCCTTGGCGAGAGTCTGCTGAAAAAGTTAGGCCTCGAGGTCGGCGATACCCTCGCTTTGTATGTGCAAGATCTTGACCCTGAACATGTCGGCAGTTTACGGGCAGCCAAGAGCCATCGTTTTGTGGTGTCGGGTGTGTACCGTTTAGGCGGCGAGCTTGAGTTAACCACGGCGTATATTCCGATGCGCTATGCGGCGAATATCCTAAATTTACATCAAGGTGTCACTGGGGTGCGGATCAGTGTGGCGCAGGTGTTTGATGCGCCAGCGAAAATTCGTGAGTTGGGTTATGCCTTAAACCAGTCCGTTTATATCAGTGATTGGACGCGTACCCAAGGGCATTTATACCAAGATATTCAATTGGTTCGCACCATTATGTATCTCGTTTTGGTGTTAGTGATTGGTGTGGCCTGTTTCAATATTGTCTCAACGCTAGTGATGGCGGTACGGGATAAAGCCAGTGAAATCGCCATTCTGATGACCATGGGGTTAAGCCGTCTCTCAGTGATGGGGATTTTTATGGTGCAAGGCGCGTTAAATGGTCTTGTAGGTTGTGCCCTTGGCGGTGTGATAGGGATTGCGACCGCGGTGAATCTCAGTGGTATTGCCCGTGGTATTGAGCAACTGCTCGGAATTCAACTCCTGTCGGCCGATGTGTATTTTGTGGATTTCCTGCCGTCAGAGCTACATATGACGGATGCTGGTTTAGTGATTGCCACGGCGTTTGTGATGAGTCTTATCGCAACCCTGTATCCCGCGTGGAAGGCGAGCCAGATTGGCCCTGCGCAAGCATTGGCGGGTAGATAGAAAGTCTTTGAGCTGACATTAGCTAAAGCGGAATAGCGAAAACAGAATAACGAAAGCAGCAAACAAAAAGGCCAGTGAATTCACTGGCCTTTTTAATATGCGTTACGCTTGGAAGGGCGTGATTAACGCTTTAAACCTTCGTTCAGCAAAGGACGCATGGTTTTCACTAATTCTGTGGTCACTTTTGGCGAACCCGCAACGATGTTGCCAGAGATCAGGTAGTTATGACCGCCAGTGAAATCGGTGACTGTGCCACCCGCTTCGCGACAGATTAAGTCGCCAGCGGCGATATCCCATGGCTTTAAACCGATTTCGAAGAAACCGTCTAAACGGCCTGCAGCCACATAGGCTAAGTCTAATGCGGCAGAACCTGCGCGGCGTAAGTCAGAACACTGACCGAATACTTCGCCAAAGATTGCCATGTAGCTTTCGGTGTGTTGACGGGCTTTGAATGGGAAACCTGTACCGATAATGGTTGGAGCCAGTTCAGTCACGTTGGTTACGCGGATACGGAAATCGTTTAATTTGGCGCCTTTACCACGGATAGCGGTAAATAATTCTTCACGAACAGGATCGTACACAACGGCAACTTCAGTTTTGCCTTTGTGTTGCAGTGCGATAGAAACTGCGAAGTGGGGAATGCCTCTAACGAAGTTGTTAGTGCCATCCAGAGGATCGACTATCCATACATAGTCTTTGTTTTCGCCACGGTTTTCGCCTTTTTCTTCACCCACGATTGTGTGATCAGGGTAAGATTTGCGAATTTGATAGGTAATGGCGGCTTCTGCTTCCTTATCTACACTGGTAACAAAATCGTTGACACCTTTAGCACTGACTTCAACTCGGTCAAGTTCAGTGTAGGCGCGCATAATAGTTTGGCCGGCCGCGCGGGCAGCGCGAACAGCAATCGTCAGCATCGGATGCATTGCAATCCCCTGGATGTTAAAGAACGTTAAAAATAGCGGGCGGCATTATACTCGATTTGAATGTTATATCAAATACCGATTTTCATATAAGCATTCACGCACGCCTGTGATAGTATTCGCTCCCTGTGTTTTGTGAATTAAATTAAGTCGTTTCATGCTAAGTAATATTCGTGTGATTTTAGTGGGGACATCGCACCCCGGCAATATTGGCTCGACCGCCAGAGCGATGAAGACCATGGGGTTATCGACCCTGTATCTTGCCGAACCAAGATGTGAAGTGGATGGTCAATCCATCGCCTTGGCGGCTGGTGCATCTGACATCTTAAAGCATTTGGTGAAAGTGGATTCCTTAGAAGAGGCCATCGCCGATTGCAGTTTAGTGATTGCCACCAGTGCTCGCAGTCGTACCTTAGATTGGCCAATGCTCGAACCCCGTGAAGCGGGGCAAAAGCTGGTCACTGAGGGCTTATCAGGACCTGTCGCCATTGTCTTTGGCCGTGAAAACCATGGTTTGACCAATGAAGAATTACAGCAATGTACTTATCATGTGGCTATTCCTGCTAACCCTGAATACAGCTCATTGAATTTAGCGCAAGCAGTGCAGATCATTTGTTATGAGACGCGTGTGGCACACTTAGCGCAAACAGAGGCGCCTCAAGTGGAGGAAGAGTATCCGCTTTCTGCCGATCTCGAGCGTTTCTTTGTGCACTTAGAAAGCACCTTATCATCGACAGGTTTTATTATTAAAAACCACCCCGGCCAAGTGATGACTAAGTTACGTCGTCTGTTCAGCCGTGCACGTATCGAAAGCCAAGAGATGAATATTCTTCGAGGCATTCTAACCTCGATAGATAAAGTGGTGGGTAACAAACAAAAATAGCCAAAGCACATTTGGCATATAACGCTAATCGCGAAGGATTGAAGCATGGGTGTGATAGCTAGGCTAAAAGAAGACATTGAATCTATATATCACCGTGATCCCGCGGCGCGCAGCGCCTTTGAGATCTTGGTCAACTATCCTGGCATGCACGCCATTTGGCTGCATAGGATAAGCCATAAGTTATGGAAGCGTGATTGGCGCTTAATGGCCCGTTGTTTATCGACTTTTTCGCGCTGGCTGACGGGAGTGGAGATCCATCCGGGGGCCACCATTGGCGATCGTTTCTTTATCGACCATGGTATGGGCGTGGTGATCGGTGAAACCGCCGAGATTGGCGATGATTGTACTTTGTATCACGGCGTAACCCTCGGCGGCACCACTTGGCAGGCGGGTAAACGCCATCCAACGCTCGGCAATAACGTGGTTGTGGGCGCAGGGGCTAAGATTTTAGGTCCTATCACTATGCATGATGGGGCGCGTGTCGGCTCTAACTCTGTGGTGGTGAAAGATGTGCCTAAGGATACGACTGTGGTCGGGATCCCTGGGCGCGTAGTGGCCACACCTTCGCCACAATCGAAAGAGAAGTCTGAGCGTCGCAGCGCCATGGCCAAGAAATATGGCTTCGACGCGTATGCTGTGTCTCCCGATAATCCGGACCCTGTCGCGAACGCTATCGGTCAAATGCTGGACCATATGCATTTAATGGATTCAAAAGTGCAGGAATTGTGTCAAGCCATTCAGCGTTTAGGTGGCGATGTATGTACTGAAAGATTGCCAGAGCTGAATGTGGGTGAGTTTAACGACGCCGAAAAAGCCGCCGCAGATAAGCGCCAGAGTGCGCTCGATGAGTTTGACCCCAGCATTTAACTGAGGCGTGTGGCGCAGTGGCGTGTAGATATTAATTCACACGCTTTGCCACCGATGATTGCAGTTCAATTTCCACTGTGGTTGCGCGGTTTTTAAGCAGAGTGGGCCTAGGTGGCGAGCTTTCGTTCCAAGAGAGTGCGTTAGATCCCGATATGGGGGCGATTAGGACGATTAATTGCCCCTTTAGCATTGAATCTTAGGGCAGAAAAAGGTTAAATACCCCACCAAGATGAAAGGGTATTGGTTCACTGCACGCTTATATACTTGAGTGTTTTACTAGGTTTTATACTTGACTGAAATACTCGGGTATGTTGAAATAACCCCATACCTGTTTGGGAGCTATGGTAGTTATGAAACTTACATCTAAAGGTCGTTATGCAGTAACCGCAATGCTCGATGTGGCCATCCACTCGGCTTCGGGACCGGTTCCCTTAGCGGATATCTCTGAAAGGCAAGGGATTTCGCTTTCCTATCTGGAACAACTCTTCGCAAAGTTACGTAAACATGGCCTAGTGGCCAGTGTCCGTGGTCCTGGTGGTGGTTATCGCTTAGGCCTCGAAGCTAATGATATTTCTGTTGGCATGGTTGTCCATGCCGTGGACGAGTCTGTCGACGCGACTCGTTGTCAAGGATTAGGCAATTGCCAGAGTGGAACTCGCTGCTTAACGCACTCGCTCTGGGGCGATTTAAGCAAACAAATTTCAGATTTTTTAGATGGTATCAGTCTTGCTGGCTTAATGCAGAAACGAGATGTGCAGTTTATCTCGCTTAAGCAAGACACTATGCAAAAGGAGCAAAGAGTCAGCTTATAGGCTTTTTGTTATACGATAAAAATTATTTTTGTACGTTGTATGTAGCCTCGGCAGAGACTGCTAAGTACGGAGTGTGTTATGAAGCTTCCTATCTATTTAGATTATGCCGCCACCACGCCAGTTGATCCGCGAGTCGCGGAAAAAATGTTCCAATACATGACGATGGATGGCATCTTCGGTAACCCAGCATCACGTTCTCACCGTTATGGCTGGCAAGCGGAAGAAGCGGTGGATGTGGCTCGCAGCCAAGTGGCTGATCTGATCAATGCCGATCACCGTGAAATCGTGTTTACCTCAGGTGCAACCGAATCAAACAACCTGGCGATCAAAGGCGTAGCGCATTTCTACAATAAGAAAGGCAAGCACATCATCACCAGCAAGACTGAACATAAAGCAGTACTCGATACCTGCCGTCAGCTTGAACGTGAAGGCTTTGAAGTCACTTACTTAGAGCCAGATGCCAACGGCATCATTCCGATGGAACGTTTAGAAGCGGCGATGCGCGACGACACCATTCTTGTCAGCATCATGCATGTGAATAACGAAATAGGTGTGATCCATGATGTGGATGCCATCGGCGAGTTATGCCGCTCAAAAGGCATTATCTTCCATATGGATGCTGCACAAAGCGCGGGCAAATTACCTATCGATGTACAAACGACTAAGGTCGATCTGATCTCTATCTCTGGCCACAAAATGTATGGTCCAAAAGGGATTGGTGCTCTGTACGTTCGCCGTAAGCCGCGTATTCGCTTAGAAGCGCAAATGCACGGCGGTGGTCATGAGCGTGGTATGCGCAGTGGTACTCTGGCGACTCACCAAATCGTCGGTTTAGGTGAAGCGGCGGCGATTGCAAAAGCCGAAATGGCAACGGACAACGCCCGTATCGCTAAGCTGCGTGACAAGTTATGGAATGGCATCAAGCACATCGAAGAGACGTATGTAAACGGCGACATGACTCACCGTGTGAGTGGTAGCTTGAACGTCAGCTTCAACTATGTTGAAGGTGAGTCGCTGATGATGGCATTAAAAGATTTAGCGGTTTCATCGGGTTCTGCCTGTACGTCAGCCAGTCTCGAGCCAAGCTACGTGTTACGTGCGCTCGGTTTAAATGATGAAATGGCGCATAGCTCAATTCGTTTCTCAATCGGTCGTTTTACCACCGAAGAAGAAATCGACCACGCTATCGAAACTATTACACAATCTATTGATAAATTAAGAGAAATGTCTCCATTGTGGGAGATGTTCAAAGATGGCATCGACCTGAATCAGGTGCAGTGGGCACATCATTAATTCGACCATTTACAATAGATAATTTTGGAGCAGTACCATGGCTTACAGTGAAAAAGTGATAGATCATTATGAGAACCCACGTAACGTTGGTTCTTTCGACAAGAACGATCCTTCGGTCGTGACCGGTATGGTGGGAGCACCTGCCTGTGGTGACGTGATGAAGTTACAGCTGAAAATCGGCGCAGACGGCATCATCGAAGACGCTAAGTTCAAAACCTACGGTTGTGGCAGCGCGATTGCGTCTAGCTCACTGGTAACCGAGTGGGTAAAAGGCAAGACTATCGAGCAAGCGGCGGCCATCAAAAACACCGATATCGCTGAAGAATTAGCCTTGCCACCAGTGAAAATCCACTGTTCCATTTTGGCAGAAGATGCCATTAAAGCGGCGATCGACGAGTACAAATCGAAACAAGCTAAGTAACATCTGGAGTTAAGATGGCGATTACAATGACCCCAGCGGCAACTGAGCGTGTCAGATCTTTCTTAGCAAATCGAGGCAAGGGCATCGGCCTGCGCCTCGGCTTAAAGACCTCTGGCTGTTCCGGTATGGCTTATGTGCTTGAGTTTGTTGATGCGCTGAATGATGACGATGAAGTGTATGATATTGATGGTGTAAAAATCATTATCGATGCGAAAAGCTTCATCTATCTACAGGGCATTGAGTTGGATTTTGTTAAAGAAGGCCTGAACGAAGGTTTCCAATTTAACAATCCTAACGCAAAAGGTGAGTGCGGTTGCGGTGAGAGTTTCACTGTTTAATTGCTGAATTGACGCATGAATTATTTCGAGCTGTTTAAGTTTTCCCCTGCCTTCGATATTGACACCGCTGTGCTTGCAGAACGCTACCGCGAACTGCAACGGGCGGTGCATCCCGATAAGTTTGCCAACGATACCGAGCAACAACGCTTATTGTCGGTGCAACGCACTGCGCAAGTGAATGACGGATATCAAACCCTAAAAGATCCTATCCGCCGTGCCGAGCATATGCTGTCGCTACGTGGTATCGATTTAAGCCACGAAACCACTACAGTGAAAGACACTGCATTTTTGATGCAGCAGATGGAATGGCGCGAGGCGTTAGAAGACATACGCGATAGCGCCGATCCTCAAGAAAGCATTAATGAGTTATACGATTCTTTCGCGGCCTACCGGACAAAGCTGACGAAATTGCTTACCGCACAGCTAAGCAGTGACAGCGAAGAAGATGCCTTGTTGGCGGCAGATCAAGTACGCAAGCTTAAATTTATGGCAAAATTACACGACGAGCTGACGCGTATCGAAGACGCGCTGCTCGATTAATTTTCCCTATTGCAGTTATTTAGCCGATTCAGACGGGTCTGAGTCGGCGCTACTAAGTTGGATACATATGGCCCTTTTGCAGATTGCAGAGCCCGGACAAAGCGCCGCGCCGCACCAACATAGACTTGCCGTTGGCATCGATTTAGGTACCACTAATTCCCTCGTGGCCGCGGTTCGCAGCGGCGTAACGGCGACCTTACCCGATGAAAATGGCCAGCATTCTTTACCTTCTATCGTCCGTTATACCCAAGATGGCATTGAAGTGGGTCAAGTCGCGGCGTTAAGTTCTGCGCAGGATCCTAAAAACACTATCGTATCGGTCAAACGCTTTATGGGCCGCAGCCTCACGGATATTCAATCTGGTGAGCAAGCTTTCCCATACCAGTTTGAAGCCAGTGAAAACGGTTTACCGCTGTTTGTTACGCCTCAAGGGCAAGTGAATCCGGTGCAAGTGTCAGCGGAGATTTTACGTCCTCTGGTTGAACGCGCCGAGAAAACCCTTGGTGGTGAGTTACAGGGTGTTGTGATCACAGTGCCGGCGTATTTCGATGATGCGCAGCGTCAAGGGACTAAAGATGCCGCGTCTTTGCTCGGTGTTAAAGTATTGCGCCTGCTAAACGAGCCTACCGCAGCGGCAATCGCCTACGGGTTAGATTCTAAGCAAGAAGGTGTGATCGCGATTTACGATCTCGGCGGCGGTACCTTTGATATCTCTATTCTGCGTTTAAATCGCGGCGTTTTTGAAGTGCTGGCCACGGGCGGCGATTCGGCGCTGGGCGGCGATGACTTTGACCATTTGTTGCAGGCGCATATGCAGCAAGTGTGGCAATTGACGAACCTTGATCCGCAGCTAAGCCGTCAGTTATTGATTGAAGCGCGCCGTGTGAAAGAAGCCTTAACCGATGCGAGTGACGTCGAAGCGAGCCTGAGACTTGCCGATGGCACTGTGCTCAAGCAAGTCGTGACCAAAGCTGAGTTTGATAACTTAATCAGCGTATTAGTGAAGAAAACCATCGCCAGCTGTCGTCGCACCCTACGTGATGCGGGCGTAACGGCTGATGAAGTGTTAGAAACCGTGATGGTGGGTGGTTCAACCCGCGTGCCATTAGTGCGTGAACAGGTTGAAGCCTTTTTCGGTAAGGCGCCATTAACCTCTATCGACCCAGATCGTGTCGTTGCGATTGGCGCGGCGATTCAGGCCGATATTCTGGTCGGTAACAAACCCGAGTCTGAATTATTACTGCTCGATGTGATCCCTTTGTCATTAGGGATTGAGACCATGGGCGGTTTAGTGGAGAAAGTGGTTTCTCGTAACACCACGATTCCAGTGGCCCGCGCCCAAGAGTTTACCACCTTTAAGGATGGTCAAACGGCGATGGCCTTCCATGTGGTGCAGGGCGAGCGTGAGTTAGTCGATGATTGTCGCTCACTCGCACGCTTTACGCTTAAAGGTATTCCCCCGTTAGCGGCGGGCGCTGCCCATATTCGTGTGACCTTCCAAGTCGATGCCGATGGGTTGCTTAGCGTTACCGCGATGGAGAAATCCACTGGCGTGCAATCGAGCATTCAGGTCAAGCCTTCGTTTGGTTTATCGGATACCGAAATCGCGACTATGCTCAAGGACTCGATGAAGCATGCGAAGGAAGACATTAGTCGTCGTATGCTGGCCGAGCAGCAAGTGGAGGCTGCAAGGGTACTTGAGTCGTTAAATGCGGCGCTTGCAAAAGATGGCGACCTGCTGACAAGCGATGAGCGTCAGCAGATTGATTCGGTCATGGCGCAGCTTGCCGAAATTGCCCGTGGTGATGATGCCGATGCGATTAAGCAAGCGATTGAAGTCCTCGATGAACATACTCAGGATTTCGCCGCGAAGCGTATGGACAATTCTATTCGAGTGGCCTTTAAGGGTCAGTCAATTGACAACATATAGGTGATGTGATGCCCCAGTTAGTCTTTCTTCCCCATGCTGAGTTATGTCCCGATGGCGCAGTGTTGGAAGCCAAAGTAGGTGAAACGATTCTCGATGTGGCGCTGCGTAACGGCATCAATATTGAGCATGCCTGTGAAAAATCCTGTGCCTGCACCACATGCCATTGCATCGTGCGTGAAGGTTTTGATGAGTTAGAGCCAAGCGATGAGCTTGAAGATGATATGCTCGATAAGGCATGGGGACTTGAGCCTGAGAGCCGCTTGTCTTGCCAAGCCAAAGTTGTCGATAGCGATCTGGTGATTGAAATTCCGAAGTACACTGTGAATATGGTGAGCGAAGGTTAATCAACCCGATGCGATGATATCGTCAAAAACCAGTCCATGTGACTGGTTTTTGGCTTCTGGCGCCCAGCATTTGCGCAAGCAATAATTGCCATGATTGATTTATCCTAATCCGAGCGTATGATGCGCTCAAAATGAAATGGTTGTCGGAGACCAAAATGAGAATCGCGATCCTATCGCAAGGGCCTGAGCTATATTCCACAAAGCGACTCGTTGAGGCTGCGACATTACGTGGTCACGAAGTCAAAGTGATCAATCCGCTCGAATGCTATATGAACATCAATATGCGTCAGTCGAGCATCCATATTGGTGGGGAAGAATTGCCGCCTTTTGATGCGGTGATCCCGCGTATTGGTGCATCTATTACTTTTTATGGCTCAGCTGTGCTGCGCCAGTTTGAGATGATGGGCGTGTATGCGCTCAATGATTCCGTCGGCATTTCGCGCTCCCGCGATAAGTTACGTTCGATGCAGTTGATGTCACGCCGTGGTATCGGCTTGCCGATCACCGGCTTTGCCAATAAGCCGAGCGATATTCCAGATCTTATCGACATGGTGGGCGGCGCGCCGTTAGTGATCAAGTTGCTTGAGGGCACGCAGGGCATTGGGGTGGTATTAGCCGAAACTCGCAAAGCGGCTGAGAGCGTGATTGAAGCTTTTATGGGATTGAAAGCCAACATCATGGTGCAGGAATACATTAAAGAAGCCAATGGCGCCGACATTCGCTGCTTTGTACTGGGCGATAAAGTGATTGCGGCGATGAAACGCCAAGCCATGCCTGGGGAATTTCGTTCAAACCTACACCGTGGCGGCACCGCAAGTTTAGTTAAACTGACCCCCGAAGAGCGTTCAGTCGCAATTCGTGCAGCCAAAACCATGGGCCTCAATGTGGCGGGTGTCGATTTACTGCGTTCAAATCATGGCCCTGTGGTGATGGAAGTGAACTCCTCGCCAGGTCTTGAAGGGATTGAAGGCGCCACCGCAAAAGATGTTGCTGGTGCCATTATCGAGTTTGTTGAAAAGAACGCCCTCAAGGCAAAAAAGCCCACTCAAGCGTAGAGTTAACGCGTTCTTAAGCTACACTCAGGAGAGCAAGGTTTAGCTGCAGATGGCACAAGGGGGAGCGGATGTCGTTAAAGTGGATTGACTCATTAGATATCGCCTTAGAATTGCTGGAGAAGCATTCTGAGGTTGACCCCCACAAGCTGCATTTTACTCAGTTATATGAGTGGGTATTAGCCCTCGATGATTTTGATGACGATCCTAAGCATTGTAATGAGCGGATATTAGAAGCCATTCAGCAATGCTGGATTGAAGAGAAATAACCATCGCCCTGATGGGGCATCTTGTCCCGCAAAAAGCGCACTTACGTGACAATTGTCACGTTTAGTGATCTCTTAAAGGGGATTTTTGTAGGAGTTTGATCGGCATCAAATTCATTTTAAGTGAATGACGTACCTTGTTATGTATCAGTTAAGTGGTTAAGCGCTTAATGTTATTCTGGCTACGCAAGGATGTTCACATGAAACTTTTGTTTGCTTTGTTATTCACACTGTTACCCGCCTTGGCATGGGCTCATCCTGGTCATGGTGGTGTTGGTATCTTCCATCATTTGCTCGATTTAGCCCCTGCCATTATTTTGGTCGCCTTGATTGCGTGGGCGAGCATTTGGGCAAAAAATAAAAAATAACCCCTGAGTCTTTGGTAAATATGCCAATTTAGTTGTGTTGTTATCCTTTCGCCAGTCCAGTCGAATGACAGGTCTGGCGTTTTTGTGTGATCAATCTGGTTACAAATCCAGCCAATGTGCGCAATATCTCAGACTTATTTGCTTTAAAGATAGGATTTGTTTTTTAAATTTCGTATAATCCGCGCGAATTTTTCAAACTTGCTGACAAAGGAAGCTTGTTATGGCGATCGAACGCACATTTTCTATCATTAAGCCTGATGCAGTTGCTAAAAACCACATCGGTGCAATCTACAACCGTTTTGAAACTGCTGGTCTGAAGATCGTTGCAGCTAAAATGTTACACCTGACTAAAGAACAAGCTGAAGGTTTCTATGCTGAGCATAGCGAGCGTGGCTTCTTCGGTGCTCTGGTTGCTTTCATGACTTCTGGCCCAATCATGGTTCAAGTATTAGAAGGCGAAAACGCTGTTTTAGCTCACCGCGAAATTTTAGGTGCAACTAACCCAGCTCAAGCGGCTCCAGGTACTATTCGTGCTGATTTCGCTCAAAGCATCGACGAAAACGCAGCTCACGGTTCTGATTCTTTAGAATCAGCAGCACGTGAAATTGCTTACTTCTTCAGTGCTGAAGAACTGTGTCCACGTACTCGTTAATCTGAGTGCGAGACCGAAGAAGGGAGCCTAAGGGCTCCTTTTTTATTGCCGGCATTTTGCTAACTACGGCAAAGACAAAGAGTTTAATGCTAGTAGCCCTAGTAACAGGTTATTTTTATTCAGTTTTTAAAAAATTTTAAAAACCTTACTTGAAATCCGCTTTCCTATCCTTATATCTATTGCAGGATCGCTCGATGAGGATCCCAATCGATTCTGTGCCGCTAGGACAGAAGTTAATTTAGGCGAGATAAATGCGTTTTCAATTGAAAAACGTTCGCCACTTTCCCATATTGCTTAAGACAAGGATATGAATATGCGTACTTATGATTTAACTCCTCTTTACCGTAGTGCTATTGGTTTTGATCGTTTAGCCCAGATGGCAGAACATGCTGCCGCGAATAATGGCAACTCAGGTTATCCTCCATATAACATTGAACTCCTTGGCGAAAATCGTTATCGCATTACTATGGCCGTGGCCGGGTTCTCGATGGAAGAGCTTGAGATCAGTAGTGAAGGTGAGAAATTACTGGTTAAAGGCAATAAAGCCGAGAGCCAAACCGAGCGTAAATACCTATACCAAGGTATTGCCGAGCGCGGGTTTGAACGTACCTTCCAACTGGCGGATTATGTGACCGTATTGGGTGCCAGTTTAGAGAATGGTTTATTGAACATTGATTTAGTGCGTGAAATCCCTGAAGCATTAAAACCACGCAAGATCGAAATCACCACTTCGCGCCTATTAGATGGTCAATCCTAATCCTGAATCGCACGGATAAAGAAGGGGAGCTTAATGCTCCCCTTCTTGTTATTGCACCAATTAAAATCCCATGTGGTCTATGTCAAAGCCTTGCGATGGCAAGCTCACATAGGGTTAATGGGGATATCAGCACTATGCTCTCATCGCTTTCTCGCCGCGGGCCAGACCCACAACGCCCGAGCGTGACACTTCAACTACCTTGGTCACTTCACCCATGGAGTGAATAAAGGCATCGAGTTTCTCGGTCGTGCCCACCAATTGAATGGTGTAGAGATTGGCGGTGACATCGACAATTTGCCCACGGAAGATATCGGCGGTGCGCTTAATTTCTTCCCGTAATTCTCCTTGGGCGCGGACTTTAACCAGTGCCAACTCCCGCTCGATATAAGCCGATTCGGTGACATTCGACACCTTAAGCACATCGACTAACTTATGCAGCTGTTTCTCGATTTGCTCTAGTACTTTCTCGTCGGCCACCACGGTAATGTTTAGGCGCGATAAGGTGTTATCATCAGTTGGTGCCACAGTTAAACTTTCGATGTTGTAACCGCGCTGGGAAAACAGGCCGACAACACGGGATAGGGCGCCGGATTGGTTTTCGAGTAATACAGATATAATTCGACGCATTAGCATTTCTCCGTTTTGCTTAACCACATTTCATTCATCGCGCCGCCGCGGATAAGCATGGGATACACGTGCTCAGTCTCATCCACCATAATGTCGATAAATACCAGTCTGTCTTTCATGGTAAGGGCTTCGGCCATCTTAGACTCAAGCTCAGCAGGATCGCTAATCGTCATGCCAACATGGCCATAGGCTTCGGCAATTTTGGCAAAGTTGGGGACCGAATCCATATAGGAATGGGAATGGCGACCCGAGTAGATCATATCCTGCCACTGTTTCACCATGCCAAGGAAACGGTTGTTTAAGTTGATAATTTTAACCGGCGTATCGTATTGCAGGGCGGTTGAAAGCTCTTGAATATTCATCTGAATCGAACCATCGCCCGTGACGCACACAACGGTTTCGTCCGGCATTGCCATTTTGACTCCCATAGCAGCGGGTAAGCCAAAGCCCATGGTGCCAAGGCCACCGGAGTTAATCCAATGACGAGGTTTATCAAAGGGATAATAGAGCGCGGCAAACATTTGATGCTGGCCTACATCCGAGGCGACATAGGCCTCACCATTAGTGAGTTTGTAAAGGGTTTCAATTACTTGCTGTGGTTTTATCCGGTTGCTTTCCTTATCGTATGCCAAGCAGTTGCGGTTACGCCACACAGTGATTTCTTGCCACCATTGATTAATTGCCTCGCTATCGTTGCTCTCCTTCGACTCCTCGAGCAGGGCTAGCATGCTGTCTAATACGATATCGGCAGAGCCAACGATGGGGATATCCACTCGTACGGTTTTTGAAATCGATGAAGGGTCGATATCAATATGTAAGATGGTGGCATTAGGGCAGTATTTTTCGATGTTGTTGGTGGTTCTATCATCGAAACGCACACCAATCCCGAAGATAAGATCGCAGTTATGCATGGTCATGTTGGCTTCATAACGACCGTGCATCCCCAGCATTCCTAAGCTGTTTTTATGGGTGCCAGGGAAGGCGCCAAGCCCCATCAAGGTGCTGACAACGGGGATATTTAACTTTTCCGCTAGGGCTAAGATCTGCTTTTCACTGCTTGAGATAATGGCGCCGCCACCCACATAAAGCACAGGTTTTTTCGCGGCGAGCAATGCCTGCAATCCACGGCGAATTTGACCCTTATGGCCCGATGTCGTTGGATTATAGGAGCGCATTTTAATGCTCTCGGGGTAAATATAGTCGTGCAGTAATGCTGGATTGAGGCAATTCTTTGGCAAGTCGACAACCACGGGGCCGGGGCGACCTGTGGAAGCAATATAAAATGCTTTTTTAATGATCTCAGGAATTTGAGTGGGATCTTGTACTAAAAAGCTGTGTTTGACGACTGGGCGTGAAATCCCAATCATGTCGCATTCTTGGAACGCATCGTTACCGATTAAATTGCTCGGCACTTGGCCAGATAACACCACTAATGGAATTGAATCCATATAGGCGGTGGCGATGCCGGTAATGGCATTGGTGGCACCTGGGCCTGAGGTCACGAGTACCACGCCCACTTTACCCGTGGCGCGGGCATAACCATCGGCCATATGCACGGCGGCTTGTTCGTGACGAACCAGAATATGTTCAATACCGGGGATAAGGTGCAGGGCGTCGTAGATATCTAACACTGAGCCGCCAGGATAACCAAATATGTGCTTTACACCTTCATCGATAAGGGATCGCACAATCATGCTGGCGCCGGATAACTTCTCCATGTGAAACTCCTATTGCATAGTACCGTTACGGTAAACAGTATCTTGTTACAGCGACGGTAATCGCTCTAAAAATAAGCCTGAAGGGTAATTCAGACTCCGATTGCTGAGCTTGAAATCATCGATTTCAAGCGCTCATCCCTTTGGATGCAGCAGCTGTTGCAATGAACAGAATTTCATCATATTCAAAAAAGAACACATTTCAAGGCTTTTATGTAAAAAATAACCAACTTGAAACAATTTCATGTTTAGGCGCGATAAACCCTCATGAAACGGGAGTTTTTGTGTGGGGTCATTTTATTTAATTACTTTAATTAGAATGGGTTAGCTGATTTGCAATGAAAAACGGCACCCAAGGTACTATATATTACCTAAGTGCCGTTTATTTAGAGAACGCTTAATTTGTTACAAATCAACTACAAAAGTGATGTAAACCATAATTGCTTGGTTTAGGTGGCATGAAGATGCCATCACTCCTTCGGCTTAGCTTGATGAGTCGAACGGTTAAATTGACAGAATCCTACCAACAATACCGCCGTCAGCATTAATGCCGAGAAGGGCACTGCGGTGCCATTATAAAACAGCGCGAGTAATGGCCCGGCTAAGGCGCCGCAGCCAAATCGTAAGGTGCCAATCACCGCGGTGGCCGTGCCCGTTTCCTGCTTAAATTTCATCAGAACAATGGCATCGGCGTTGACCGACATGATACCAAGACTGCCCATAAGTGGGATAAGCATCAACACGGTGAAGTGATAACTGAGCCCCAGTAAATTCACCCCCAGTAAACCGACCGCCGCCAACGCACCGAAAAAGGTCGATACGTGCAGCATTCTTAACGAGCCATAGCGGCCCACAATTCGGGTATTGATAATATTTGCCAGCATCAGCGCGCCCACATTGGTACTAAAGAGTAGGGCAAATAAGGATTTATCTAAGGAAAAAACCTCCATATAGACAAAGGGCGATGCGGTTAAATAACAGAAAAACGCAAAGGAGGTGAGTACACCGCTGGCAATATTTAATTTAACGCCGGGACGTGAAAACACCGTCGCATAAGCCCCTAAAAAGGATTTTTGACTCCGGCTACTCTGATCTTTATCGCTGGGCATTCTCAGCAGCGTAATGACCAACAACAGCAACAACATGGCATAGGCCGATTGGATAAAGAAGATCAAATGCCATTCACCAAGCTCAAGGATAAGGCTACCGATGCTTGGGGCTAATAATGGCGCTAACATCATGATTAAACTGACATAAGACATGCCTTTAGCCGTGTTTTCACCATAGACTTCTTTGATATACCCAGGGACAACCACAGTGGCCGCGGCGCCGATAAAGGCTTGTAAAAAGCGCAGGCCCAAAAACACTTCAATCTGTTCGGCTAAGCCGAGCAATAGGCTGACTAACATAAAGCCTGAGAGGCCCATTATTACCAAAGGGCGACGGCCAATACGGTCGGCAAGGGGGCCAAAACACAGCATGCCGAGGGCATAGCCTCCTAGGTAAACACTCAAGGATTGTTGGACTAGGGTGATCTCGGTATGAAAACTCTGGGCAAGTGTTGCCATAGCGGGCAAATACATGTCGATCGCGAGCGGCGTGATCGCGACAATGGCGGCGAGCATAGGGATCAGCAGAGCCAAGTGGGGAATGCTGCTCGGTTTAGTCGGATAGCTTGACGGTTGTGGGTCCACAGTTACCTCGGGTGGCGAAAGAAGGCGATATTAAGTGTTATGTCACTCGAAAACCGAAATTGTAGGGTTACAATTTTGCCTAATGGCGACTCATTTTGCCTCAATTACCATAGCGTAATTTCGCCATGAACATTGGAGGAGTATAGGGAAGAAATGAGTGGCCGGCGAAGAGTCTCTCAACCGTCATAGGCACAGTTGATTTAAGTCCTCGGCTTTGTATCGAGTCTAAGGATATTAAGGCATAACATAGTAAAACGCTCAGGCAAATAAGCCAATCTCGATGACGATATCTTTACACTTAAATTGTAACCAAAATGGATTTTATGTCCTTGTATTGCATTGATGTACTCATACACGCCTTAGCGTCATTCATTCGACTGAGATTGTCACTCCAGTGTCATCTGTATGTCATCTAACCGTCTTGAATGCGGATTAGTTTAATGGGCTTTAGCTTAACCCTACGACTAATAACAACACATTCAGGAATGATGCAATGAACACAAAACGACTGCCGCTGGCCGGTGCGATATTGGCAAGTTTACTCCTTGGTGCCTGTAATGGTGATGACGGTACCAATGGTGAGCAGGGGGAGAACGGCTTAAATTCATTAGTTAACGTGACTGCACTCGCTATTGGTGATGCAAACTGTCCCGCTGGTGGTCAGCGCATCGATACAGGGCTTGATACAAATCGTAATGGCCAGTTGGAAGAGACTGAAATCGATGCGGCGCAAACCCAATTTATTTGCCAACCCCAATCTACGGGAGTGTCGGCGGAGCTGATCGGCCGTCATCAAACGGGCACTTATGGCCTGAGCGCTGCTGAAATTGTTGAATACCACAGTGCTTCTCAGCGAATTTTTGTGGTTAATGCGAAAAGCGGTAAGGTCGACATTATCGACGCTAACTTGCTCAGCAACGCGGCTAAGGCAACTGCGCCATTAGCCTTGAATAATCTTGATAAGCTAGCAGAGCTGGATGTCGCCAAAGATGTAGGCTTAAGTTTTATGGGCAGCGTTAACAGTATCAGTATTTCTGGTAACTTGTTAGCGGCGGCCATTGAGCGCGGCGATGCAGCCGGCAATAAGACTCAAGCCAATGGCTATGTGGCTTTCTACCAACTCAATGGCAATGAGACACCGCAGTATCTTAGCGCGGTTGAAGTCGGTGCATTACCGGATAACGTCGTCTTTAGTCATGATGGCAAAACGGTACTCGTTGCGAATGAAGGTGAACCAAATCAAGATTATAGTATCGACCCTGAAGGCAGTGTGGCCATTATCGCCATTACGGATGGTAAACCCGCAGCAACGGCGACGCTAGTGACATTCACCGAGTTTAATCAGGGCAATGCTCGCTATAATGAAATCACCAAGGACATTAAAATTAATGGCCCTATGGCCACTGTCGCGCAGGACTTAGAGCCTGAGTATATCAGTGTCAGCCCCGATAACAGCCGTGCCTTTGTGAGCCTGCAGGAGAACAATGCCATCGCGGTGATTGATATCGCCAATGCGAAAGTAGCGAAGATTTTACCCTTAGGGCTGAAGGATTATGGTCTTGATGTGAATAAAATTGATGCAAGTGACAAGGACGATATGGTCAACCTTCAGACCTATGCGGGTGTGTATGGCATGTATCAACCCGATACTGTAGCGAGTTACCGTTGGAATAATACTGACTTTATTGTCACCGCTAACGAAGGGGATTCCCGCGATTATGCTGGGTTTTCGGAGGAAGCCCGCGCCGGTGACTTAACCTTAGATCCTAATCATCCACAATTTGCCGCCGCAAAAGATAAGACCCAATTAGCCCGTTTGAAAGTGACTAAGAGTATGGGTGATGACGATAACGACGGCGATTACGACAAAATCGTGAGCTTCGGCGCGCGCTCCTTCTCAATCTGGACGGCCGATGGTCAACAGGTGTTTGACAGTGGTAGCGATTTTGAGCGGATCACCGCAGCCTTGTTAGGCAATAACTTCAACAATAACAATGAAGAAAACAAAGGCGATAGTCGCAGTGACGATAAAGGCCCTGAGCCAGAAGCCTTAGCTTTAGGCAAAATTGGTCAAAAACTCTATGCCTTTATCGGGCTTGAACGTACCTCTGGCTTTATGATTTACGACGTGACGAATCCCTTCGACGTGGATTTTGTGGATTATGTGGTAAACCGTGATTTTGAGGCAGATTTCAGCATAGATACGGACACAGGCGAAGTGAAAGGCGATGCCAGTTTAGCGGGAGATTTAGGGCCAGAAGGCATGAAGTTTGTGAGTGCCGAGAAGAGTCCTAATGGTCAGCCTCTGTTGATCATTGGTAATGAAGTCAGTGGCACAACCAGCGTGTACCAAATCAAGGTGCGATAGCCATAGCTTGTGTTCAAGGTGCCATAACGTTAAATTTCAACACCAGAAATGCTTGTGATTAAGCAAGCTTAAAACGCCAGAGCATCACTCTGGCGTTTCTTTTTGGCCGCTTTCTAACGCGAAAATGAACTGCTATACGACCGAATAGGCGTGTTGCTTGAGTGCGTTAAAGGTGGATTCGATGCAGTCGAGCGCAAGCTGGAATTGGGTATCGTTTTCGGCGCCACCTAAACTTAATCGGATAAAGTTGTCATGGCAGTTAAAGTCATCCCCATTACGGATCAGCACGCCTTTTGCCGCTAAAGCGGTCACCAGATGATGGGCTTTAATGTCTTCGGGTAACTGGATCCAGCCATTTAAACCCCGCCAGCGTTGAGTTAACTCCAGCTTGTCACCCAATGCCATGCATTGCTGCTGACGCTCGCGAATAATCGCATCGCGATTGGCCGTGATGTGCCCACGTTTGATTAGCTGACAGGCCAGCTCCACATTGAGCGGCGAAACCATCCAACATTGGCTATGAATGGCGAGGCGCAATGGCGCGATAAGCGGCTCGGGCACTAAAATAAAACCTTGCCTTAAGCCCCCTGAAAACTGCTTAGACAGGCTTGAAATGTAAATGACCCTCGGCACATTCAGCGTCTGAGCTAACTGCCACAGCGGAGGATGCCACTCTTCAGGGAGACAATAATTCACATCATCTTCAATGATATAAAACTGGTACTGCTCCGCGAGTGCTAACAGTTTTTCTCTCTGTTGCTCACTGTATTGAATGCAGGTGGGGTTTTGATTGTTGAGGGTTAAATATACCAGTTTAGGTTGATGGATTTGTACTAAGGCCTCGAATCTTGCGAGATCGACTCCGTCAGAGGTTAATGGCACGCCAATGCTATTGATACCCAATTGTTTAGCGCAAATACGCACTCCGGGATAGCTGTACTGCTCGTGCAGGAGTACCTCGCCCTTGGCCAGGAAGGCATTAAGGCAGGCAAAAATGGCCTGTTGCCCACCATGGGTAAAGATCAATTGCTCTGGGCGCTGCTCAATGCCGCGTTGCGCAAGCCAGTGGTGAAATATCTGTTGATGCTGATCTAAGGGGCTGGCGCGATAGCCAAGGAGTTGACTCAGTTTCGCCGGATCCTTAGCCAGTTGGCTTAGGCAATCACTCAGCGTACTTATTTGATCCGTCAGCGGCTGCTGACAAGTCGCCATATTGAGCTGCAAATGATTAAGCTCTGGCACGGGAGAGGCGTTGACATAAGTACCATCACCGATACGCGCTTCCACATAACCGCGTTGCTCCGCTAGAGCATAGGCCCGAGTGACTGTGCCTATGGTCACCCCAAGTGCATCGGCTAAACGCCGCTGTGGCGGGAGTTTTGTGCCATGGGGAAGGGCTTTTAGCAAAATGCCTTGCTCGATCGCACTGACCAGACGTTGATATTTAGGACCTGTAAATGCCGCTAGATCTGGCGTCCAAATTGTACCCATGACAATAAATCCATTGATCTCCATTATGCTATCTATATTATTAATTGTCTTGTTTGTTGTCAAATATTGTATGCGTACAATTTAAGGTTTTTATGGATATTCAACTTGTCAATGATCCACAACTCTGGACATTAATGGCCTCAGCAGCACTCTTTTGTGCAACCATGACCATGACTCCCGGGCCGAATAATATTTTACTCGCCAGCTCAGGTGCCCATTTCGGGGTGATGCGCACCATTCCACATATCGCGGGGATCCGCCTTGGCTCGACTTCTTTGCATCTGTCGGTATTACTCGGTCTGGGTGCTTTGTTCGAGACGTTTCCGATGTTGCACCAAGCGTTGAAATACGCGGCATTGCTGTATTTACTGCATCTTGCCTATCGATTAGTGACCTCTCCCGTAAAGGCGGCGCATTTGGATGAAGGGCGTCAACCGATGAGTTTGATGGAGGCGGCGCTGTTTCAGTGGATCAATCCCAAATCCTGGATGTCGACCATTACCCTTTGCAGCGCATTTACCTTAGGGGGCGATGGCTTTTGGCTCAGTGCGGTATTGGGCGTGCTGGTGTTTAACTTGGTGGGATTTCCCGCATCCTTTACTTGGGTGTTTGTCGGCGCGGCTATCAGTAAAAAGCTCAATACGGATAAACGTCGACGCCATTTTAACTGGTTTATGGGCAGTTTATTGTTGGTGTCCTTACCTATGATCCTGCGATAAAGTGACCTAATTGCGCTAAAACCTTAAATATTCTGGGATACTGACTCGCGTAAGGATTGGCTTTATGTCATAACCAACATAATATTGGTGGCTTTTTTAGGTAACGGCCTTTTGGGGATCCCAATGAGGCTTAGTTATACTTAGCCACCGCAAGTTAGTTCTTAACTTGGGAGTGAGTATATGGAGGTTACTGCGTGAAGTTTCCCAGTTTAGTATCGTTAATGCCCGGTTTGGCGCAGATGCTGCAGTATGAGAAGCAATGGCTCAGGGATGATGTGAGGGCGGGATTATCCGTGGCGGCGGTTGCTTTACCTGTCGCTATTGCTTACGCCCAATTGACCGGGGTCAATGCCGCTGTCGGTTTATACTCCTGTGTGCTGCCCATGTTGGTGTATGCACTGTTTGGCACTTCTAGACAATTAATTGTTGGCCCCGATGCCGCCACCTGCGCTGTTATTGCCGCCGTGGTGACGCCGCTTGCCGCTGGCGACAGCATGAAACACTGGCAACTGGTGATGACCATGACGGCGATGACCGGCTTTTGGTGTTTAATCGCCAGCCGTTTTCGCCTTGGGGTATTAGCCGACTTTCTCTCCAAACCTATTCTGATGGGGCTGCTCAATGGTGTGGCTATCACCATTATTGTCGGTCAATTCTCGAAAATTTTTGGTTTCACCTTCGATGAACGTTATCTGATTGAGCGCTTATCGGGCGCACCTTCCTATTTAACTAAAACCCACTGGCCCACCTTGCTGATGGGTGTGGTGACCTTAGCGACCTATGCGTTGGTAAAACGTTATCGTCCACAGTGGCCAGCTTCAATGTGTGCGATGGCGATGGCGGCATTTTTAGTCTGGGCCTTTAACTTAACCAGCTTAGACATCAATGTGGTGGGTGAGGTGAGCGCGGGCTTGCCATCATTCCAAGCACCAGCGTTCGATATCGGTATTGCCCGTGAACTGGTGGTGCCCGCACTCAACTTAGCCATGGTGAGCTTTGTGAGCATGATGCTGACGGCGCGCAGTTTTGCGGCGAAAAATGGCTACGATATCGATGCGGATAAAGAGTTTCGCGCCCTAGGGATCGCGAACATCGCCTCTGCGTTATCCCAAGGCTTTGCGGTCAGCGGCGCCGATTCACGCACCGCGGTGAACGATGCAAACGGCGGCAAGAGCCAGTTGGTGTCCATCATCGCGGCGGTTTTGATTGCATTAGTCGCGCTATTTTTTACCGCACCGCTCAAATACATCCCCAGTTCAGCACTCGGCGTGGTATTGGTGATTGCTTCGATTTCATTGATTGATTTAAAGGCGCTGTGGAACCTGCGCGTAAGAGACCGCTCCGCCTTTTTACTCGCCTGTACGACCTTGTTTTCGGTGCTCTTTATTGGGGTTATTCCTGGTATTACTTTGGCGGTATTACTGGGTCTATTCCAGTTTTTAGCGACCGTTATGCGTCCAACCGACCAAGTGCTCGGGCTTGACCAAAAAGGGGTGATCCGCAGTGTGGATGATTCGGGTAAGGCCAAATCTGTGCCCGGCGTGTTTATTTATCGTTTCAACTCGCCGTTAACCTACTTCAACGCCACTTACTTTAAGCGCCGCTTACTGGAGAAGTTTATCCGTGAGCCTGAGCCCGTTGATTGCATCATCATCGATGCTGTCCCGTGTTTTACTCACTTAGATTTGAGTGTGATGGCCATGCTTGCGGATTTACACCAATTATTGAAGAAGCGCGGCATACGCTTAGTGTTAGCAGGGCGTAAGCGGCAGATGCTCGGCTGGTTTGAACAGGCGGGAATGCAGTCTGGCGAGGGTGGCATTTTGATCCGACCCGATTTATATCTGGCGCTAAAAATGAACCAAAGCTACAAACAAGCGTTAGCCGAAGGCCAGGCGCCGGTGATCAAAAAAGCGCCCGAGGATGATGTGTTACTGCATAGCCATTTGTAGTGAATCATGTGTAATGGCTGATATTGAACGCTCGGTTATATTCTGAAAATATCGATAACGAAAAAGCGCGGCGTAGTCCGCGCTTTTTTATCTCAACTTAGCGTTGGCACTTCAAAGCTAAGCGTTATAAGGATAATGCTTAGTCTTTTTGCAATTTATCGAGGGGAATAAAACCGTAGTAGGCGTAGTAGCCGACGGGGCCTAACAATAGGCTGAGTAAACACCAGAACCATTTCGCATTGGTGCTTAGCTTGGCTTGACTCTTAAAGACTCTACGCGCAAACAGGCAATGGAGTAGAAACAAGCCTAAGAGCATTGCAATGATGTTAATATCCGTATTTTCCAAGTAGCTGATCCCTGTCATTCATCCTGATGATTTAGCATAAAATGTTAAAAACGATTAAGTTAGTTTACCTAAGCGCTACGTACTTTACGCGAACATTTTACCGATTGCTATTGGGTATATCAAAAATAAACGTTAATTCTTATTTACTTATAGACGTCCCTAACAAGTAAACTGGCGGATTGTCAGCTTGCCAGATCACATATTTTTCCATTGCTTGCAGAAATATTTCACTGCTGGTGAGCGTAGTTAACCAGTTCATCAGGCGTGGAAACGCCACACTCAGATCCCGTTTAGCATCCACCGCCGTAAATTGGCGAATAAAAGGCACAATCGCAAAATCTGCAAGGCTTAACGCTGGGCCGATTAGATAGGGATGTTGCTCAAGCTGTGCTTCGAGTCGTTCGAGAAAAGTGCTGGCCTTGGCGAAATAATCCGTCTGAGTGAATTTAGGATAACGGTCAGCATATTTGTACTTATCCAGCCAAGGTTTAAATTCAACATCATTCTGTGTAATAAGCTCAGCAATTAAGCTTTGCGCTGACGCCGTCTGTCCGAGTAATTGCCGCGCCGCTGGCGAGTCGGTCTTGGTCAATGCCCAGCGCATAATCTCCAAGCTCTCGGCAATCACCTCACCAGTGGGCAGCTGCAATACTGGCACTGTTCCCTTGGGAGATATGGCTAACATCGGTGCAGGTTTTGCTTTAAGGGTGATTTCCCGAACTTCGACCTTGCATTGGCCGAGCAATAGGCCAAGGCGAGCGCGCATGGCATAAGGACAACGGCGAAAACTGTAGAGTATGGGTAAAGGCATCGTCTTGTTCCTTAAAACAATCATAAAAGCGATTTCGCCACAGCATGGGTAAAAGTTGGCAATACTAGTGACTTTAAAACAGAAATACTGCGTTTATTACCGATTTTTCCACCGTTTGCCTTGTAAATAAACAATGACCTTGGTTTTTGTCAGTGTTTATCTGACTGTGACTCAGGTAGAATTTCGGCCGATTTTTGCGACCCAGCCTGGGCTTAGGCTGGTTATTAGTTAATGCACTGGAAATTAAGTTCCAGCCAGCAGTTGAGGGTGTTATGTCTAACGTTGTTGTTTGTGCTTTATATAAGTTTGTTTCATTACCGCATTTTGAGTCGCTGCGTGAGCCACTCCTGTCCATGATGGAACAGGCCGAGATTAAAGGCACATTACTGCTGGCAAATGAAGGGATTAATGGCACTGTGGCCGGCTCTCAAGCCGCTATCGATGCACTGCTGGCTTGGCTGAATAACCAAAATGGCCTTGAAAATATCGTTTACAAGTTATCCTTTGACGATGAAATGCCTTTCTACCGCACTAAAGTGAAGCTGAAAAAAGAAATCGTTACCATGGGCGTTGAAGGTATCGATCCGCTTAAAGTGGTCGGCACCTATGTAAAACCGCAGGACTGGAACGCGCTGATTTCCGATCCAGAAGTCATCGTAGTCGATACTCGTAACGACTACGAAGTGCAGATTGGCACCTTTAAAAATGCCATTAATCCAGTGACCGAAACCTTCAGAGAGTTCCCTGAGTATGTAAAGCAGAATCTCGATCCTGCCAAGCATAAGAAAGTCGCGATGTTCTGTACTGGCGGTATTCGCTGCGAAAAATCGACCGCTTATCTAAAAGAGCAAGGCTTTGAAGAGGTCTATCACCTCGAAGGTGGCATCCTTAAGTACCTCGAAGAAGTGAAACAGGAAGAAAGTCTTTGGGAAGGCGAATGTTTCGTCTTCGATAACCGCGTGGCCGTTGACCATGACTTGAAGAAAGGCCAATACGATCAATGTAATGCTTGTCGTATGCCGATCACTGAAGCCGAAAAATTAAGTCCAGCCTATGTGCAAGGCGTTAGCTGCCCACATTGTATCGATAAGATTTCAGACGAGCAGCGTAAGCGTTTCGTTGAACGTGAGCGCCAAGTAAACTTAGCGAAATCACGTAACGAAGCACACATTGGTAGTGATGTGAATCAAGTGATTGAAGCTCGTCGTCAAAAGAAAGAAGCTCTGCGCCAGCAATCGGCTGAAAAGAACAAGGCTAAGCAATAAAGTGTTAGCTGAGCTCTTGAGCGCGTTCGTGCTCAACGAATGACCATTATGGCCCGACATGTTCGGGCCATTTTTTTACTAAATGTCTTAGTAACAGTGTTAGCATTTTTAACCCTATGATAAATTTGCCTAAATAAAATCGTGTCTCGGCAAAGAACCGCAATGCCAGACATCTTGCTGCAGGGACAGGGCATGAGTATTTGGAAAGAGTTATACGACATTTTTGATAAAGAGCGCAGCCGCTGGCAGCAATCGTCGGCGGGCAAGCAGGCCATCAGCTTCGAGTTAAAGGCTAATTTGGGTTTCCTCGCCGATGCTTTGAGCAGCGGTTTGCCACAACAGTCTATAATTCAGGGGCTTGAGTGCACACTCTTTGAGGCCAAAATCAAAGAGGGCCTAGCGCTCACCAGCCTGAATCGCCGTAAAGTGACACTGAAATTTATCGGTGAATTTGCCGAGTTTGCTAAGTATGTGGGCAAAGAGAATGCCGAGCTGGTGGAAAATGCCTACTCAAAGATCAAATCGTTACAAAAGCTCGCGTCGGCAAAACCCGATAACAATTACGATCTTAAAATTAAATCACTGTTTCGGTTTCTAGTGTTTATTGTGGCGCACCTTGAGGAGCGGCCGCTGACTCGCCAATCAGCCAAAGGCTAATGCTTTTCACGCAGGATTGAGTAGAGTGTTGAGCACAACAAAAGATATTGCCAATCCAAAGTGCGATAGCTAGCAGGAGCGTTTCAAGGATGAATATGAATAATACGAAGTGGCGAGAATGTTTGAGTATCTTGGCGGCGCATCGGGTATATCTGCAACTACGCCTCGTGGGTGATGCTGATTTCCCTATGGATTATGAAGCCGCCCATCGAGTGATCAGCCAAATTGATACTCGAGATTTTGTGTTTGTCCGTAAGACCATCTCTTATAAAGATATTGCGGCGCTGCGGGTTGTGAAGGATGCATTTCCCGCCGCCGAGACGCAAAGCTCAAACCAAGCAAGCGGGTCTTTATTTATTGCAGAACTTGATGAGCTAAGACGTAAGCTGATGCAACTGGGGCAAGTGCCGCTGACAGAGGATGACGAGTCTATACTGATCACTGCTTATTAATGGCGCGAATCGGCGCAGGCTAAAACAGTTGAGTTAGCAGTGATGTCAATTCGTGAGGAGCTGTGCGTTATCTGGGAGAGCGACTGGCAGGCAAGGGGCACTGCCAGTGATCGTACCTAAGCGGGCGGTAAAGCGGTTATCAGTTAAAGCTGAACGGTAAAAATCGCGTCTTTACCTGCGGTGACGCTACCTTGGGCCTTATCTAAGTATTTCACATCTTCCATATTAGCCAGCACAACGGGAGTGAGTAGGCTATCTACTTGATCTTTTAGGTAATCAATATCGAAAGACAGAATAGGATCGCCCACTTTGACCTCTTGGCCTTCCTCCGCCAAACGGCTAAAACCTCGCCCCCTTAGCTCAACGGTTCCTACGCCAAAGTGCACGAAAAGCTCTAATCCCTGTGGCGATTCGATACTAAAAGCATGATTCGTCTCAAAAATCTTACCTATGGTGCCGTCGATTGGGGCGACAATCGTGTCTCCCTTTGGCGCAATGGCGATACCATCACCGACAATTTTCTCTGCAAACACCACATCGGGGACCTTTTCAATGGCCACAATTTCCCCGTTCACTGGGGCGTAAACCATAATGCCGCCAGCCAGTTGTGGTTGTCCCGATACCAATCGCCTTATTCGGCTTAAAAATCCCATTATCCTGTGCCCCTTCGCTTGTTTTTGTTGTTATCTTTTTAGTCTGTAAAGCAGCATAACCAATAAAATGTATTATTTATAGTTTGTTATACACTGCTGTAGTTCTGAAATTCTATTCTGTTGCATGGCGGTGTGCGCTAACGCAGAAAATTTCGCCAATTGACCTTGGCAAACGGCGGCTTTCACCTCCAATAATGCACTTAAGTTCACGCTGAGTTCATCGAGTCCCATGCCGATAAGGAGGGGGACCATCTGTGGCGAGCTGGCAAGTTCGCCACAGAGTGACACTTTGACCCCGGCGGCTTTGGCTTGCTCGACGGTCATCTTGATGAGCCCTAAAATTGCCGGTGACAGGGAAGGATAATCTCGTGTCAATTGCGGATTCGTGCGATCCGCCGCCATGGCATATTGGGTTAAGTCATTGGTGCCTATGCTCACAAAATCTAACCTTGGCAGCATGGAGGCAAGATTCATCACTGCGGCGGGGGTTTCGACCACTATGCCGTAACTGAGTTCACCGAAGCCTTTTTCTTCCTCTTCGAGGGCATCTTGGCATTCGGCGATGAGGGCAAAAATCTGATCGAGCTCCTCGACCTGATTCACCATAGGAAACATGAGTCGAATGGGACCACGGTTGGCCGCCCGTAAAATCGCCCTAAGCTGTGTCTTAAACAGCTCTGGATGCGCCAAGGTATATCTAACCCCGCGTAGGCCCAGGGCGGGATTGTCTTCAACCTCCTGACAGAGGCAGGGCAGCTCCTTATCGGCACCAATATCTAAGGTTCTGATCGTAAAGGTCTTACCGCCTAACGCATGCAAGGCTTCGCAGTACAGATTGTATTGAGCCTTTTCATCCGGCAGTGTGCTGGTGTGCATCAGCATAAACTCGGTGCGAAATAGACCAATACCATCGGCACCCACATCGCCAACATGGGTGATATCGTTCAAGTTGCCGACGTTGGCCATCAGACCCACGAGATGACCATCTTGGGTCTTGGCGGGGACATCACGGTATGCTTGCAGGGCGGCGCGTCTAGCTTGCTCATGGTGCAATGTAACGGTTAAGCGTGCCTGCTGCTCGGGCGCAGGATTAACAAAAAGCTCGCCACTTAGGGCATCAAGCACCAATGGCGTGCCATTGGGAATAAACTCGGCATCGAACTGGCAGCTCAGAATAGCGGGGATCCCCGCCGCGCGGGCCAAAATCGCCGTATGACTGGTTAAACCGCCGGTTTTAAGCACTATGCCGCTGATCTGCTCTTTGGGTAACAATGCAAATTCGGCGGGAGTGAGATCTTGCGCTAAAAGGATCGTCGGCTCCGTTAGCTGCGCTAAGCCTTGATCTAAGCGGCCGTTGATGGCGGTAACTAATCGCTGGCCAAGACAGCGCACATCTTGGGCACGATTAGCAAGATAAGGATCCTCTAAGGATTCAAGCTCGTTGGCCTGATGGGCGAAAACCCGCTCAACCGCAACACTGGCAGATAACTGCAGGGTGCGGATTGCTTCCTTCACTTGGTCGATAAGCTCTTCGTCCTCTAGCAGTAACAAATCGGCTTCAATTAACTGATAGTTTTCGCTTTGTGGGTCGAGCTTAGTTTGACTATGGCTGAGTTGTTGCTGCAGCGCCTGTAGGGCTTTGGCAAATTTACTCTGTTGCTGCGGGATCCGAGAAAGGGGAACGGGACGATAATCGAGGTGGTGTTCGGCGTGGGTAAGGTGGAGTGCCTGTCCGAAGGCAATCCCCGATGACACTATGATCCCCGTAATCGACATATTCGTTCCTATTAAGCTGGCTAAGTTGCCGTTTAACTTAAGGTGATGAGCAGTTCCGAGACTTTCTCGACCGCTTCCTGCGCCTGCTCACCCTCGGCAAACACCCGCACGGTTACCCCATGATACAGGCCTAATGTTTGCAATTTGAATAAGCTTTTGGCGCTGGCTTGCTTGCCATTGCATTCAACTAACACATCACAGTTGAAGGTTTTCGCTTCTTTCACTAACAAGGCGGCAGGGCGGGTATGAATACCATGTTTTGCGGTGATAGTGACAGATTTTTCGTACATAGTGGGTTAACTCTTTATCAATATTATGGCGCTTCGTTCGACTCAATAATCTTGTATCCCGCCTTTTTTAAGGCGGCAACAGCGCTTTGGAGACAATTTTTCTTTACCAAAATATAGTCGGTATCGAAGGTGGAAAGGGCAAAAATACTGATCTGCACATCGGCTAAGGTGCCGGATATTTTCGATAAAATACCTGTCATCGAAAATCCCAGCGGGCCTAATACTTCAAGACAGCACCAATGGGTTTCTTGCTCCAAACTGTCGAGCTCAAGTTCGCTGGACACCACCACAGTTAGCCCTTCCTCGGTTCGGCCAATAAAGTAGACTTCTTCGGCAAACACTTCGCTAGGTAATTGAGCATTAGGGCTAAAGCTATGAATCGTATACTGCCGTGGGTGAACGGCTAAGGTCATGCGCATGGGCGTTCCTCAATCGGCAATAAAGGTTTAGGGTAAGGTCACATCCTAGGTTATAGCATGAATATCCCGTTAGATAGCAGGCATTCACCCCTTGAATTGGCGTATTTTAAACTAAAAGAGGACGTTCTAATACGTCCTCTTTGGTGTCAGAGTGGCTTTATCTCAATGGGGTTAAATTTTGAATTGACCTAAGGTGTGCGACATATCTTGGCTGATATCCTGCAGTGACTGTGCCGCGCGGCTATTGCCTTCGTTAGCCTTGACTGAGACTTCGGTTAATTCTGAGATATTACAGATATTACGATTGATTTCCTCTGTTACCAGCGATTGCTCCTCGGTCGCGCTGGCGAGTTGAGTGTTCATGTCGCTGATATGGGCGATAAGCTGCAAAATCGCCGCCATGGCATTACCCGCTTCACGGGCTTTGGCTTGCAATTCATCGGATTGAGTCTGCGTTTGACTATTGCTCTTCATCACAGAGTTCACGCCCATTTGAATATCCGAGATGATTTTTTGGATTTCATTAGTGGAGTCTTGGGTGCGATTAGCCAGTGCGCGCACTTCATCGGCGACCACGGCAAAACCGCGGCCATGGCTACCCGCACGGGCGGCTTCGATAGCGGCATTGAGGGCTAACAGGTTCGTTTGCTCGGCAATAGAGCGAATGACATCGAGGATACTGCCAATTTGCGCCGAAGACTGCCCAAGTTTTTGGGTGATGACTTCTGATGCTCTTAACTCTTGCACCAGTTTTTCGGTATCACGCACGGTATCATCAATCACCGCTTGGCTTTGCTGGGCCTGATTTTTCACGCTGTTAGCGGCATCGGCGGCTTGCTGAGTGTTGCTTGCCATCTCATGGGTGGTCGAGAGCATCTGATTCACGGCTGTTGCTACGCTACCGGTTTCACGGTGGATATGCTCGGCGCTTTGGTTCGATTCTTCTACGGCCAACATTAACTGCTTAGCATCATTGTCGAGTGACTGTCCCAATGGTTGCAGATGGCCCACCATGTCGCCAATCTTCTGGGCAAACAGGTTAAAGGCGTGGGCAAGGTGCGCCACTTCATCTTTACCTTGGGTACTCAAACGTTGGCTTAAATCACCTTCACCTTGGGCTATGTCTTCAAGGGCGTGAATAGCATCATTTAAAGGGGAGGTAATGGAGTGATTTAATACTAAGAAGAAAGCAAAAATAGGCACAGAAATTAAAAACATGATAATCAAATAATCGATAATCACGCTATCGAGGCTGTCTTTCACATCACTCAGATAGGCACCTGTTATGACTGTCCAGCCCCATTCTGGGTAATAGCGGGCTTCGGCGAGTTTGTCTTCGATGACTTTAGAAGCTGGGTTGGCAATCGGGTATTCCAGCATGGCTTTACCCTGTTGCCGTGCTTGAGACAGCATAGTGATCAGCGGATTGGTGCCATTGGGCAGCTTAAAGTTTTGCGCCGACGTGCCAATGAGGCTTGGATTTTCGCCGTGGGCCAAGATTTGGTTGTTATCGTCGATCACAATAAAGTAGCCGACACCAGCATAGCGGGTCTGGTCAATGAGTTTTGCCGCTGCTTGTTGCGCTTGTGACTCTGTTAATTTTCCGCCGACGGCATCTTGGCGGTATACGTCAATCACACTCAGGATACTGCCAAGCTGGCCATCGATTTGCAGCCATTTTTGCTCAATAAGATTGCTGTATTGCTCTTTAATGGAAAAACTCGCAAAACAAACAGTACCAATGGCCGCCATTACTAGCATCATCATGAGTCGTTGCAAAATGGTGAATCGGCGCAAGAATGTGATCATTTCGGTTCCTTAAGGCGCAAAAGAATGGTGTCCAATATACCTTCGAATCGGTATCAAATGAATCAAACTTGAGTTTATTTCGTGTAAAGCCGTTAAGAATGTTGGAATTCTTTGATCTCGAGCAGAATATTGTTGTGCATCGTGTTCAATTGATGATTTTATCGCTAATCTGTGATTTTTAAAGCGTCAGCAAGGCGAAAATCATACTAAGTATTGAACAAATTCAATTGGTTATGTGGTTAACGAGCACCGCTGCGTGCGCAGTGTTTCTAATTAGTTGTTTTAGTTTTGATTTTTTACTCTTTTACGCGCAAGATTAATCAACTGTTAAGTTTGAGAATCGATTATGACGACAAATACTATTGTGACTTCTGATGACATTCTGTTGAAGTTATGCCACTCAGTTGCCCACGTGTTATCCAGCACCAGTGCCAGCCATGTAAGCCACGCCGGCATGGTGCAGAGCATTGCCCGTACCCGCTTAAAGCCCGATTTAGGCTGTTTTTCGATTTTTGATGGTGGCTTTTCGGGCCTCGTCGTGATCAACTTTTCTGCCCCTGCGGCCATCGAAATTTACCGCCGTTATATGCTCAATATGGGGATGCCGGAGGAAGAGCTTGCCTTTTCCCACACTTCCGATGAAGTGGGTAACGTGATGGGCGAGTTGATGAACCAAATATTGGGTGACTTTATCAATAAGATTTCTAAGGAACTGCAAACCTCCATTAGTCAAAGTCAGCCAAAAATGTTAACGATAAACAAAGAGTTGACCATTTCAATCGATGCAAACTTAGACGATGCAGTCGCCAGACGTGTGTCGTTTAAAACTGAAAATAATCATATTTTCTACCTCGAGTTTGCCATGGATAAGACCGAGTTTATCAAGCTGGATGAGTTTGAATTCGACGAAGAGTTCGATCCTGACAGCTTGCTCGAACAGCACGGTTTAGGCACGAACGGCGCTCAAGGCGCGGATACACCATCGCCTTGGAGTCGTATGGCGGACAAACCTGCGATCAGTCAGCAGCACGCCAGCATGGATGCCGATGACTTGCTCGATGAGCTAGGCATTTAGTTCGGGATTTAGCTCGGGATTTAATTCTTCCTGGCTCATAAGCACGGCATCGCATTTTCTTAGGTATGTAAAGGTTAAGTGTTTGCAGAATGTCGATACAAGTATGCTTGTATCGACATCACAAAACCTTAGTATTTCCGCCAAGATATTGATCTCTGCTAACTTGTTAGTCAGTTGTAAACCCTTCGGCTATACAAGTCATTCGAACTGTTTTAGTATCGCCACAAAATAATAATTATGGTGACCTTGCTATGGCATCGAAAGCGACCTCAATCGATATTGCTTATCGTGCTGGTGTATCCCAGTCTACGGTTTCCCGAGCCTTGAGAAATAGTCCGTTAGTCAATTTAGAAACCCGTCAGCGGATCCAAGCGATTGCCAAGGAACTCAATTACAAAGTCGATAAAAACGCCAGTAACCTGCGCACTCAAAACAGCCATACCTTAGCCCTGTTGTTGTGTGAAGATCCCACCAATGATGATTCACTCATCAACCCATTCTTTCTGTCGATGTTAGGTTCAATCACGCGGGCGACAGCGCAACAAGGTTATGATTTACTGGTGTCATTTCAGCAACTTTCCAGCGATTGGCATGCCGATTACGAAGACAGTAATAAAGCCGATGGCATTATCTTACTGGGTTACGGCGACTATATGGATTACGAGCAAAAGCTCGAAAAATTGCTGGCACAGAACACCCACTTTGTGATTTGGGGCGCGGAGCATAACAATAAATCCGTATTATCCATCGGCTGCGATAACCATCAGGGCGGTTTGATCGCCACTGAGCATTTAATTTCCCTCGGACGCAAGGATTTTGCGTTTCTCGGTGGCGCATCGAGTCATTGCCCTGAGTTTAGGGACAGATATTTAGGTCATGTCAAAGCACTGCAGTGCGCAGGGTTGACTGTGGACCCTCGCCGACAGATTTCGGCTATCAGCACCGAGGGCGCAGGTTACGATGCAGCCCTGGAGTTGCTAGATAAAGGATTGAATTTCGATGCGATTTTTGCCGCCAGTGATTTAATCGCCATCGGTGCGATTCGCGCCTTAAAAGAGAAGGGGATCTTGGTACCCGAGCAAGTCGCCGTGGTGGGATACGATGATATTCCCGTGGCAAGCTTTGCCAATCCGCCGCTAACGACGATTAAGCAAAATACCCAGTTAGCGGGTGAGATTTTAGTGGAAAGCTTACTCAAGCTTATTCGTGGTCAAGCGGTGACCCCGCAATTAATCCCAACGACCTTAGTGGTACGCAGCTCCTGCGGGATTGATCATACGCCGCTCGCTTGAGTCGCATCCAGTTTGCTTTAATCACTAAGCCGAGTGTTAACAAACACTCGGCTTTTTATTAGACACTTTTCTAAGCGTGTCAGATAGGAGCGTAAACCTTAATCGATGACAGGCTAACCTCTGGCGTACTGGCGCAAAAACTTAGGCACCTCGGCCTTAGTCTTGGCCATGATTTTCTGCATCAGGCTAAAGGGCGGTTCAGTAATCGCATACCCTTGTTTAAGATCGGCCAGCATGCGCAGCCATAAATGCCCTGTCATTTCCGCGTCCGCCAAGGCGCGGTGAAAGGTGCCATCGCTTGGTAGCTGCTTATGGCGCACTAGGGTTGCCAACTGATGATTGATAGCCTCAGGGTATAACCGCCTTGCCAGTAGTAGAGAACAGCCAAATTGTCCGGGATATTGGTGGCCTATCTGGGCAAATTCGGCATCCAGAAAACGTTGATCGAAAGCCGCATTATGGGCCACCAGATGATGTTTACCGATAAACGCGGCAAAACGTGCCATCACCTCGGCGCAGGGCGCTGCATGGGCGAGCATTTGATTGCTGATCCCGGTGTAATCTTCGATAAAACTGTTTATCCGAAAACCTGGATTCATTAATTCTGAAAAGCGCGCGGTTATTTGCCCTTGTTCAATCAACACTGCACCAATCTCAATGGCGCGCGCCCCTTGATTGGGTGAGAGCCCCGAAGTTTCAAAATCGAGTACCACAAGGGTATTCGCGGGCGAATAAGTTGGTGTTTTAGACATAGGCTCCACACTGTTCAATGTTAGTGTCTGAGAACATTCAGACGACGGCATTGTAACAAAGGGATAGTGCGATTTCGCATAGTTTTACCCATTAATCGCAAATGATTGCCCATATTGTGGCTGCTAACCTATTGTAAATTAAATGTACTCTACAAGTCATTGCCCTTTATTAGGCAACCATGGCCACAAACTGGCTGACACCATTTACGACATCGGCAAGGCCGGCTGAAACTTCAAAATGGCCCGAGGGGACATTTTGTTTCGCGAGTGCAATCATTTGCGGAGCGAGGTCGATACCAAAGACCGTTAATCTAGGTTCCTTCGCGACTAAAAAGCGACTGATATTGCCTGGCCCACAACTGATATCGAGTAGGCGACTATGTTCGGTGAGATAGTACAGGAGGCTTTCATAGGTTTGAGTGTGTGGGGCAAATTCTAGATATTTGTCCTGATACTGTTTGGCATATTTATCAAAGGTCGCCACTGTGACTTGATAGTGATCCTGTGCTTGCACCTTCAAACCTTACTTCCTTTATCAGCGACCAAAGACTTTGGTGATAATCTGTCTAGTACAATTCATTTCAGGCGAACACCGTGAGACTAGATTGGATAATCCAAATCGAAATTTATCCTTAGCCCTAACTGATAGGCGTGGTCTTGCATCAACTTAGTCATTAACGCGGTATCCGTCAGTTGCGACAAAGTGATAGGGCGAGCCTCCCATCGCGGTGCGTGACCAGCATAATTGCAATGGGTAAGGTATAAGCGGTGCTGACTTTGATGCAGGGTAAAAAAACGCATATCACAGGTGGCGGCAATGGTTAAATATGGTTCAAAATCAAGCTCGTATACTTGCATTGCATCAAATTCAGACCAAGAAATATAGCGTGTGGTTTCGTAACATATCGCTGGTAACTTGGCCTCTAGTTTAATGCTATCAAATAAATTGATGACATCTTGCATCTGGTGCAGTTTGATCATGGCTTGTTCCGTCAATCTAAATCTCCTTTATCTTTAATTTTATTACTGTTAGTCAATGAGTTAACTATTCATTGGTTATGGATTTATCGCGCCAGAGTCTATCGGCTAAACCTGAGGCTCGCTGGGTAGCTTGCTGGCTTGCGCGCTCAAAGACTTGTTGTGTGCCTAAACAGCTAAAGTGTTGTTTTGCACGGGTAATAGCGGTGTAGACCAGCTCCTTGGTGAGCAATTGCCACTGTACTAGGCTCGGATTGGGCGGAAGTACGAGGGCGACTCGATTAAATTCACTGCCCTGACTTTTATGTACCGTCATGGCGTAGCAGGTTTCATGGCTAGGCAGCCTTGCGGGGAGCACTTTAAGCAGTTTGCCATCGGCTTTGATAAAGTGGGCCATCAGGCGCTCTGGTCTGTATTCATCCTGCAAAATCAAACCAATATCACCGTTAAACAGGCCCAAGTTATAGTCGTTGCTTTGGATAATAATTGGCCGGCCAAGGTAAAACTCCTGCTGAGGATGGATAAGCTTGGCCTGAGACAGCGCTTTAGTCACGGCTTGATTGATACCTTCGACACCATAATCGCCACTGCGCATGGCGCATAGGATGCGATATTGGTTAAAGCGGGCAATGGCTTCGATGGCGCTTGGTACACTGCTTGGATCAGAAACTTGCAGCGGACGTAAATACTCGGCGTATTGCTCACAGGCTTGTGTTAGCAGGGCGTGAAGGCCGCTGTTGTTTGCAGGTTCGCTGATTTTGGCTTGGGTCTGGCTCAGATCCATACTGTGTTCTAGCCAACTAAGCTCGGCCAATCCCCGCTGCCATACGGCCAAAATCCCCGCGAGATCGGAGCGATTTACCGCACTGGCTAATAGGCCAATGCCTGCATCGCCTTTAAATCTGTGGCTGTGGGTCAACATACACAAACTGTCACCAATTTTTGGCTCGCGATGAATATAGGCACGCAGATCAAAACCTGTGAGCTTGCTCAATTGCTCGGCCTGGACTTGGCTATAACGCATTCTCCATTCAGAGTGTTGGTCTGACTCGTATTTTAGCCCCGCACAAATATCTGCGAGCACGGCGCCTGCTTCAACTGAGGCGAGTTGGTCCTGATCCCCAAGCAGTATCAAACCCGCCTGTTCGGGAAGGGCCGTGAGCAGTTTATACATCATAGGCAAATCGACCATTGAGGCTTCATCGACAATCAAGAGATCTAGCCGCAGGGGATTGCCCGGATGGTGACGAAACTGCGCCGAATTGGGGATAACACCTAGCAGACGATGTAAGGTTGATGCCTCTTCCGGCACTTGCTTAAGCGCGGCTAACAGTGCTTGGGTTTCGTGACTGTGTACTTGTTCGTTTGTCGCTTGAGCCTGTTTGAGCTCCTGCTCGAGTCTTGCTTTGGAGGCCTTTATCGATTCACTTAAACGGGCGGCGGCCTTACCCGTCGGGGCAACGAGTCTTATCTGTTTTGGTGAGTCTAATTGCTGTAACAACAGTAATTTAGTTACTGTGGTGGTTTTGCCCGTACCCGGGCCGCCAGTGATCACCGCCAGCTTTTTGCCGAGCGCCGTTGCCGTCGCCACCTTTTGCCAGTCGATATGAGGCTCAAGGGGCGGTGTTGCATGGGAAGATGCGGCGTTTGGAAATAAGTAATCTAACTGCCTGCGTAGCGGCGCATCTGAATCTTTATCGGTGTTGTTGGCGTGCTGACTCGAAGAGAGCCTCGTCAGGGCACTGGCCACCTCGGTTTCGAAATGATGATAACGCTCAAGATAGAGTCGGCCGCCATCAAAAATCAGTGGCTTATTACTGTGAGGTTCACCAACCGCTTCAAAATTTTCTAACCTTGCAATCAGCTCTGGCAGGCTCAAACGGATCTGGCAGTGATTAACCGGCTCTGCCAGCGGATTGGCTGGCACTATATGTTCGAGCACTAGGCAAGTATGTTGGGCCGAGAGCTGTTGACTTAACAGGGCGCAAAGCAGCATAAACAGCGGCTCTTGGGCATCATTGGGATGAAGCCTTGCCATCTCGAGGGCAAAATGGCGGTCGAGCGGGGTGATCAGCCGCTCCTTTTCCCAGTATTTGAGTAGCTCTGTGAGCGGCGCCTTGAGTCTGAGTGCGCCAGCTTCGACCCATGGGGTTGATGGGGCTTTAGGGTGATTGAGTTCGCTGCTGATCATGCCATTGCTCCCGTATCCAGTTGAGCATCGAACTTTTTATTTGAGTCAGTCGTTGCCTCTAGGCTGCGCTGAAACAGCGCATCTAAGGCCAAAATCAGCGCCTTGGGCGGTTTATCGTAATAAATACCAAAGCCTGGATATTGCACCGACATTCCCCGTAAAAACAAATAATAACAGCCGCCAATATGGGTATCGTAATCATAATTGGGCAAGCGCATCGCTAAATAGCGGTGCAGGGCGAGGGAGTAGAGAATATATTGTAAATCATACCTATGGTCGCTAATCGCCTGCTTCAGCGCGCTATGATGATAGGCCTGAATATTATCCCCCAGATGGTTCGACTTATAGTCGGCTATATAAAACTTTCCTTGATATTCAAAGGTTAAGTCGATAAAACCCTTAAGCATGCCCTGTAACTCGTCAAACTGCAGCTCGGTATCGTAGCCAAATTGCCCAAGGAGTTGGTTAAGCTCTGTATCCTTTAAGCGATTCAGTGGCAGGTAAAACTCCATCTCGACTAAGGTGTGCTGCGGCGCGAGCGCGGCTAAACACAGTTCGGGATTGATAAGCTGATTATCCTGCGTCATTAACGCCAGCGGAGCTTGTAATACCTCAAGGTACCAATCTTCTAATACGGGTTGCCACTCGGGGGCAATGCCGTATTGCAACATGGCCTTAGGTAGCTCTCGGGGGAGGTCGATTGGAGCTTGTGTAAAATCAATTAACTCAAGCACTAAGTGCATAAAGCTACCCGCGTTGGCGCCGCGCTCAAAGCTAAAGCGATTAAGCAGAGGTTGCGCTTGCGGATCGGCCGCCTCTTGCAACAAAGCTTCTTGCCACAAGGGGGCTGGCCATAAGGGATCGGCTGCGCTGTTTGCGGTATCTGTACCCAATACGGCGTTGACTTCATCATCGGCGCCGGTGATGGCTTTAGCGTGGGGCGCATTTTTAACTAAGCCGGAATAACTGCCGACGCGCCATGGAGTGCGATACTGACGGCTGACCTTGCGGGCACTCAAGCTGTGAGCATTAGCTTCCCCCGTTTGCAGCTTGTTAGCCTCAATGTCATCGGCCACGACCTCAATGTTGATCGCAGGCGGACTCGACTCGAGACCCGCGACCAGCGCCTTGGCGGCATTTTGCAAACGCGAAAAATCACAATCAGTGTCAGTGATCCCAAGCAGATAACCGATGGCGGTTTCATGCAGCTGGCTTTTAAGCCCTGCCTTTAACATGCGGCTATGGTTGGCGATGTACAAATAACACAGGTACACGGGGCGGGTGAGCGCCACATAGAGCAGACGCAGATCTTCGGCTAAGGTTTCCTGTTTTGCCTGTTCCCAACCCTCATCCGAGCCTTCTAAATCCCACACCAATTCCTGCGCGCCATCGGCATTGGTTCTGTGGTAGAGCATAGGCGTCGGGCGACGGCGATTATCCCGCGCGAGGCTGACAAAGGGCACGAAGCACACTGGGTATTCCAGCCCCTTACTCTTATGGATGGTGACGATTTGCACTAAGTTTTGCTCGCTTTCAAGGCGTAGCTGCTGCTCATCAGTTCCTGTGTTATCAATCAGTTGTTGCTCATACCAGTTGAGCAGGGCACTGATCCCATCAATTTCGGTCGCCTTTTGCTGCAACAGCTCGGCTAAGTGGCGAAAATCTGTGAGTCGACGTTCGCCATTGTTCGACTCAAGATGAACTTCTGCATCTTGCTCCGCTTGGTCAGTGGTTGTCGAAGCGGGAGAATGCAGCAGCCGCGCAACCATCTGGGTGGCATTGGCTAGGCTGAGCAGCGCTGGCATAATGCCGCGTTTTTGCCAGATCTGGTGTAGCTCAAAAAACTGCTCTAGCAGTCTTTGGCGCTGCTCTTCATCTTGGTTAAAGGCATGGATTTGCTCGGCGCGATAACCAAGTAGGGCGGTCGCAAGGGCGCTACGCAGGGCGCGCTCGTCCTTGGGGCTGGCCAAGGCGCGCAGAATGAGCGCCATTTCCCGCGCTTCGACGGTTTCAAATACGCTGTCGCGACTTAAAAAGACGGCGCCAATCTGGCGCTTGCTCAGCGCGGTTTTCATCACGGCCGCTTCGTTTCTATCGCGCACTAAGATGGCGATATCTTTGGCAATTAATGGCCCTTTGGGCGTGCTGCATTGACCATTGGCGGCCTGCGTCAGTAAACGGGTGATTTCGGCGGCGGTGTCTTCGGCCAAGGTTTGCCGCGCACTGGCCTTATTGAGCCCAGTTTCGCCTTCACTCAAGAGTTTTAACCGCAGCGCGGCGCTATTGGGCGCATGCTCAACGAGTTGTTTAGCCGCCGCACTGGCAGGCGTTTTAACCGGATCGAAGGGAATCGATTGGCTGATAAAAGGATCCGAATGCTGGGCAAATAAATGATTCACCCCCATAACCAGATTGCGGCTCGAGCGATAGTTAGTGTCGAGGAAATAGTGCGCCTGAGTTTGTCTGCGCGCCTCGATATAAGTGTAAATATCGGCGCCGCGGAAAGCATAAATCGCCTGTTTAGGGTCGCCAATCATCAGCAGGCTTAATTTGCTATCCGTGCGAGGCTTAGGTTCGACAGCCGGATCTTGAGTATCAATCCCCAAACGGGTTTGATAAATCCCTGAGAAAATAGCAAATTGCAGTGGATCCGTATCTTGGAATTCATCGATAAGCGCCACGGGGAAGCGGCTCGCCACTGCCTTAGGTAAAGTATCGGGATTGGCCTGCATTGCTGCGGCCAAAGTGGTGAGCAGATCATCGGGTGTCAGTACATTTTTCTGCTGCTTTTGCTTGGCAAAACGCTCGCTGATCCCTTGTTTGGCGCTATAGAGAAATGCGGGTTTTATCGCGTTAATCAATGCGGCTAACTGCTCCATATGATCAAGCAGTGGCGCCTCGCTCGCACTTGGGAGCACGCCGCCTTTATTCAGCTTAAGCTCGGATAACGACAGCGCTTCGAGCACTTTAAGTGGCGGTAAGCCGTCACTAAAGGCTAAGAAGTTGTCCAGTTGGTCGAACATTTCCGCCAATTTGGGGTAATTGTCGCTCGCCTTACCAAAACGTTGACCGTTAAGCGGCAGGCTATGAAGTAATTCTAACAGTGCGTCGCGGCCACGGGGCCAGGCGAGCTTAAAGCGCTGCACACTCTGGCTTAAGGACTCAGCCAAACGAGCAAAGGGCTGCACGGGTTGAAGCGGTTTGGCCTCACTGGCACCGAGCAAGGCTCTCAGCTGCTTGACTAATCCGTCGGGATCGCCAAATTCGCTGGCAATAATTTGGGCTAAATACTCCGGCAGCGGATAACAGGCCTCACGCCAAAAATCCCGTACCGCATGGTGCAAAAACTCACTGTCGTCCAAGGTGAAATCCGACTCGAACAACAATGATGATTCGAAGGCGAGATCGGCCAAGATCCGTTGGCAAAATCCGTGAATGGTAAAAATCGCCGCTTCGTCGAGGGATTTGAGCGCCAAATCGAAGCGTCTTAGGGCGATAGCGCGCTCGGCTTCAGGGGTCTTATCGTACAGCGCCTGCACAAAAGGATCGTTAATCTCAAGCCCTAAGAAACACTTAAAGGCCACCTGAATGCGGCGGCGAATCCTGTCCCGCAGCTCCTCGGTGGCGGCATTGGTAAAGGTCACGACCAGAATTTGTTCACAATTGAGCGGTTCGCCTAAGCCATCCCCAAGCAGTAATCTGAGATACAGGCCTGAAATGGTATAGGTTTTACCCGTGCCCGCACTGGCCTCGATTAAGCGGCTGCCGCCAAATGGTAGGGTGAGCGGATCTAACGGCAAAGCGGGTGATACCTTAGTCATCAGTCTGCTCCCTCTGTCGTGGCGGTTGGGGCTTCATTCAGGGCAAATTCCTCGAGTTGGGCGAGGGTATCCTTGTGATACAGGCTAAGCATTGGCCGATAGATGTCATCGGCGAGTTTGCCAAAATGTGCCTCGGTAAAGTCATCTGGAAAATGAAACAGCCGTTGATAATGGGGCTCTGTGCCTTCGCCAAGTTCACCTTGCTCGTCCAGCCATTCGCTTTGCGCAGCTTCGAGCCGGGCTTTGTGCGGATCTGTGCTTGTGTGTGGGTCTTCCTCTTCATCCGCCTCAGCGCTGGCATAGGCGAGGGAGGTTCTTGGCATAAAACACAGGGGATGAATTTGGCCCTGATAAAAAAGCTGTAATAAGTTGGCGAGCTGTGCATGGGCAAGCGCTGGCGTAATGGGCGCGAGGGCATGAAAATGCCCCATATCCAGCAGATAGCTAGGTTGCTGGTAGCTAGGTTGAGCCACTCCTGCGGCCATCAAACATAAATGACGTAAATACAAGGCTAAAATGTCCCGCCCATGGGCACTGCCGGGGCGGCAAGTGACCAATCCTTTAGGGCTGATATCATCGATTCGACCTTCGAGGATCACCCGCTTGGCTTTTAACTGAGTTCCAGAGTTCTGATGGGGTAACTCAAAGCTTAGCCGAATATCGGCATGGCGGGGAGCGACATCGCCGCGCATAAACAGGGTTCTACCGATCAGCGGCGCGATATCATGGCTGTATTGGCGCAGTAGCAGATCATCAAAGGGCTGCATAGGCAAGTTACCGCTGGCTTTAAGGCGTTGTAACAGTTCAGTGCTGGGCTCGTTTTGTCCTTGCTCAAGCGCATCGCCAAGGAGCTGAGCCTGTAATAAATAACGCTCTAACGCATTAAGACTAAAGGGCTCATCGTTATCATCTGCTTGAATATTAAGGTTTAAATCGACTTTCAGGGTACGATTAAAGAAATACTGCGCGGGATTGCGAAAGAAGCGAATAAAGGCCGAGATATCCACATGCTCTGCTTCGCCAAGCGGCTCAATATCTTGAACACTCTCACCAATTGCGTCATCTTCGAGCACTATCTGGGTATGGGCTTCGATAAATCGGCCATGCTGCAACTGGCTATTGCTATCGGGCGGACACCACTGCTGGCTATAACTCTGTTTTATCCCGTGGAAGGTGGGGGCTTGCGGCAGTGCTGCTTGATACAGTTTAGGGTCAAATGGTTGTAGCGGCTGATGGCTCACAATAGCTTCAAATAATGCCTGCTGAGCAGCTTCGTTACTGACATTAGCTGCTTCTGCTGCAAGGGATTCAGGCAGATAACATAACTGGCAATATTCTATTAGCTCGGAAACCAGCATAGATGGAATACGCTCTGAGTTATCCCGCTCGCTACGGCCAATATAACTGATGTAAAGCTGCTCCCGAGCCGAGAGTAACGCCTCTAAAAACAGGTATCTATCATCTAATCTGCGGGAACGATCGCCTTTGCGCGCACCAAAATGCGCCATTAAATCAAAGCCCACTGGATGTTGCACTCTAGGATAGACACCATCATTCATCCCCAGTAGGCAAACGACCTTGAAGGGAATCGAGCGCATCGGCATTAAGGTACAAAAATTCACGCTGCCCGCGAGGTATCGTTGGCCGACACGTGACTCGGTTAAGCGTTGATTAAACCAGAGCGCCAGCACTTCGATGCTTAAATCTAAGTCGTTGGCTTGTGCCCCCATATCGGCTGGGCTGGCGGCAAGCAGCTCTTGCTCTAAGGCGGCAATCGCATCGCGAATTTCCTGCAGCTGCTCTCGTTCGTCCTCATCGGGGGCGTAAAAGGCGTTTAACAGCTCGGTGAGTTCGAGTAACCGCAGTGAGGGCGCTTGCGCCTTGGCTAATACTTGGGTGGTCTCATCGAGGACTTCAATAAAATTCAACAGTTTGCCAAGGGCCTGTGCCGATTGGCCCTCTACCCCAGCCACGGTTAAATAGTGCATTCCCTGCGGGGATGATTGATAGAGCGGCGCATCGTCCCTTAAGGCGTAACCTAAGATTAAGCGTTTTATGCCAAAGGCCCAGGAGTTTTGCTCGAAGGCGGGCACGCCCTGTTTAAGGCGGCTCTGTTCATCGCGGCCCCAACGCACGCCGGCTTCATCTAACCAGCGGCGAATGAGTGGCAGCTCGTCTTCTTCGAGCTGAAAACGTCGCAAAATGGCTGGGACTTCGAGAATGCTTAAAATATCCGTCAGTCCGAAACGACTCTGATTAATATTGAGTAAATTCAAAAAGCTATTTATGAGTGGCGATTCCTGCGCCGCGCCGCGGTCGGCAATGGCGTAGGGGATATATTCTAGTCCCTGTTTGGCCGCAAACACCGCATCGATATAGGGGGCGTAGGCGGCGACATCCGGCATCATTACCACTATGTCTTTGGGGGTGAGTTGGTTGTCGCTATCCAGCAGGTCGAGTAAATGATCGTGCAGGGTTTCGACTTCCCTAAGCGGGCTGTGGCAACTCTTGATTAGAATCGAATCATCGTCGGCTGTTAATACCCGGCGATTCGCGACCTCTTGATATAGCTCAGCATCCGGCCCGAGTACGCGATCGAGTGTCTGCATTTCTAAAATATCGTACTGCACCCCGGCCAGCATGCTGGCGCGAGCGTGGGGATCGTTAGGATCGCCGCAGGGCTCGCAGTACACATCGTCGCCAAAGTCACAGTGCTCTGGAGGCAGTTCGAGCAGCATATCGAGTAATTCGCGGCCCATCTTGCCATTGTTGGCTAGTAGGGGATTGCCGACTTCGAGTTTATCTTCCCATTGCTCAGCTAATTGGCGTTTTCCGGCATATTGCAATGCCATACGCGCCCGATGGCGTGGGTCGATAATGTCGCCCCAATAATGCTGACAGGGGCTCAGGCTTAAGATAATCACGTCGATGCGGCTCGCGAGCTGGTGGAGCACATCGATGGTTTGAGGCGCCATAGAGGAGATCCCAAACACAAATAAACGCTGCGGCAATTTTGCGAGGGAATTGGCGCTATCCCCCAATGCAGCAATCAAATCCTGATGCAGATTGGCCCTGTGGTAGTGGCTTTGACGCAGCTCATCGCGATTATAGGCAATCAGCGCGCGCCAGAGGATGGGTTGCCAACTTTGCTCCTCATTCAATTTGAGCGATTCGAGCGGTTCATTGGCTTCCCACGCGGCAATCCAGTCGGGGCGGTAAACCAAATATTGGTCGAAGATATCGGCGATACGACCGCAAAGCTGGTAAAGCTTAATATCATCGGCGCTTACGGCACCATGTTGATGGTTGCTATGGATGTCAGCCGCGCTCGATTCCAGATTATCTATGGTATGACCCAAATAATGGCGCAGTGGCCCAAAAGAAGGTTCATCCAGTAGCCGTGGCAGTAGTTGCATTAGCTTCCAGGTCATAGCCGCCTTAGTGAAGGCGTTTTCCTTGGGGACATTGGGGAGTAAATCGTGGCACAGTTGCCAAATAAAGCTGGAAGGTAGCGGGAACTCCAGCGCGGCGGCAATACCATTTTGTTTTGCAATTTCAAGGCGTAACCAAGTCGACATCCCAGGGCTTTGTACCAAAATATGCTCACTTTGCAATAACCCCGCGCCGGGTAGCGGCTGGCGCAAATACGCGGCAAGATGGGCACAGAGCACTTCCATTTGATTGGATTGGATTAACTTCAGCATATTCGACTCACGATTTGGGATTGCTGTTATGCATAACAAAGTGGCTTGGCAATTCTATGTGACTGATTTATAAGATTCAACAATCTTGTCCGCCTGCGGTTTATCCCGCCTATTTTAACTGTTTACTCGGGCCAAATAGTCGCCAGTTAAGGGCTTTTGCGGCGGCATTAAAGCGCTTTAACGCCACTTGATAGTCACCGTCCGCAAGCTGTTGGTATTTCAGCGCGACATAGCTTTGGGTCAGAGTGTCAAACTCGCTGCAAAACTCTGGGGATTGCTGCTGGTGCGTGTCAATAAGCTGCTCGGCAAAGGCATTCGGGCCTAAGTGAGCGGGGCGATTGATGCCAAATTTGCTGAGGCGCTGGCAGATGCGTTGGTACTTGGCGCTGATGGGATCCTGCTCCCGTTTAAAGCGAAACAGCCCCACGCTGTAGGCGATATAGAGGCCGATAAGGCTAATACAGACACTCATAAACACCGCCACCTTGGTTTTAGTGACATCCCCTAAAATACCACTTAACACTTTGTTTTGCCGTTCCTGATTAAAACCGAGCACCCAGAGACTCCAGTAATAATCGAGGCTGGCAAAGCGCTGCCTTAACTCGTTGAGCCAAGGCATAGATTTAAAGCGCAAGCTGCTAAAGGGGCTTTCTTGCAGGTAGCTTTGCTCGGGGGAGAACTCGGCATCGAAGCCTTGTTCGATACGGTTAGGAGCGACCATGGCTGTTGGATCGAATCGTACCCAACCTTCATTTTCGAGCCAGACTTCGGCCCAAGCGTGGGCCATGTATTGATACACGCTCAGGTAATCGGCCTGTGGGTTGTATTCGCCCCCTTGATAGCCCGTGACCATACGCGCGGGTAAGCCAGTGGCGCGCGCCATAAAGATAAAGGCGGAGGCGTAATGGGCGCAAAATCCGGCTTTATTTTCAAACAGAAAATCATCGACTTGCTGCGGGCCAATGGGCGGCGGGGTGAGGGTGTAGAAAAACGGTTCGCGATTAAAATAACCCATCATGGCGAGCAGACGCTGCTTGGGCTCGGGATAGTTGGCCTTAAACTCGGCGGCGAGCGCCAGAGTTTTGGGGTTAGTGCCCTCGGGCAGTTTCAGATTTATTTGCCGCTGTTTGGCAGTTAACTTGAGATCCATTTGGGCCTTAGGCCAAGAACGGGCACTGTAGCCCATGCGCTGATCGACATTACGTAGGGAATAGAGTCGATAATCGGGTAGGTTAATGACCTTTTCATCTTGGCTATAGGCCACATCGAGCCCAAATAACCAAGGCTGGTGGCTAGGTTCCACAATCACTTGATAGTCGTATCGCTGCGGCACATGACTGCCTGTATCATCCGTCATCGCAGTCGGGAGTTGCCGCGCGGGATCGGGTCTTGAGGGCGGAAAAAACAGCGCATCCTTCTGAATTTGTTTGATACCGACATCTTGGCGCCAGGTTTGGCCGTCGTAATCTTCCAGCACCAGCGCGCGCCAATAGAGTTCGGCTTGGATGGGCCTCGCCTCGGTAAAGCTCACCCTAAAGGCCAGTGCGGAGGAGCGGGTGAGTTTGCTAATGTCGCTCACGGAAAGGGTATCCGAGAGTCCAGTTTGGGCTTCCTTCATATTCGGGACCAGCCAGAGCGGGGCAAAGCGCGGCAAGACTAAAAACAGCAGTAACGCCAGTGGCACACTCTGCAGCAATAATTTAGCGCCAATCCAAGCTGTGTGTTGCCAATTATGTTTGCTTTGATACAGGGTCACCAGTACGCAGGTATTAATGATAGTGACCCCAATTAAATGCACGGTATTGAGCATGGATTGGTGATCGATAAAGGTCAGCGCAATTAAAAAGTAGCCCACAATCACCACGGCCCGCACATCTCGGACACTGCGCATCTCAATGTATTTTAAGGCATAACCTAAAATCAGCAGGTTGACTAAAGCATTTAATAGCCCAATCTCACCCGATACCAACGCAAGGGTAATCGCGGCGCCAATAGCAAGGCTTGTGACTAAGTAGCGCGGTGGCTTTGCCACTTTACCGACATAGATGCCGACTCGCCACACGAGGCAAATGGCGCAAATCCCAAGGGTCCAAGGCGTCGTTTTATCAAATAGGGGGCTGAGTACCGCAATATTGGTGAGCAGCAGCCAAAACAGCGTTTGGCGGCTGATATTGTCACCCGTCTGCGGCCCATTGGCATGATAGCTCGTTAGCTTAGGAGGATTAGCCTTGTGATGTGTCGTAGCTTGAGTCGTCATCGCCGCGGCTCCATTGTTGCAGAACGCACACCTTGCCCATGGGGTGGAAGCGGATGCTGATGCTTAACACCTTGGTTATTCATCAATTTATTGGTTTTATCCAGCGTGCTGATATCTTGTCCGTAGAGTGCGAGCGCCCTTTGGCAGGCGATACGATGAGCATTGCCCGTATCGGGTGTAAGGATCAGATCTTCCGCCCCAACACGCTGCAACCACAGACCAAAAAATTGCTCCTGCTGACTCAAATGGTTGACTTGCCAACTGAGCTGACCTAATTGCTGTTCAAGCTGCGCGGGATCGGGGACTAAGGTTAACCATACGGGATCGCCTTGAGGCTGCTCGAACTCCTTGGTTAGCATGCCACGCCCTTGAGCCCATTGTTTCCATGCCACTTGTTTAAGGGATTCACCGAGCACATGGGGCTTAAGCCCTTTGTATTCATCGATGCCGGCGATGTATTTTCCTGCTCGTTCTAACCGTTCGTCTTCACCGGATTCGGTGGCCGCTTTTAGCTGCAAAGGGCTTTCAATCGGATGGGCGTAGACGATGTGCGCATTATCGAGATCAATATGGGACCAAGCGCGGCAAAGCCCTAAGGGATAAAAGGATTCAATCTTAAGTCGGCCAGGCGATACCAGACCACGGCTGTCATGGGCAAACGAGACCAGAGCTTGCACCTCATCCGCGCCGACCTGTTTGAGTAAGTACGCTAAATTATTGGGGTAATTTAAGCTGATATTGTGGCTGCTGTGATTTGAGGTGAGCAGGACTGGAAAGGTGATGGTTTCGCCCGCATACACCTCGGGCGCCGTGAGCGCACGAAGACGCAAACCCGCGAGATTTTTATAACTGTAAAGGATGCAGGTATTAAATAGACTGAGTAGCAAAATGCTCAGGCCAATTACAAGATTGTTTTGATAGTTAGTGCCAAACAGATACAGCAGCAGTACCAGTCCAAGCCAGACTAAACCAAAGCCACTGGGCAGAATAAAGATGCTGCGATGGCTGAGGACAAACTCTGAACTGGGCGGCATGCGCCTTGCCAACCAGCGTTGCCAGAAAGCCGTCAATACTCGTTTCATCCTGTCCTCATCATAGTGTGAGCATCCTTATCGATATGATTAGCAAGGCATTACATGATGGGATTGACGCTGGCTAGGATCCGCTCCGATAGCGCTTCTCCCTGCAATTGGCTGCTGGTGCGCAGTCGATGTTCGGCCACACTGCAAAACACCGCTTGTACATCTTCGGGGACTAAATAGTGTCTGCCCTCTAAAAATGCCCATGCTTTAGCGGCTTGCAATAGGGCTTTGGTTGCGCGGGGCGATAGGCCGACGGCATCGGTTTGATTGCGCGAGTCATGCACTAAGGCCAAGACATAATTGAGCAGTGCATCGGACGCCGCGACTTTGTCGCATTGCTCCTGCAACTGGGTTAACGCCAGCGGGGTTAAACATTGGGGTAAATTATCGAGGGTTTGCGGCGTTTGATCGCTTTTCAGCATCGCCAGCTCCGCATCATGGCTGGGATAACCGATAGAAATCCGCATCATAAAGCGGTCGAGTTGGGATTCGGGCAGCGGAAAGGTGCCCGATTGTTCCGTGGGGTTTTGTGTGGCAATCACAAAAAACGGATTGGGTAATCTGTGGGTGACGCCATCGACAGAAATTTGCTGCTCGGCCATTGCCTCGAGCAGGGCGCTCTGAGTCTTAGGGCTGGCGCGGTTAATCTCATCGGCCAGCACCATCTGTTTAAAAATAGGGCCGGGATGAAACACAAATTGCGCTTGGTGTTTATCAAAAATCGATACCCCGAGAATATCGGCGGGCAGCATATCACTGGTAAATTGAATACGTTGATAGCTAAGGCCGAGGCTTTGGGCGAGGGCATGGGACAGGCTGGTTTTGCCCATGCCGGGCAAATCTTCAATTAATAGGTGCCCACGGGCGAGAATACAGGCGAGGGCTAAGCGAATTTGCCGTGGCTTGCCTAATAATACTTGTTCAAGTTGTTGTAATAGTTGGCTTAAACCAGAATGTGCCACGGGAGACTCCTTGTGCATGGATGAGGTCATTCGCTCTACCACTATGGCGGAATATGACGCGCTTAGCCAGTCGATTTTACTGTGAAATCAATCGGCTTAGTGAGTCGTTGCTAAGTAACCTTATGTAGGTCTTACTACTTGGAGCTTTGAAGCATAGATATATAGGTGAGCAATGGCATTTGCTCAACGACGCGCAGCGAGTCCATCCGTGGATGCTCGACCGCCCCGTCCGTGGGGCGGACGGTCGTCTCGCTAATCGCCATGGCTCACTTGTTTAGCATTAGCTTAACATTTAGATTTAAAAGCTTTACACAGCATGCTTTGGGACATAAACGATTTAGGGATATTTTTACAAGCAGCTTTATAGCATTAGAAAAAGTATCTTAAATCCACATTCAGGCGAAAGATATTTTGTTCATTATTTTGTGTGTTTAAGTGCGTCTAAGATAACCTTAAAAGCAGCCGAGGATTGGAGTCGACTGGTATAGTAAAGATAATAGCCTAGGTGCGTGATACAATATGAAGGCAACACTGATATGAGTTGACCCGAGTCGATATACTTCGCAACTAAGGCTTCGGGTACATATGCATAACCATAGCCATCAACCGCCGCTTGCACGACTTGATTTATACCATTCACGACGACTTGTCCTTTTACGCGGATCCTATATTCTTGCTCATCGACGCTAAATACCCAAGGAAAGTTATCGCCATGAGTCGGGAGTTTTAGATTAATACAAGACAACGAAACTAAATCACTTGGGATCTCAGGCAGAGTATCTTGCTGTGAACATTCAGGAGAAACAACAACAGACATTTTATGCTCGTTGCTAATTGGCATTGCAATCATATCTTTTGCAATTAGCCCGCCTCGACGGACTCCTGCATCAAAGCCTCCTTTCGCAATATCCACTAAACCATAATCCGTGATTAACTCGAGGTTTATTTCTGGAAACTGTCTAAGGACGGGGGCAAGCTTAGGCCAAAGGACTTGCTGAATCGCGTATTCATCGGCTGAAATACGCACTGTTCCAGAAGGCGTATCACGTAACTCCCCTAACTGTTCTAGACCAAGGTTAATGTCTTCAATTGCTGGTGCCACTAGTGTAACTAGCCTCTCACCAGCTTCTGTCAACGTTAGGCTACGTGTGGTTCGATTAAGTAACTTGAGTTGTAGACGTTGCTCTAAATTACTCACTGTTTGACTTACTGCTGACTGCGAGGTTCCTGCAAGAGCAGCAGCACGGGTAAAACTTCCCTCTTTGACTACGTTCAAGAAAGTAACAAGGTCACTCAAATTCTCTTTCATAGATTCATAAGCTTTTCTTATAAGAATGTTCACATTATTGGCTCTAATCAAAGAGTATGTCTAGGGCTAATATATTTCTGAACAAAACAGACAACACGCGAGAGTGATTCATTATGAAACCAGTAAACTTTATGAATGCAAACATCAAAATGGCTGCAAACCTGTTTTTCCCAGAAAATTTTGATGAAAGAAACCAATACCCAGCGATTGTATTTGTCCACCCAAGTGGCGGCGTCAAAGAACAAACTGCAGGGCTTTATGCTGAAAAACTGGCACAACATGGGTTTATCACATTAGCCTATGATGCATCTTGTCAGGGAGCGAGTGAGGGTTTGCCTCGACACTTAGAGAACCCTTACCAGCGTGTTGACGATATCAGTGCTGCCATTGATTATTTGATCACTTTGGAATACGTAAACTCTGACCGTATCGGCCTTATGGGCGTATGTGCAGGTGGTGGTTATGCTACTCATGCAACGATGGTTGATCGTCGAGTAAAAGCGTTAGGGACTGTGAGTTCCGTCAACTATGGTGATATGTATCGCTTTGGTTGGGATGGCACCCAAACTCCAGATGAAGCAATGCCTTTGTTAGAGATGGCCGCAGAGCAAATGAGTGCAGAAGCCAAAGGGGCGGAGATTGGCTATTTACCAACAACACCGACCTCTATTGAAGAAGCGCCTAACAAAGACTTTGCTGAAGCGTATGAGTACTACCGCACGGAAAGAGCCATGCACTGTAATGCGCCGAGTAAAATGACGACCCGCAGTTTAGCGCAACTTGTTACTTACGATGCATTTAATAATGCTGAAATTTTACTTACGCAGCCATTATGCATTATTGCTGGTAGTGAAGCTGGCACACGCTGGTTAAGTGAACGAATAGTTGAACGAGCAGCAAGTGAGGAAAAATCTCTTCATATCGTTGATGGTGCAACGCACATCAGTATGTACGACAAGCCAAACAATGTTGCTGAAGCGATCAGCAAACTTGCGCCATTTTTCCTCGCGAATTTGTAACCCATATAAGCGCGCAGCAAGTTACTGTATGTTTGCTAAAACATTTAGCAGGTCAAAACATGAAATATCCACTCATTACAGGCGCTAGCTCAGGAATTGGGAAAGCCTTGAGCTTTCAGCATGCAGCGAAAGGCCATCATTTAATTCCCCATTAACTCCACAAGCCACTTTGAAAAGTGGCTTTTTTCGTTTAAAGAAAACACGTTCAATTCATAAGAAATTCTTATAACTGCGTTCTGATTATGGCATCTAATAAAACAAACAGTTCAAACCTATACTCATTTCACTGTCTTAGGACACGTATTCTAGTTATCAAACAAGGGCTAATAAGATGAAGAACGTAACTTTTAAAAACCGAGATTGGGATATCGCCGCAACGATTCGATTCCCTGCTAATTTTGATTCACAAAAAAGTTATCCAGCTATTATTTGTGCACACCCAATTAGTAGCTGCAAAGAACAAACGGCTGGGAATGTCTATGGTGAAGCACTAGCAAAAGCAGGCTTTATTACTCTAGCATTCGACGCTTCGACCCAAGGGCAGAGTGGCGGTCAACCTCAATACAGTGAAGATCCTGGCACACGTACTGACGACTTCCGTTGTGCAGTCGATTACCTCGTAACACTCGATTATGTTGATGCAGACCGTATCGGTGTGCTTGGTGTATGTGGTGGTGGTGCTTACGCGGCTAATGTTGCGATGACAGAAAAACGTATTAAAGCGGTTGGTACAGTTGTCGCAACTAATTACGGTCGCATGATGCGTGACGGAGACATGTCGCCTGATGCTGCTCTAAACTTGCTAGAAACGATTGGTCAATTACGTACAGCTGAAGCTCGAGGAGCAGACCCTCTTATCGTTGGCTATATTCCGTTCAACAACCAGGCAGAGCGAGCAGCGGCAGGTATTACAGACGTTGATATGGTCAATGCTATTGATTACTACCTGACACCACGTGGCCAACAGGCTGGTTCTCCAAACAAGCTGCGCTTATCGAGTACAGGGCCAGCGGTCGGTTGGGATGCTTTTCACCTTGCAGATAAACTTCTAACACAACCCCTACATGTTGTCTTGGGAAGTGTTGCTGGTGCCTTTGGCTCATACCGAGATGGCTTTGAGTTGTATACAAAAGCACGCTCAAGTGAAAAATCAATTCAAGTTGTTGATGGCGCTAGCCACTATGACCTCTATGATCAGCCAGAGGCAACCTCAAAAGCACTTGAACAACTAGTACCGTTTTATCAAAAGCACTTGATGAACTAGAGTGAATATAGAGTGAATATGAACAAAGAAGACGTCACAATTGACGTCTTCCTTGTTTTTGGAATGACTTAATTTATTCTGTAACTTCCCTCATAAACAAACTAAATTTAGCCACCCAATTTAGATCAACAACATAATGCACTTTCCGTTTACCTACAACTTGTGAAAGTTAATATTGTTTACACAAGAACCATCAAAGTCGCAGGGACAGCATCTGAGGCAATAAATTGCGCTAATTCCTTAAAAAATGGAGTATTTCAGACGAGGTAAGTCATCCCTTAGTGCTTGGGATATGTTCTGGGTGGGACTTTTGAAGTGACATAAGCAGTAATCAGTTACTGTTAAAGTGCTGGCAGCTTGCCGCAAAGTGCCGTCGTCGCTTTTCGAGATGTTCGCAATAATCGGTTAGTGCTTGCAATGTACCTACTGGGCCATGAAATAGCTTGCCAAAATCTGTAGTCAGCTTGAGCCAATTTTCATGGGGGATATTTAATTTTGTCAGTATCTTGGCGCTATTTTCACTTATGAATCCACGTTTATCGTTGCGAATAATGTGGCCTGTATCATCTACCAATTGAAGATAATCAATTAATGAAAACGCAATGCCATTGGCTTGGTTGTCGCACTCGTTACCAATAAAAGGCAGGAGATTGCTGGGTTGCTCACCTTTTAATGCGGCCCGAATACGTAGTTGAATACTGGTATGGTCGGATTGTTCTGGTGTATCAGCGAGTTGGGCTCTAATGGGACTTTCTTTTAATAAAGAGTAATCAACGTAAGCCATATAGGCTAATACTGCGGCTTCATCGAGTAGGGCTTGGGATTTAAACCGACCTTCCCAGAACCTGCCAGTGCAGTTATCTTCTTGATTTGCTTGCCTTGCTATTGGTTCGTTGAGGCAGCGCATAAACCATGAAATATCACACAAATGACTGCGATAAAGAGCGATGGAATGCTTTAATCTGTTGACCTCATAGGCTTCAACTAACTCACCTTTAGCGAATTTGTGCGTTAACTCATCGCCTTTAAACAACTTATGCCATTGCTCAGCCACTTCGCGGTCAGTCCAACGATTGGCAGTCTCGATATCGACTCGCAGCACCACATGCAGATGATTCGACATCACAGCAAAGGCTGCCACATCAATAGCAAAAACCGCTTCAAGTTCAAACAGTAGCGATTCTACCCAAGCGCGGCGATGGTCATAGTTTTTACCCGAATAGGCATCATCGCCACATAAAAATGCACGTCGTACCACGCGGCTACAGCAATGGTAATAGGAAGTATCTTCAAGACTTATCTGAGTTCTGCGAGGGCGCGGCATACAAACCTCCTTGTTCAATGCTTAACCAAAGCATAGTCGAAGGTTAACTACCGCACGATTAAAGCTGGGTGTCTAGTTTTGCTTTGGCATTGCGGATATCGGCGGTTTAGGGCATTTGGCAATCAAGATTGCAGTATCAAAGGGTGCAGAAGTGTATGCCTTTACAACCTCTCCCGATAAAGTGAAGGATATTCTCGCGTTTGGTGCAAAAGAGGCCATTGTGGTGAATGATCTGAGTAAGCTGGCAGATTACCGCGGTCAAATGGACTATTTGCTCAGCACTATTCCCTATGAATACGATGTGGCCGCTTATGCATCGGTAGTTAAACCTTATGGAACGTTCACGCAAGTGGGTATGCCCAATGGTTTCGAAGTTAACATCAACGCCCTGAGTCTTGCTTTCTCACGCGTCAATTTCAATGCTTCCCTTATTGGTGGCATTAAAGAAACTCAGGAAATGGTGGATTATTGCGCCACGCACAAAGTGTTGCCAAAAATCCAAAAGATTAAAGCAATGCAGATTAACGATGCTTGGGAGCGAGTCGTCAACAAAGAAGCCAGATATCGCTATGTGATCGATGCTTCGACCTTCTAAGTTGTACCATCGATAAGATATCGTTTAAAAAGGGCGCTCTCTATAGCGCCCTTATTGTTGGAATGGCTTCGGTGCTGTAAACGGCTATGGTGATATCAACCAATTGTTTTTAGGTAAGTAAATGTATTTTTCCCGCAGATATAAGAACCAAAATCTGAGTTTAGTTTACCGTCGTTTGGGGATACGTTTTTAGCCAGATAAACGGGCCGATGATATCAATGCCGTCATCGGCATCCGCAACCATTTTATTTCTACCTAACAAATTAACTTTTCGCTTTGCTCTGGGCGGATAAACCAAGGTTTGAATAGGAATCCTTGAACCCAATCGACATTCAGCTCGCGAGCCTGCTGGAGCTGGGCCTCGGTTTCTATGCCTTCGAGAATGCACTGTTTACCCGTGCGTTTGCCAAATTCAATCAGGGCGCTGAGCAGGGCGATACCATGGGGCGCGTCGATTAATTTAAGCCAGTAGCGGTCAAATTTGAGGTAATCCACATTCATCATCAAATCGATGGAGAGCATGGAGTGGGGCGCACCGATATCATCGAGTGCCACTTGAATATTGGCCGCTTTAAATTGATGGAACAAGCGATTCGCGAGCTCGGCATCACTCACGCAAGTGTTTTCAATGATTTCCACCGTCAATTGTGGATGCTGCGATAGCAGTTCGAGTAACTTTGGGGTATGCGCTCCATCAACTGCGTGGGGATCTACATTCACAAATAAACGCAGGTCCCGTGGGGCGTGTTTGAGCTGAAAGGCTTTTGCCTGAAACTCAACTGCCGCCAGTTGTTCGCTGGCTTCGTGTAATTGCTCAAAGATGAGATTCGGGGCGATGGCTTGACCCTGCTCGAGGTAAAAACGAGCGAGTGCTTCATAGCCATGAATGCGTTGAGTGTGGGGACAGACAAAGGGCTGGTATTCGCAACTTAAGGATAAACCGCTGAGATTGAGCATCGAAACTGGGGGTAAATGGCTAATCGCTAATTATTCGCATTTAGTGGCCAAGAGTGCAAACAAGTTTACCTCGCTTGAGTGCGTTTGCCGATTTAATACTCATACGGTTAAGCGTGAGTGTAAACGGCATTTTGATACCTCCAAAAATAATCAAGGTGGCCAACGCCACCTTGATTACTATTCGATTGCTGCTCGATTAGTATCCCATTTCCGCCATGCGGCTTAGTAATGGAACTTAAGCTCAGCCTCGTTGAATAAAGGCTGCGGCTTTTGTTTTTGCGCTTCGTAAATCAACCGATAACTTAACACGGCTTGCACATATTCACGGGTTTCGGTGAAGGGAATGGACTCGATAAAACTCATGGCATCGAGTTGACCATTCGACTCCGCTAACCAGCGACGAACCCGCGAGGGGCCAGCGTTATAGGCGGCGGTGGCTAACACGCGGTTTTGATTGAAATCATTCAACAATTGCGCGTAATAGGCACTGCCTAAGTTTAAGTTAAGCTCGGCGCTGTAGAGATCCTTTGGATCGTTGTACTTAGCCCCGTGTTTCTTCGCAGTCGCCTTAGCGGTGGCGGGCATGATCTGCATTAAACCGCGGGCACCGACACCAGAGGTTGCATAGAGGAAAAACGCACTTTCGCGGCGGCTAATAGCACGGATTTCATCAATATTGACCTTGTGCTTTTTACTGGCATGTTCGAAGCCTGATTGATGCGCCATCGGGAAGCGCAGGGGAATATCATCCCAAAGCTTGCCTTGGATACTGGCCTCCACGCCAAAGTCATACCAGCCTTGATCGTGGGCATAACGACCATAGCGGGCGCGCATCTCATTATTGCTGCGTTTTAACAGGGCAACCCATTCATAGCGGGCATCGAAGTAACGGTCGAGCGCCATCAGTTCCAATACGCGCACAAAGCCTAAGTCGTCTTCGAGTTTTTGGCTGGTCCCGTCCACCACAGGCTCTGGGCTTTGATTTAAGGACACGGGCTTATTCAATAACTGTGACGCGGCAAAACCGTAAAAGTTACGCTCATTACTGACCGCCGCTAATGCCTTAGTGGCGCTTTCGGGGGCGTGTTTCGCGTTGGTACGATACAGCCAATATTGCCAGCGCTCCTTGGCTAAGGTCTCGGGCGATAATAAATCTAAGTAGCGCGCGATATGGGTGTTGTCCTGCTCGCGGATCGCCCAACGTAAGCGGCGCTCGAACATATCATCGCTTTTCATCTCGGGCAGCAGGTTATCGGCCCAGTCTTTAAAGTTATCATCCTGCTCAATCAACACGCGGCGTACCAAGTACTTTTGCAGCTGTTGATCCTGCGCTGGGGTAAAGCGTTTTGCTTTTTGATACCGAGTATACAAATTGATGGCTTGGTCGAGATCCTTACGGGCAAGGCGTTTTAAACCAGCAGCGACGATATCGCCAACAATAGGATTTTTATCCTTAAATTTTTCGGTATGGCGCAGGCTGTTGGGATCTTTAAATACCGCCACTAAGCGTTTTGCCTCGGCGCTATGCACGGTGATTTTTTGCGACAAGTAACTCAGCAGGCTGGTTTGGCCCTCATCGAAACTCAGTAACATCCGCGCCCAAATCACATCTTGGGTGCGCTTACCGGCCTTGGTCCAGGCATTGAAGAGGGGATCGCATTCCTTGGGACGGGAATCGCCATAGACCCAAAGTGACTGCGCCGCCGTGTAGGCGGTTTGGGTTTCGCCCTTGGCGAGTTTGGCCTCATAAAAATAGCACTGTAGCCTGACATCGGTCGGCGCGTCTTGAGCGAGGCTCAAAAAGTCGTTCCAACGCTTTTGGCCGCCGGCATTTAATAAATATTTTGAACGCAGGCGCTGATACATTGGCGTGGTTTGATATTTATCTATCATGGCCTTAGCGTCGTTGCCGCGTAAATCGTTAAGCTTGCCAATGTCGATATCATGGTCGAGATAAATCGCCAGCGGATACTCGCCTAACTTAGCACGCAGGGGCTTGTAGGTGGCATAGTCTTGTTTCTTTAAGGCTTTTTCAGCCTCAAGAAAGGTCTTCTGGGTAGAAGTTAATGCGAAAGCCGCAGAGGCATTAAATGCCCCTGCGATGATAATTGCGCTGGATAACACCATCTTTGTCAATGGGTTGCACATGCAGAACTTGCCTCCGGGCATCAAGGTTACAATCGACTTTTCCCTATCGATTCAGGATTATGAGTTATTGGCTTTTAAACTGCGTGTTTATCGTTATTGTTCGAGTGCGGTGGCATCCTCAGTATGGGTCAAAAGCGTATCGCGATTTGTGTCATCATCACTGCTGTCCTGGGCATCACCCTCGTCTAAGGCTTCATTGAGCGCCTTCTCAAGTAACATCTTATCGAGTTGTTTGCTGGTATCAACACCTAGTTGCTGCATTAAATGCGCTTGACGCACTAAATTGCCTTTGCCCGATGACAATTTGTTCATGGCACTGTGATAGGTTTTTTCGGCGTTATCCAGAGCACGGCCGAGTTTTTCCATATCGTCGAGATAACCACAGAGTTTGTCGTAGATGCGACCCGCCTGTTTGGCAATGGTTTGGGCATGCTGGTTTTGATACTCGTAACGCCAGATATTATTGATTGTTCGCAGGGCAACCAAGAGGTTGGTTGGACTGACCAGCATAATATTTTGCTCAAGGGCAAAGTTCACTAGGCTTGGGTCATGCTCTAGGGCCAGCAAGAACGCGGGTTCAATCGGGATAAACATCAGCACGTAATCTAAGCTTTTTAGCCCGTGTAAACGCTGATAATCCTTTTGACTCAAGCCCTTAATATGATTGCGGATCGATAAAACATGTTCATTGATGGCCTGTTCACGCACCAGCGGATCTTCGCTATTAAAATAGCGCTCGTAACTGATGAGCGACATTTTGGCATCGATAACCACGTCTTTATTTTCAGGCAAATGCACGATCACATCCGGCTTAAAGCGTTTGCCGCTGTCGTCCTTAAGATCCTGCTGGGTGTGGTATTCGTGGCCTTCGCGCAGACCGCTTTCTTGCAGCACACGGTCTAAAATCACTTCGCCCCAGTTACCTTGCTGCTTGTTATCGCCCTTTAAGGCTTTGGTCAGGTTAATGGCATCCTGGCTCATTTTTAAGTTGAGCTCGCGCAGGTGTTCTAATTGATGTTTAAGGGCGCTGCGTTCCGACTGTTCATGGTTGTAGGATTCGCGAATTTGCTGTCTAAACCCTTCTAACTGTTGCTTTAATGGCCCGAGCACGCCTTCTAACTGATTGGCATTTTGATGCTTAAAGCTTTCGCTGCGCTCTTCGAAAATTCGATTGGCTAGGTTCTCAAACTGAGTTTGCAGGCGCACTTCGGCCATTTCTAAGGTGGCGATTTTTTCCTGCATCGCAGATTGCTGGGCATCAGCCTTGGCCTGGATGGTTTGTTGCATCGCATTGGATTTGGATAAGGCCAGTTGTAGCTCAAGTTGGCGGCGATGGCTGTCGGCAAGTTGTTGCTCTAAACTCGGCAGGCGCTCGGCCATGGCTTCGGCTTTGCCCAGTTGTTCTATCTTTTGCTCTAAACGCTGTTGGCACTGGCGCAGTTGGCTATCTTTATCGTCGACTAAAATTTGCTGCTGGGCGAGGGAGAGTTCGGCGTCTTCGTTTACCTGCCGCATTTCTTGCTCTAATTCGTCTTTAAACTGTTGCCAGCGTGAACGGGTGAGACGTTGATTGAGCAGGGCACCGATTAACAGTCCTAAAAAGGCCACGGCGAGTAGGCCGATGATCTGGGCGAGGGAAAAAGATTGAGAAAATGGCATCTTACTAGCACTCCTTTAGCTGTGGCGCCTAGGGTCGCATGCCCCTAAAAAGGCTTCAAGTGCTTTAATAAACAATCTGTTTAGGCGATGGCTCAAATGAGCAAGACTTAGTCGCCTAAGTTGAGATACTGTGAGGGATGAAATTTTTTGGCTGTTATCTGTGTCTATATCCCTACAGCTTATCAACACAGGTAAATGTACCTGAGGTTTTTGGGCAAGCGCTGAGGGTGAGTTAAGCGTCGGTAGATAACATTTATTTTTGCAGAGGTGTCCATTGGCTAATCAATCACGTTTTACACCGGGTATTTTGAAAAAAGCGCGCTGGCATATTCAAGATAATCAAGTGACACCCGAATCGGTGTTTAAGGCTCGCCGCCATATAGTCAAAGCCATGGGTCTTGGCGCGATTGGGGCTAGCATTCCGGGTTATGTGCAGGCGGGATTATTCGATCTGTTTGGCGAACAACCCAAAACCAGCTTTATCACCACGCCATTAACCTTCGAGGCCAATGCGCGCTTTGGCAAGGACGAAGTGCTAACGCCCGTCGATAAGGTCACCACCCACAATAACTTTTATGAGTTTGGTACCAGCAAACAGGATCCGTCTGATAACGCCCAGCAGTTTAAGGTCGATCCTTGGCAATTACGTATCGAAGGCGAAGTGGAGCGCCCGATGACGCTCGATTATCAAGATCTCACTAAGCTATTTCCGCTAGAAGAACGCATTTATCGGCTGCGCTGCGTCGAAGCTTGGTCCATGGTGATCCCTTGGGTGGGCTTTCCACTCGCCGCTTTATTGAAAAAAGTCGGGGTGACCAGTAAAGGTAAGTATGTTGCCTTTGAAACGGCCTTCGATCCCGAGCAAATGCCGGGACAAAAGAGCCGTTTAATGGGCGGCGGTATTCATTATCCCTATGTGGAAGGTCTAACCATTGCCGAGGCGATGAATGAGCTGACGCTGATGTCGGTCGGACTCTACGGTAAAACTTTACCGCCGCAAAACGGCGCGCCGATCCGTTTAGTGGTGCCTTGGAAATACGGTTTTAAGAGCATTAAATCCATTGTCCGCATTCGGGTGATGGACAAGCAGCCGCCCACCAGTTGGAATCAACTTGCGCCCCATGAGTATGGCTTTTATGCCAATGTGAATCCTGCAGTGGATCATCCCCGTTGGTCGCAGGCGAGCGAGCGGCGCATCGGCGAGGGTGGGTTGTTCTCGGCAAAACGCATCGATACCTTGCCCTTTAATGGCTATGGCGAATTTGTCGCTTCTTTATATGAAGGCATGGATTTAAGGCAATTTTATTAACCCATGGCGGGCGTATTCTTAGGCGCAGTCGATTGCGCCTAGCGAACAAGTGGCAATATCTGTCTAGTGAGAGAGTTGTTAGCGCCTTTAAAGGGCAAAAAGAGTAGGAGTCCTATGTTTAACATCACGGCGTTAAGAGTCACGCCAAAACAGCTGCTCTGGGTAAAGTTAGTCTTTCATTTGATTGGGCTTATACCGATTGCTTGGTTGGTTTTTACTGTGCTGTCGGGCCGTGCGGGCGGCGATCCCGTGCAGCATATTATCCACTTTACTGGCATTGGCGCGTTGAATGCGTTAGCGGCGACGCTGTTGATTTCGCCCCTTGCTAAGGGATTAAAGTTAGGCTGGTTAATGCAGACGCGCCGCTTGGTTGGCTTGTATGTGTTTGCCTATGCGACTTTGCATATTGTGGCGTTTTTTAGTTTAGATCTGCTGTTTGCCTGGGAGTTATTCTTCAGCGAGGTGGCGAAACGGCCTTATATTTTAGTCGGCGCTCTGGCCTATGTGATAGTCACCGCGCTCGCGCTGACGTCCTTTAAATCCTTGATGCGTAAAATGGGCCGCCGTTGGCAAACGCTGCACAATGGAGTCTATGTCGTGGCGATTCTGGCGCCCATTCATTTTTATTGGTCGGTAAAATCCGAAATTATCGAACCGAGTCTGTATATCCTCGGCTTTGGTTTGTTGCTCGCGTGGCGTTTACCCATTTGGCAGAAGAAGCGCAGCAGCCGTATCGCGATGGCCGCCGAGGGCAAGCGATAATCTGTAGTGTTGGCATTTATCAATGAGCAAAGAAAACGGCGTTTGCAGGGCATGCAAACGCCGTTTTTATATCAGGCGGGAAGATTAAAGGCTTAACCTAAACCTTGGGTCGCCGACTTCATTTGAATAAATTCAATCTTATAACCGTCGGGATCTTCCACAAACGCGATTTCAGTGGTGCCGCCAGCAACAGGGCCGGGCGCGCGGGTGACTTTACCACCCGCAGCGGCAATGGCTTCGCAGCGGGCATAAATGTCTTCATCACCTATGGCAATATGACCAAAGGCTGTGCCGAGATCGTATTTTTCCTTACCCCAGTTGTAGGTTAACTCGATGACGGCCTGACCCGTTGATTCTTCTCCGTAACCTACGAAGGCGAGGGAATATTTGTACTCTGGATTTTCGGAGGTGCGTAGCAGCTTCATGCCCAGCACTTGAGTGTAAAAAGCGATACTGCGTTCTAAGTTACCGACGCGAAGCATGGTGTGTAACAGTTGTGACATAGGATTATCTCGGTCAATGAATTACGTCGGCAGTATATCAAAATTTGCCAAAAATCATGCCGGAATGTTAATCGAATAAATGGATTCCCCAATCTTGATTTCGATAATTACGTGCGCTAGGGAGGAGGGGCAATGTGAGCTGTATCACTTTGTCAGCCCGAGCGGTGTGAAAAGTGCACTATTATTTAGCTCTTGCTCACAAAATAACTATCTCAATATAGGCATTTATCTCAGCCTTGATAATAATGGGGTTATACCAACTAGGAGAGTGAATATGAACACCGAACTAAAAATGGCGCTAGGTACGACAGTTGTAATTGCTTTATTTTTCAGTGCATTCTTTGTATCCATGTTCTGATATTGCCTTCAAATCCCTTCCCATGCAGAGGCGCTTAAGTCGATTGATTTAAGTGCCTTTGTGTTATTTGTCCTATAGCGTTTATCCCGTTCTTTATTTCAATCTCCTGAGCTGTCGTGCTTAGTCTTGCCTAAGCGATGGCGTAATTGCTAAACACCCGCGGTGCTGGTTTTGCCTGCGTTAAATCCTGTGATATTTAGCAACAGTTGTGCAAATAGTTTGAAAAATGATTATTTTGATATTTATATATTTTGATTTTCAAACTAAACTGACGGCAGAAGTCATCAATCACCACAGCGTGTTTGCTCTTGCTGCATGAATTTACGCTCACTCATTTATGCAAGTTAGGGAAATCGCTTAGGAAAAAATAATGAAAACAACATCTTCAACCGAGAAGCCGATGCAGCGTACCGGGCTTGGGCATTCTGTCGCGCAGTGGCAGCATTCCCATGGATTTTCTAACCAAAATACGGTGGGCGAAAAAAACACTCGCTATGTGTTGTATCTGACCGTGATTACCATGGTGGCCGAGATTGTGGCCGGAACCATTTATGGCTCTATGGCATTGCTGGCCGATGGTTGGCATATGGGCACCCACGCCGCCGCCTTTATGATCACCCTGTTTGCCTATTCCTATGCCCGTAAGCATGCCAATGATCCGGCCTTTGCCTTTGGTACAGGAAAGGTGAGTGTGCTTGGCGGTTACACCAGCGCCATCGCCTTGGGCTTAGTGGCCTTAGTGATGTTAGTTGAATCGGGTATGCGCTTGATTAACCCTGAGGATATTCACTTTAATGAAGCGATTTTTGTCGCCCTGATTGGCTTAAGCGTGAACGTATTGAGTGTGTTCCTGTTGAAAGATCATCATTCCCACGACCATGGACATTCACACGGGCATTCACACGGCCACTCGCATAGACATTCACACAGTCATTCACACGACCATGATCACGACGATGATGATCATAAAGAGCATCAAGATAATCATTGCTGCCATGGGCACGATCATCATGCTGACCATGACCATGACCATGACCATGACCATGACCATGACCATGACCATGACCATGACCATTCACACAGCCACGCACAGGGTCATTCCCATGGGCATTCACACGGGCACTCGGGCCATGATCACAACCTGAGGGCAGCCTATTTCCACGTTTTAGCCGATGCGTTAACCTCAGTGCTGGCGATTGCGGCGCTGTTATTCGGTAAATATATGGGCTTAACTTGGCTCGATCCTATTATGGGGATTGTTGGCGCGATTATTATCAGCCGCTGGTCATGGGGTCTTATCCAACAGACCAGTCCAATTCTGTTGGACGGTGGGGTAAAGGCCTCGCTACAGCGCAAAGTGCGTGAGACCATAGAGGCGGTACCGGATCATCAAGTCGCCGATCTACATATTTGGCGCGTGAGTGCCGATCACCATGCTATTATGGTGTCCATTGTGTCTCACTCACCGAAAGAAGCCAGTTATTTTAATCAGTTACTGACTAAGTTCCCTGAGTTATCTCATATTACCATTGAGCTGCATACTTGCCGTCAACGTGAGTGTGTGGCTAAGGAAGCCTAATGACAGTTGCACACCCGCATGATGCTTTATCAGCCGCGTCCGCCCATTCTACGGATCAGGCCCTGAACCATGTGATTATTGAGTTTTATGAAAAATTATCATCATGGGAGCATGCTATTGTGCGCGATAAGGGATTTAGCTTATCGCAGGTCCACACAATAGAGTTGTTGGGTGTACACGGCGCGATGCGAATGAAGGAGCTGGCCGACAAAATTGGCGTGACCACAGGCACGCTCACAGTACAAATCGATAAAATGGTCGATTCCCAGTGGGTGATGCGTCGCCCCCATGAGAGTGATAGACGCTCGATTCTGGTCGAGCTTACCGAGAAAGGTCAGGCGCTGTTCCTCGAGCATGATGCGCTGCATTTGCAATTAACGACCGATCTCACGGCTAAGATGAGTGCAGAGGAGCGAAGCTTACTGTTGAGTCTGCTGACGCGGATGAACCAAGAGTTTTAATGGCAGCGTTTACTTACCATTCAGCATTGATTAAAGCGCCCCGATGGGCGCTTTTTTTTTGGCGGGCGTGTTGACGTTTCAGGGTTATTTTTGCAGCAATTAGGCTGGCTTTTATGCAAGGCAAAGTCCGTGCAGTGTAGTTATTCTACATAAACGGACGATAACGCAGCAGAAACGCCAGCCAAATGCTGCCCGAAGGGGTCGTCTGGCAAGCCTTTGCTCTTACTTTCTGTCATAAGAGCCGCTCGTCATTTGAGTAGACTACACATCATTCCTCGTTTCGCGAGCACGTACTTGCCAGAACGAACAAAATCTAATCTCGAAACGTCAACGCGCCCGCATAACATCTCGAATATTTTCGATTCATTCTCGATTAATCATCCGTGATTACAATATCTTACCTTTTGTTACATTCTTGTTGTATTAAAGGTTGAACTGGAGGTCAATTAAGGTAATGTAGGGCAGAAATCAAGATGGAGTCAATTTAAGGGCTCTGTTCAAGGACTATGTTTAAGGGCTCTGTTTAAAAAGGAATAACATGAATCGTAAATTACTGCCTTGGTGCATCGCAGGGGTATTCACTATGAGTGGTCAACTCCACGCCGAAGAAGACAAATACCTTTGGCTTGAAGAGGTTGAAGGCGCAAAGCCAATGGAGTGGGTTAAGGCCCAAAATGCCACTTCAGCCGCTGAAATTAAAGCCTTCAAAGGCTTCGATACCTTAGTTGCCAACAGCCTCGCTATCCTCAATGACAAAGAGCGTATTCCTTACGCTACCCATATTGGCGATAAGCTGTATAACTTTTGGAAGGATGATACCCATGTGCGGGGGATTTACCGTCGCACTACGATGGAAGAATACGCCAAGGCGGATCCAAAGTGGGAAACCGTGCTCGATGTCGATGCCTTAGGCAAAACCGAAGCGGTGAACTGGGTATTCAAAGGCATTGATTGCCAGTATCCACAGAATCAGCGCTGCTTTGTGTCCTTATCCCGTGGCGGCGCCGATGCGGTCGAAGTGCGTGAATTTGATTTAACCACCAAAGACTTTGTGCCTGCGAAAGACAAACCTTTCTTCTTAAAAGAAGCGAAATCTAGCCTTAGCTGGATTAATACCGATCAGGCCTTTGTCGGTACCGATTTTGGCGATGGCCAAAGCATGACGGACTCGGGTTATCCCCGCGTGGTGAAGTTATGGCAACGTGGTACGCCGCTTGAGCAAGCGAAAACCATTTTCAGTGGCGACAAAACTTCGGTCGCGGTATCGGGTTGGGTGATGTTTGACGACAAAACCCCGTTGAGCCTAGTTACTGAGGCGCATACCTTTTACACCGCCACTCAATATGTTTACCAAGACGGCAAACTCATAAAGCTGCCACTCCCACAGGATGCCGAGATTAAAGGCTATTTCCAGGGCAAGTTGTTTATTGAGCTTAAGAGTGAGTTAGCAACCCCTGCGGCGACATTCAGCCAAGGCGCAGTGGTGTACGCTAATGTGGCGGATTTGATTGCCCAAAAAGCCGCCTTTACTGAATTTGTCAGCCCAACGCCGACCGCATCAATCGCCCAGTTAACGTTCAGTAAGAGCGCGATTTTTGTTAATTGGCTCGATAACGTGAAGAGCAAACTGGTTCGCTATGAGCAAGACGCGAAAGGCGCATGGCAAAGCACGCCGGTACCCTTTGAGGCCAACGGCGCGCTTACCGTGATGGATATGGAGCGCGACAGTGATGATTTCTTTGTCAATTACACAAGCTTCCTTGAGCCATCGAGCCTGTATACAGTCAATGCTAAGGCGCTAAAACCGCAAAAAATGAAAGGTATGCCTCAGCAATTTGCGGCGGATAAATTTACCACCGAGCAGTATTTTGCGACCTCAAAGGATGGCACCAAAGTGCCGTATTTTGTGGTGATGGCAAAAGATCTTAAGCTCGATGGCAGCAATCCAACACTGCTGTATGGTTATGGTGGTTTTGAAGTGTCACTGCGCCCAGCCTATTCTGCAACCATTGGTAAAAACTGGTTAGAGCAGGGCGGTGTGTATGTGCTGGCGAATATCCGTGGCGGCGGCGAGTATGGGCCTGCGTGGCATCAAGCGGCGCTTAAGGAAAATCGTCATAAGGCTTACGAGGACTTTGAAGCCATTGCTGAGGATCTCATCGCCCGTAAGATTACCTCAAGCAAGCACTTAGGTATTCAAGGTGGCAGTAATGGTGGTTTGCTGATGGGCGCCGCTTTTACCCGTCGTCCCGATCTCTACAATGCCGTGGTCTGCCAAGTGCCGTTACTCGACATGTACCGCTTCAATAAGTTACTCGCCGGCGCAAGTTGGATGGGGGAATACGGTAATCCCGATGTGCCAGAGGAATGGGCTTACATTAAAACCTATTCGCCATACCATAATCTGCACAAGGATAAGCATTATCCTAAAGTGTTCTTCACCACCTCAACCCGTGACGACAGGGTTCACCCAGGACACGCGCGTAAGATGGTGGCCAAGATGAAGGACATGGGCATCGATGTACTTTACTATGAAAATATCGAAGGTGGGCATGCTGGGGCTGCAGATAATAATCAAGCTGCGGAACTAAATTCAATGGCGTTTGCCTACTTATTACAGCAGTTAAAATAATCGTGACCTTTTCACGCAAAAAGTGTCGCGATTAGCACCGAGCAAGTCCCTATAGGTTGGGGAGCAAAAAACGGTCGAATTCATTCAGGTTCGGCCGTTTTTTTAATCCGCATTTTAACTTGTTAATAATATTAATAATTTTATTGAGTGAGCCAAGGTCAGTTGCTAAGATGACATTCATTTTTAGGCATAAGATTACCTTAAGAAAACTAAGTTAGCTTCGGCCCACTATTTATTTGAGAGACCATTACCAGTGCTGACGAGATTTAAAACCCTAACTGTGAATCGCTTCACCTTCCTCACCGCATTATTTTACGTTTGCGTTTTTAATATCCCTCTCTTTGAAGTCATCAAAAAAGGCATTGAAAAACAACCTGATGTGGATCCGATCTTTATCGCCACTATGCCGCTGTTTTTAACCTTTGCACTGAGTTTTGTGTTTTCACTGTTTACTGTAAAGTACCTGGTAAAACCTTTTTTCATCATTCTTACGCTGCTTTCCTCGAGCGTGTTTTTTGCCGCACTCAAATACAATGTCGTCTTCGACTACGGCATGATTGAAAACACCTTTCAAACTAACAGTGCCGAAGCGCTGATGTATGTGAACTTTGCCTCCATTCTCAACATGTTGCTCACGGGGATGTTGCCCGCCTATTTGATTTACAAAGCCGATATCCAATACAAGCCATTTTTCAAGGAATTACTACATAAAGTCTTATTTATGCTGGCGATGTTGGCAGGCCTTGGGATTATCGCCTTCTTCTATTTCCAAGATTACGCCGCCTTTGGTCGCAATAATGATGAGATCAAGCGCTATATCGTGCCGACCTATTTTATTGGTGCAGCTTCTAAATACATTAACGTGCATTATTTGCAAACGCCGATGGAATATCAGCAACTGGGCTTAGATGCAAAAAATGGGACGACCAATGCCAACGGCAAACCTAACCTGTTAGTGCTGGTGGTGGGTGAGACCGCTCGTTCGATGAACTATCAATACTATGGATATGATAGACCGACCAATGCTCACACAGAGGGGCAAGGCTTAATCGCCTTTAAAGATACCCATTCCTGCGGCACGGCCACTGCGGTCTCGCTGCCTTGCATGTTCTCACGTATGGGACGTGAGGATTACGATTCTCGCCGCGCCTATGCCCAAGACACTGCCATGGATGTACTGAATCACGGCGGGATTAAAGTGCAGTGGTTTGATAATGACTCGGGTTGTAAAGGGGTGTGCGATCAGGTTGAAAACATCACCATCGACCTTAATAGCGATCCTGAACTCTGCTCGGGCCAATATTGTTTCGACCAAGTGCTGCTCAATAAACTCGATGAAGCCTTAGCCAATGCGGAGCAGAAAGACACTGTGATTGCCCTGCATGTGATTGGCAGCCATGGGCCAACGTACTTCCTGCGTTATCCGCCAGAGCACCGCAAATTTACGCCGGATTGCCCACGCAGTGACATTCAAAACTGCAGCGCCGAAGAGCTGATGAACACCTATGACAACACGATTTTGTATACCGATTACATCATCAGTGAAGTGGTGAATAAGCTTAAACAGCAACAAGCTAAGTTTGATACTGCCATGTTCTATGTGTCGGACCACGGCGAATCTCTGGGTGAGAAAGGTATGTATCTCCATGGTGCGCCGTACAGCATCGCGCCGATTGAACAAACCAGTATTCCCATGCTGGCCTGGGTGTCGGAGGATTTCAGCCAAGACAACCATTTAAATATGGCGTGTTTGGCCAAAGAGGCCGAGAAGGGCGGCTTCTCCCACGACAATCTGTTCGACAGTCTGTTGGGATTAATGAACGTACAGACCCAAGTGTATCAACCTAAGTTAGACATTTTTGCCCGCTGCCGCGGTTAAGTTCAGCGCGCTTGTGAATAGATGAAGGAGGATGGCGACATCCTCCTTTGTTTTTTGCGCGCCATCATAATAATCATTGTGCCCAGTATCCAAATTGAAGTAGTTGAGTTAACTTAAATGATACAAAAACATAACAACCATTGGGTACGCGATTCATGTCTTCTTCTGCAGCAAATAAAGAGCTCGATTCGGCGGCGCAAATCCTGCGATTAGCCGTGCCACAAATGTCTGCGCTTGATATTCCCGTGACCCCCGAAAACTACACGGTTTGGTATGAGTATTTTGCCCAGTCAAACCTCGACTTAAATCGCGCCATTGATGGCTTTCTGGCAAACAAAGTGGTGTTTACCAAGGAGGTGAATACCAGTCTGTACAAGAATTTTATTCAAGAAAAATCCCCAGAAGTGATTGAGAATGTCCAAATTGAAACTCAAATATTGATCAACTCACTGATCAGTAAAATTTCTCAGTTAACCCAAGGGACAGAGGCCTTTTCAAGTACCTTGGCGGACTTTGGATTGCAATTACAATCAACCCCCGATGTCTGCACCTTGAACCAATTAGTGGGTGGGGTGATAGATGAAATGCAAAATCTCTTAATTAACAACCAGAACATGGAGCAAAGCTTAACGGCCATGGGCCAAGAGGTGCAGAATCTAAAATCCGAGATGGAGAACTTAAGTTTAGCGGCCATGACGGATCAATTGACTTCTCTGCATAACCGCCGCGCCTACGAGATTGCCATTCAAGATCATATTCACCGCGCGGAGGAGCAGCAAACCCGTTGCAGCCTGTTACTCATCGATATTGACCGCTTTAAATTGTTTAACGACACCTATGGCCATCAAGTGGGGGATAAAGTGTTAGCCTATGTTGCGCTCGCCCTTAAACAATGTGTGCGGGGGGATGACTTTGTCGCCCGCTATGGCGGCGAGGAGTTTGTGGTGGTGTTGCCCAATACCCATTTCCACGATGCGCTCCAAGTGGCCGAAACCTTAAGGGAGCGTATCTCAGAGCGGCGTTTAGCCATAGGCAAAGATAAAAAACTCTCACTGGGCGCGATTACTGTGTCTATCGGCCTAGCCTCGTTGCAAAAAGGGGATGATGCCGAAACCTTATTTAGCCGAGCGGATAAAGCCTTATATGAAGCCAAATCCGATGGCCGTAACTGCGTGCGCGGCTAGCAAATTGGGCAAGATAGTTTAGTGAGATGGCTTGGCAAACAGTTTCGTGAGAAGGCTTACTTATCGAGATAGTTTGGCTAGGTTTTTCACCTGACAGGTCGCTCGAATGTAAACCTATAAGGTTGTTTATACGTGCGTGAGCTTAGGTGCAATATGAGGTGCAATAAACCTATGAGCCGAGGTGCAAGTCTGTGCCATGTTGACTATTCGGCTCAGGCACTTTCGCTCTAAGGCACTTTCGCTAATGACCCTGTATCAATCAATGAATAAAAATTAATCTCACCTCTTATCAATTAGTTATCAGGATCCTCCCGCAGCATTTGCATTTTGTTACCTATGTTGCCTAAATGGGCAATTGCTTTACATCGCATACCATCCATATAATAAGTAATGCTTACTATATGGATAGCTTATGAAATCATCATCAAATACCCTAGGCGCACTCTTAAGTGATATTACCCGCATGATGCGCCGCGTATTCCAAGAAACCTACAGGCCCACGGCAGACTGCTCACTGACACTGTCTCAAGCGAGAGCCTTATTGCATATCGCGCGTAATGAAGGTCTTAAACAGATTGAACTGGCGGATCGCCTCGAGATTAAACCTATCACGGCCGCGAGATTAATTGATGTGCTGTGTGATGCGGCGCTGGTTGAACGTAGACCCGATACCAAGGATAGACGCGCCTTTCAGTTATTTTTGACGGAGGCGGCTGCGCCCCATTTGGCCGAAATTGAACGCGCCGTGACCATAGTGTACGCCCAAGCCTTTAAAGGATTCGATGAAGCCGAGTCACAAACGGTGATCCGCTTGTTGTCGCAAATTCATAAAAATTTTTCAGCCTAATCAAAGCTGATCATCCATCCCTGTGATAGAACGTGAGTGAAGTTGGAGTTGTTGTAATGAGTGACGCAAACCCTCAAGCCCCTCAAGGTAATATGCGTAAAAAACGTAGCGTGTTACTGATTGTGGTTCCCCTGTTATCTGTTTTGGCCATAGGTGCGGTTTATCTGCATGGCGGCCGCTACATGGAAACCGATAACGCCTATGTGAAGGCGGATAAAGTCCCCGTGAGTGCTCAAGTGGCCGGGAATGTAGATAGCTTGTATGTGGTGGAAAACCAACGGGTTGAGAAGGGGCAAGTGTTGTTTCGCCTCGACGATGCCATGTTTAAGGTGATGGTCGATAAGGCAAGCGCCAAACTGGCGCAGGTCAAAACCGATTTAGCGGTACTCAAGGCGAGTTACCATGAGAAGCAAGCCGAAATTACCCTAGCTGAAACCAAGTTAACCTTTGCCGAGAAAGAGCAAAAGCGGCAGGAGAATTTAATCGGTAAACACTTTGTGTCCGAATCTCAGCTTGAGGATGCAAGACAAAATACTGATATTGCGCGGCAGAATATTCAGACCTTGCAAAAAGATTTACACCGCATTGCCGAAAGCTTAGGCGGCAGCCCCGATTTTCCGATTGAACAACATCCTAGCTATTTAGAAGCTTTAGCCCAATTAAATGAAGCCAAGCTTGATTTAAGTCGCGTGGAGATTAAAGCCCCAGTATCTGGCGTCGTTAGCCAACTGCCTAAGTTAGGACAATATGTGAATGTTGGCGCCATCGCCCTCGCGCTGGTGGCCGATCATGCCCTCTGGATTGAGGCAAACTTCACCGAAACCGATTTAACCCACGTCAAACCCGGACAAAAGGTCAATATCCATATCGATACCTTTCCCGACAATCGCTGGCAAGGTACGGTCGAGAGTTTAAGTCCGGCAACGGGCGCTGAGTTCTCGCTAATCCCCGCGCAAAATGCCACGGGCAACTGGGTGAAAATCGCCCAGCGCGTTCCGGTGCGAATTGCCATTGATACTGTGTTGCCCGAGGCGCCGCTGCGTGCCGGATTAAGCGCCGTGGTGGATATCGATACTGAATATCAACGCCAGTTGTTGGGTTTTAGTCTGTGAGTCAGCAAGTGATAGCAGGCCAAGACCATGCCCCAACAAAGGGCGTGAATTCGAGCGACGCTTTGCAGGCCGATACTAAACCTAAGTCTGAGCAACATCTTGGGTTTATCACGCTTTCGGTGATGCTGGCGACCATTATGCAGGCGCTGGATACTACGATTGCCAACGTGGCCTTGCCCCATATGCAGGGCAGCATGGGGGCGACTCAGGATCAGATCTCTTGGGTGTTGACCTCCTATATTGTGGCCGCGGCGATTTTTATGCCGCTGACGGGGTTTTTAACCGCAAGACTTGGGCGTAAACGGGTATTTATGTGGGCCGTGGTGGGCTTTACGATTGCCTCTATGCTCTGCGGCGCTGCGCAAAACCTCGAGCAAATTGTGTTATTTCGCTTATTGCAAGGGGTGTTTGGTGCCAGCTTAGTGCCTTTATCTCAATCGGTATTACTCGACAGTTACCCGCCAGAGCGCCATGGTTCGGCCATGGCCCTTTGGGGAGTGGGTGTGATGGTCGGGCCGATTTTGGGACCATCCCTCGGTGGTTGGTTAACTGAGTATTACAACTGGCGCTGGGTGTTCTATATCAACCTGCCTTTTGGACTATTGGCCTGGTTTGGTCTTGCCGCCTATGTGAAAGAAACGCCGCTGGACCATAGCCGTAAGTTCGATTTACTCGGTTTTGCCATGTTGAGTCTGGCCATTGGCGCCTTGCAAATGTTGCTCGATAGGGGAGAATCCCTCGATTGGTTTTCTAGTCGCGAAATTGTTATCGAAGCCATTATTGCTGGCATGGCGTTTTATCTGTTTGTGGCCCATATCTTTACCCATAAACATCCCTTTATTGAACCCGGGCTGTTTAAGGACAGAAACTTCAGTGTGGGGCTTATCTTCATCTTTATCATTGGGATTATTCTGCTGGCGACCATGGCCTTACTGCCGCCGTTTATGCAGAACCTGTTAGGTTATCCTGTGATTGATGTGGGTTACTTGCTGGCGCCAAGGGGCGTTGGCACTATGATCGCCATGATGACTGTTGGCAAACTCGCCGGCAAAGTGGATGTGCGCTACCAAATCTTCTTAGGTTTGATGCTCACTATTTTGTCTCTATGGGAGATGACGGGTTTTAACACCAATATTACTGGCTGGGACATAGTGCGCACTGGGATTATCCAGGGCCTTGGCTTAGGGTTCATCTTTGTACCGCTCTCGACCATTACCTTTGCAACCTTAGCGGCGAAATACCGTAATGAGGGGACTGCACTCTTTAGCCTGATGCGAAATATCGGCAGCAGCATAGGGATCTCCGTGGTGATCACCTATCTTGCCCAGCACACACAGATGAACCATGCGGTGTTTGCCGATTACATTCATCCCTTTAGTTTTGCGCTGCAACATGCTGTTGATGTTCATGCGGTAGATTTATCGACGACACAGGGCATGGCATTACTCAATGCCGAAGTGAATCGTCAGGCGGCCACCTTGGCCTATTTGCAGGACTTTAGGTTAATGATGTGGGTGACGTTATCCGCCGTGCCCTTAGTGTTTCTGCTTAAAGGCGTGCATAAAAAATCAAAACATTAAGATGAGCAGTAAATCGGGGTTTAGTGGCATCAGCTAAGCGCTAACTGCATGATAAATAAAAACGCTGCATCTTTTGAGTGCGGCGTTTTTTATTGTGTCCAGCGAACCGAAGCTTGCTTTGCGCTATTGACTGCTATTGGCGTTGGGCGCCTTAAGATCCATATGCATTTTGATCAAATGCTCCTCCATATCGAAGGTGACCTTAAAGCCTAAGCTCTTGGCAAGGCTTGCCATATTACGGTTTTCAAACATGGTAAAGCCTGTCAGCACTGGAGTGTCGTTGGCTTGATAGTATTTAATCAATTTTTCGAGCAGCAATTTACCTAGTCCAATACCTTGATGATCGCCTCGCACCGCCATGGCAAATTCGGCTTCGGTATTGTCGGGATCGATGGAGGCCCTGACTGCACCTAAGGTAATGTCATCACCGTCCGGCCCCTTGGCTGTGGCGATAAACGCCATTTCGCGGGCGTAGTCGATTTGGGTCAGTACCGCCATTTCCTCGTGGGTCATCTTAGATCGCACGCCAAAGTAGCGTTTGTATCTATCTTCATCGGAGAGGGAATTATCAAAGGCTAAATGCTTGGGCTCATCCTCGGGCAGGATGGGGCGCAGCATGACTTTAAGGCCATTTTTAAGCTCGGCAAATTCCTCTAACTCCTTGGGATAAGGCATGATGGCAAGGCGCGAGGTGTTATCGGTATTGGCATCGTGTAGACGGATATTCACATCGAGCAGGGTGATGTTTTCCCCCGCCGCCAACACAGGGTTAAGATCTAACGATGCTATTTCTGGGCAGTCGATGATGATGTGGGATATTTGCGTTAGCATCACGCATAGGGCGTTCATATCCAGCCCCAGCGGTAAATGCCTGTCCTTTAACTTATGGGTCTTTAAGGCTTGGATCACCATGTAGCGAGCCAGCGCCATATTGAGTGGCGGCAAGGCGACTGCAGCATCTTGAGTCGGATCCCACTCCGAGCCACCTTCACCTAAACAGATGGCAGGACCGAAGACGGGATCGCTTATCACGGCGACCCGAATTTCCTGCGCGCCCGCGGTCAATGCCATCTTCTGCACTATCATGCCCTCGATAATCGCGTCGGGATTGGCCTGATGCACCCGCTGGGTAATTGCATTGGCGGCATGGCGAATATCTTCTGCCGAGGTGAGGTTAAGCATGACGCCGTGGACATCGGATTTATGCAAAATATTCGGTGATTGCACCTTGAGCGCGAGGGGATAACCCGCCTCATTAGCTATAGCAACGGCTTCATCGGCATCTTTGACAAACCAAGTGTCGATAGTATTGAGGCCATAGGCGCGCAAAATCGGGCTGGCTTCGTGGGTTTCGAGCACCGCTTTGCCCTTGGCCTGCGCCGCTTGCAGCAGTTTTCGCGCCGTTTGGCTATCGGTTGGAATATTGTCGGGGATAGATTGCGGCACTTCCTGCAGCAGTTTTTGGTTACGGCGATATTCAACCATGTGCATAAAGGCACCGACCGCACCTTCGGGGGTGCGATAGGTAGAGATGCCGCCCTTGGTAAAGCGTTTGCGGGCCTGATAGGCCGAGTCTTCACCGCTCCAGTTAGTGAGGATATTTAAGCGGTTTTTCTTCGGATGCGCGTGGATCACTTTAATTAAGGCATCGGCAATCTCGACACTTTCGCCAAGGGCGGACGGCGAATGCAGCACTAAGATGGCGTCTAATTCTTCACAATCCATCAAGATATTCAGTGCGCTGGCGTAACGGCTGGCGTTGGCATCGCCGATAATATCGACGGGATTTTGTTTCGACCAAGTATTGGGCAGCACGGCATCGAGTTTGGCTATGGTGTCTTGGGATAATTCCGCCAGTTTACCACCGCGTAGGATCAGTTCATCGACGGCTAATACCGCAGGACCGCCACCATTACTGATAATGCCTAATCGTTCGCCCTGAAGTGGATTTGAGTGGGCGAGGCTTTCTACCGCGGCAAAAAGTTCAATCAAATCATTCACCCGCAGCATACCCGCGCGCCTAAAGGCAGCTTCGTACACGGCATCGTTGCCGCCAATTCCACCCGTATGTAATTTGGCGGCACGCATGCCTTCGGCGCTGCGGCCAGATTTAATCACTAAGATGGGCTTATTGCGGGAAGCGGCGCGGGCTGCGGAGAGGAAATGGCGTTTTTCATTGACCGAATCGATATACAACATGATGGCGCTGGTACGGCTATCGCGGCCGAGGAAATCGAGTAACTCATCGAAGTTAATATCGGTGGCATCCCCAAGGGAGATAAAGGATGAGAAACCAATGCCTTTGTTGTTCGCCCAATCCAGCACTGTGGTACAAATGGCGGCAGATTGCGATACAAAGGCAATTTTACCGGGCAGGGCGCTGGCATGGGCCAAACTGGCATTGAGCCCTAGCGGCGGCAACAACATCCCCAAACTATTGGGGCCAAGAATGCGCATGCCATAACGTTTAGCATGTTGCATGGCTAAGTCGAGTAGGCTGACACCTTCTTCATTGACTTCCTGTGCCATGCCGGAAGCCATAATAATCGCGACTTTACAGCCGAATTGGGCTAGGGTTTCGACGATGGCGGGCACGCGGCTGGCGCGGGTACAGATGACCGCTAAATCGGGCTTTATCGGCAAGGCTTCAATATTGGGATAGGCGAGCACCCCCATTACCGCGCGGTATTTTGGCGTCACGGGCATGATGGGGCCTGAAAATCCGCTCGAGAGCAGGTTTTTCATCAGCACATTACCGGCACGTTTCTCGCTATTGGAGGCGCCAATAATGGCTACGGATGTGGGTTTAAATAAGGAGTGTAATGTACGTTGACTCATAAATGATCCCATCCCAGTCGAAGACATCGCCAGTGTAACCTAGCCTGTGGTGGCTGCACAGCTAAGTTTATGTATCCACTAGACAAGTCTCGACATTAATCAGTCATTCGCCTGACTGCAGACCGAATGCCTGTATAGCGTATCCATTTTGCGCATGCCGTTCTGATTTTAGTGAAAAAAGTCGATTAGTTGTTTGAAAACCCCTGAATATGAAACTACTTTTTAATCACAGATCAATAATTGCGAAGTCTCTATGACATACAAGGATGGCATTGTTGCAGTGTTTGCTGCAGTAATAGGATATTTCATCGGCAGCCTAGTCAGTTTTATGCTGAGTACCTTAGTTGCCGTGACCATTATGCTCGCTTGGCAGTTTTATCGACAATCTTCAGTGTCTCAACCCATCTCCCATGCCTATGCCACATCTAGTACTCGCGCCGATTGGCAAGACCAACTGACGCTGTATCAAGAAGTGTCTGTGTCATTAAAAACCTGTGAGCAGAGTATCGACGATGTACTGTCGGTGCAGTCGGATGCGGTCGAGCTATTGGGCGGCGCCTTCGATGGGCTAGGTAAGTTAATGCACGAGCAAAGCGAGTTTATTTCAGCCTTGGTGCATAGCACTGATGATGAAGAGATTTTCCATTCAGAGCAGATGAAGCTATTTGCCAATAACACCTCGACCACGCTGGAGCGATTTATTCAATCGACGATAGAGATGTCAGCTTCTAATATCGATTTGCTCGAGAAAGTGAATGTGATTTATGAAGCCATGCCGCAGGCGATGAAGGCCTTGAAGGACATCGACCAAATCTCTTCGCAAACCAATTTACTGGCATTGAACGCGGCAATTGAGGCCGCCCGCGCGGGGGATGCGGGTAGGGGCTTTGCCGTGGTGGCCGATGAGGTGCGCGCCCTCTCTAATCGCAGCGCTGGTTTTAGTGAAAGTATTCAAAAACAGCTACATACAATTCAAGTACAAATTGAACAGTTAACCCATCAAGTGAGTAAAGTCGCCGCTCAGGATATGTCTTACATTATCGAGGCGAAAAAAGATCTCGATACGGCGCTAGAACAAATCATTGTAAAAGCTGAAAAAGACGCTGTGGTCATTGACCGCATCGACGCCTCCGCCCACGAATTAGAGAGTGCCATCGCCGATACGATTCGTGGCTTACAATTTAGCGATATCACCTCGCAAAGTTTGATTTATACCAATCAGAGTTTGCAGCACTTGCGTGAATCCTTAAATCGGGTCACGGCAATGTCGCCTGAAGAATTCGATGAGCAGTGTGATGGTCTAGTTTCGCAGATCAGTGGTCGGCGTACCAACACCCATAATCCAGTATCCGCAAGTCAAATCAGTTGTGGTGAGATTGAGCTTTTCTAAACAGGGAAGATTGTGATGGCTAATATTTTTTATATCTCTTTGCCAGAACGTTTTGATTTTTATCATCATAAAAAATTCACTAGCGATTATCAAAAGGCCTTTCTTGAAGAGGACATTAAGCACTTAGTGCTGGATTTTAGCCGCGTGCTTTACATTGATAGCTCGGCACTGGGGATGATGGTACTGCTGCATCGTAAGGCGCTTGAGCGTCAGATCAGCACGGCGATTCGGGGACTGCATGGGCAAGCGGAAGAAATTATAACGATTGCCAATATGGGACGTTTGTATCTTGTTGAACGGGATGTGTAAGTGCCTAAAAGCCAACGTTATATTCTGGTCATTGATGATGACTTAGTCACAAACCAAATTATTACGGCGTTTATTCATAGTAAAGGTTGGGGGGTGATTACTTGCTGCAATCTGGAAGAAGCAAACGAAGAAATTAATCAGCAAAATATCGAACTTATTTTATTAGACTATTATTTGCCCGATGGTACCGCCCTGACTTTATTAGAAAGACTGCGATACCGAGAATCGCCCGTGCCTGTAATCGTTATCAGCGCGGATAACGAATATCAAAAAATAATATCCTGCTTTCGTTTAGGGGCCTTAGATTTTATTATTAAACCGATTAACCTAGAACTGTTCTGGCATAAAGTTGAAGGGTTATTAGCACATTTTTCCTTAGAGAAACAAGTTAAGCAACAACGCTCAATATTAGAAAAAATGCTGTATCAAAAGGCCCGCGAAGAACAAATGGCAAGGCATTTATTTGAGCATCTTGTCAATATTCGCAATGTCAGTTTTGATTTCGTTAAATCTTTTACTCAAGCAAGTGCTAATTTTAGCGGCGATATTATTCTTAATACCGTTGGTCCCAACGGAAACTTCTTCTTAATTATTGCAGATTCTACCGGCCATGGATTAAGTGCGGCTATGCCGATTTTGCGGGTGGCCAATACCTTCAGGGCCATGGTGGCGAAAGGCTTTAATCTCGTCAGTTTGATTTATGAACTTAATGCCAACGTGTATGAAGACAGTCCCGGCGATCGTTTTGTGGCAGCCGTCGTTTTAGAGATAGATTTCTTTAAAAATCAAATCAATCTATGGAATGGCGGCATGCCGGACGCATTGCTTTATCAAGATGAATTTGACAGCGATTCGGCTTATGCCGAGCATGAGCATATACAGAAATACCGCTCTAAAAATATGGCTCTAGGCATTTTGTCGCCCAGTGCGTTTATCGCGAATATTGCCTCGTTTCCCATTCCGCGGACGGGGCGGATCTGTTTACTCAGTGACGGATTAATTGAGCAACAGAGTAAAGGCGGCACATTTTTTGGCATGGACAGCGTGATTTCGTTGCTGAGTTTTTATGGTCGCGATTTAACTGAATACCTAAGAACAAAGCTCAAAACCATTTTTGAACACGAGATCACCGATGATATTGCGGTGTGTGTACTCGATTTCGAGTTATTACATAACTGGTATCGAGAACGAGAACATAAATCGAGTCAAATTTGTATGAAAGGCGAGTTTACTTGGGCCATTAAAATGATGGGCGCCATGTTATTAAATGCCGACTATTTAAATTCACTGAATCAGTTTTTGAATATTTTTGGGTTTTCTACTACGTTTAGTCAGAGGGTATTTACTGTTGTTTCTGAGTTAGTTACTAACGCAGTTGACCATGGTGTACTCAAGTTAGACTCTCGTCTTAAAAATGATCCTGAACGTTTTGAGTTATACCACAGCATACGTGAAAGCAGCATCGACAAGCTTAAGGCTGAAGATTGGGTCAAGGTTGAGCTGGAATGGCATGCACAACTCAGTGAACTCAGGATCACTGTATCTGACAGTGGTGATGGGTATGTGCCGAAGCAGCAGGAGGAAATCGCAGATTGGTTTCAAATTTCGGGTCGTGGTCTTTTATTGGTTAAATCCCTCTCTAAGAGCTATGAGTTAGTGGCTCCAGGAAATAAAACTAAAGTCATAATGGAATGGTAAATGAGCAAAAAAATATTAATTGTTGATGACTCGGCCGCGATCAGACAGATGGTTGAGGCGACGTTAAAGTCGGCAAATTATCAAGTCGTGCTCGCAAAAGATGGTCGTGAAGCCCTAGATTTATGTGGCGGACAACGATTCGATTTTATTTTGACGGATCAAAATATGCCCCGTATGGACGGTTTGACGCTGATTAAATCCCTCAGAGCCATGTCGGCGTTTATGCGTACGCCCATCGTCATGCTGACCACCGAAGCCGGTGAAGACATGAAGGCGCAAGGTCGAGCCGCAGGCGCTACGGGATGGATGGTCAAGCCCTTTGACCCGCAGAAGCTATTAGCTATCACAGCCAAAGTGCTGGGCTAACCTAGGTCGGGGTGTGCTATGTCCATTAATATGGCAGAGTTCCATCAGGTTTTTTTTGAAGAAAGCCACGAACATCTTGAAAATATGGAGCAATTGCTCCTTGCATTAGATTTAGACGCCCCCGATCCCGAAGAATTAAATACCATTTTCCGTGCTGCCCATTCGATTAAAGGGGGCAGTGGCATCTTTGGTTTTACTGCGCTCACCAGCGTGACCCACGTAATGGAAAATTTGCTCGATAAAACCCGAAAGGGCACGTTTGAGCTTTCCTCTTCTGTCATTGATCTTTTGCTTCGTACCGTCGATACCCTTTCACATATTTTAAACCTCTATCGGGAAGAGGAACCCATAGATTGGCAGCAGGTGGAATTTGCCAAAAACCAGCTGGTGGCGGCCTTAAATGGTGAACCCTTTTCCACTCAAACAGCTAATGTGGTAAGTGCTGCTAATGCCAATCATCAGAGCGAAGATAAACCCTTACCAGCAGCGGTTACGGCAAGTGTAGCGACTCAATCCGTAGACGATAGCTTCGGTTTTTTTGAGGATGAAGTGGAGCTAGGGTTAGTCGATGAAACGGAACATTTCGGCTTTTTTGAGGAGGCCTATACCGCAAAGGAAATCCGCGCCGAGGATATTCATGCATCTACTGCAACTGAGCAGAGTTCGAGACCGCAGGAACTGACGGCTGCTGATCTGGCTGCCAATCACGTTGCTGCTGTTAGCGACGATGCGCTAGATGATGAATTAGGCTACGGCTTTTTTGAATCATTAACGCCCGAAACATTCGCCACTGAAATTGATGCCTTAACGTCAGCATCGGTAAAAGAGAAGTCCATCACCAATCAGGCGTCTGCGCCACGAGCAGAAGCGGACACTGCAAAGTCGCAGTCGACTCGAACCAAAAAGCCCGCACAAGAAGTCAGTAAACAGCCCGCTAAATCGGCAGCTAAAGCCGAGGCAATGCCGCAATCTTCTACTTCAACCATAGGCTCGGCATCTAGCAGCAGTAGTCAACCCGCAGCGAAAAAGGCCAGTGCCGCCAGCCAAGATGCCACGTTGAGGGTAGAAACCTCCAAGATAGATACTCTAGTTAATCTTGCGGGTGAATTGGTGATCACCCAATCCATGCTTACCCTTATCGGTAATGAGCTGGGCGGCGAATTAGGTGAGCGGCTAAAAACCGCGCTCAATGAGCTAGAACGCAATACCAGGGAGATGCAGGAAGCTGTCATGTCGGTGCGCATGTTACCCGTGTCGTTCGTGTTTAACCGTTTTCATCGACTGGTGCGGGATTTATCGGATCAGCTTGGCAAAAATGTCAGTCTGGTGATAGAGGGTGGCAACACTGAAATTGATAAGGGGATGATTGAAAAGTTAGTCGATCCGCTCACCCACCTCGTTCGTAACAGTCTTGACCATGGTATTGAAAAACCAGAAAAAAGACTTGCAGCAGGCAAAAGTGAAGCCGGTGTTTTGTCCCTTAAAGCCAGTCAGCGCGGCGGCAGTATAGTGATCGCCGTGCACGATGATGGCGGCGGTTTAAACCGCGAGCGCATTTTACAAAAGGCTCGGGAAAATGGCATGGCACTGCCCGAGAACATGACGGACAAACAAGTGTGGCAATTGATCTTTGCCGCAGGGTTCTCTACGGCGGCTGAGGTTACCGATGTCTCGGGGCGCGGCGTGGGTATGGATGTGGTACGCAAGAATATTGAGGCCTTAGGTGGTCGGATTGATATTGATTCCGTTGCGGGTCAGGGCGCGACCTTCGAAATCCAACTTCCCCTTACCTTAGCCATTGTCGATGGCATGAGTGTCAGCGTAGGCAATCAAATTTATATCTTACCTTTAGTACACATTATCGAATCGATACAACCGCAAACTGAGCAGCTTAAATTTTTGGCCAAAGAGCGGTTACTCAAGGTGCGGGAAGAATATTTACCCCTGCTAAACCTCTATCAATTAATGGAAATCGAACCCCAAGCTAAGACGCCTGAAGCCGGCATAGTGGTCTTGCTAGAAAGCAATAATAAACGCTTTGGTCTGTGTGTCGATGCTCTCGTCGGGCAGCAACAAGTGGTGATCAAGAGCCTTGAAAAGCACTATCGGCGGATCCCCGGTGTATCGGGAGCGACCATTATGGGCGATGGCAGCGTGGCCTTGATCCTCGATGTTGAATCACTTGCACTGCATATCAAAAATTAACTAAGGATGTCGCAATGGATAACCGCACGAACACGGTGAGTAAGCAGGAGTACAGCGTCCACGATGAGGTCGAGTTTTTAAGTTTTGTGCTGGGTGAAGAGCATTATGCGCTCGACATTATGTCGGTGAAGGAGATCCGTGGGTATGAACCCGTCACCAAAATCGCCAATGCGCCGAGTTTTATCAAAGGCGTACTGAATCTTAGGGGCGATATCGTACCGATTGTCGATTTAAGGATGAAGTTTGCCGTGGGCAGTGCGACCTACAACGAGTTCACCATCGTCATTATGTTGAATGTGTTTGACCGTATCGTCGGGATTGTCGTCGATGCGGTGTCGGATGTGATTAAACTCGCCGCCGAAGAAATTCTACCCGCCCCCGAATTTGGGGTGGCCTTCGATAGCCGTTACCTCAAGGGGTTGGCAACGGTAGAAGACAAGATGATCATTTTGGTAAATATACAGGCTCTGATCAGCAGTGATGAGCTGGGTCTAATTGATGCAAATAGTCTGTCTGATCAGGAGTAATCATAATGGGTATTTTCAATGTGTTTGGAAATGAAGAGGCGCGCCAGCAAAAGGAAGAAGAGCTGCAACGCTATTTCCAATTATTAGATAACAGCGGCAACAGCTTTATGATCGCCGACAGCAACCGCAATATTATCTACGCCAATAAAGCGGTATTGAATATGTTATCCGAGGCTGAGGCGGACATTCGCAAAGAGCTGCCGCAGTTCTCTGTAGCCAAGGTGGTGGGCAGTAATATCGATATTTTCCATAAAAATCCGGCCCATCAACGCAATATGCTCGAGCGTCTTACCCAATCCCATACGGCGCAAATCACCATTGGAAAGCGGACTTTTAAGTTGATCCTGACGCCCATTATCACCCGTGAAAATAAACACTTAGGTACGGGGGTTGAGTGGATTGATAGAACGGAGAGCATTGAGTCCGAGCGGGCGACGCAGCGCATTTTAGAGGCGCTGAATAATACCAGTACCAATGTGATGATCGCCGATGCCAACCGCACCATTATCTATATGAACCGCTCGGTGGAGTCGATGCTGCGCCAATCTGAGAGTGAGATCAGGCAAGCGCTGCCGCATTTCTCCGTCGATAAAATTCTTGGCAGCTCTATGGATATTTTCCATAAGAATCCAGCCCATCAAGCGAGTCTGTTAGATAAGCTCGATCGTAAATATGAATCGCAGATCAAAGTGGCCAGTTGTCACTTCCGCTTAACCGCCAGCCCGATTATTTCCAAAACGGGCGAGCGGTTAGGTTCAGTTGTCGAATGGCTCGACCGCACGGTCGAAGTGCAAATCGAGCAGGAAATCTCGCGCATCGTCAATGCGGCTGCGGCGGGAGATTTCTCCCAACGTGCTGAGACGCAAGGTAAGCAGGGCTTCTTCTTGATGCTGGCGAACAGCCTCAATGCCTTGATTGAGACCTCGGATCGCGGTCTACAGGATGTGGCGCGGGTGTTGATGGCGCTCGCCGAAGGCGATTTAACCACGCGTATCTATAACGATTACGAAGGCACCTTTAATGATTTGAAAAACTATTCAAATCAAACTGCTGAAAAGCTCTCTTACATGATAAGAGACATTCAAAAGGCTGCCGATACCATTAATACCGCCTCTTCCGAAATCGCTCAGGGCAATGCTGATTTGTCGAGCCGCACCGAGGAGCAAGCATCGAGTCTTGAACAAACCTCGGCGAGTATGGAAGAACTGACGGGCACAGTGAAGCTAAATGCCGACAACGCCAGCCAGGCCAATGCGCTTGCCTCTAAGGCCGCCGATGTTGCCGTCGATGGGGGCGAACTTATCCAGCAAGTGGTGCAAACCATGGCATCGATTAACGAATCGGCACGTAAGATTGCCGATATTATCGGTGTTATTGATGGCATAGCCTTCCAAACCAATATCTTAGCGCTAAATGCGGCGGTCGAGGCGGCCAGAGCCGGCGAGCAAGGTCGTGGATTTGCGGTGGTGGCCTCAGAGGTGAGAAGTTTGGCTCAACGTTCGGCCAACGCAGCTAAGGACATTAAAGCCTTGATCTCCGACTCTGTGACCAAAATCGAAAGCGGTAACAGCTTAGTCGGCAAATCCGGCGACACCATGAAAGAAATCGTCATCGCTATTAAGCGGGTGAACGACATCATGGCCGAAATTGCCTCAGCCTCGAATGAGCAAGCGATCGGTATCGATGAGATCAGTAAAGCCGTAGTGCAAATGGATGAAATGACGCAGCAAAACGCGGCCTTAGTGGAAGAAGCCGCCGCCGCAGCCGAAAGCATGCAATCACAGGCGCAGCAGTTAGCGGACAGTGTGGCCAACTTTACCGTGGACGAAGACACCACAGCTGCGCCAAAACCCGTGGCGAGCCATAAGAAGTTAGCGGTTAAACCGCCATCGACTGTGACTCGCATGCCCGTTAAACCTAAGGCGATGGCGCCAAAGGTCAATAAAGCCGACCAAGATGAATGGGAAGATTTTTGATTGAGCGAACATCAACCTCTAGGGAAAGAGTTTGTTTTTACGGCGGCGCACTTTAATACGGTGAAAACTCGGCTGTACCAATTTGCCGGCATTAAGTTAGCCGACAGTAAAGACGCCATGGTGTACAGCCGTTTAGTCCGGCGGATAAGGGCGCTCAAGTTAGCGGGATTTACTGCGTATTTTGAGTATTTGCAGGCACACGAGAGTGAACATCAGGAGTTTATTAATGCACTGACCACTAATCAGACGGCGTTCTTTCGCGAGCCCCATCATTTTGAGATCTTAAAACAATATTTACAGGCACATCCGCATACCAAAAGGATCTGGTGTGCGGCCAGTAGCACGGGGGAAGAGCCTTACTCCATTGCTATGGTGGTGGCCGAGCATTTTGGCCGCTTCAACACGCCCATCGAAATCATTGCTTCGGATATCGACAGCGGCGTACTGAAAAAGGCGCAGCTGGGTATTTATCCTATCGAGCGTATCGAGGCGGTAAGTGCCGAGCGCAAGAAGGCGTTTTTTCAGCGGGGGCGCGGAGCACAACAAGGCAATGTGCGCGTGGTGCCAGAGCTCAAACAGATGCTGCAGTTTACTCGGCTCAACTTAGTCGATGAGTTTTGGTCAATCAAGACGCCAATCGATGTGATTTTTTGTCGAAACGTGATGATTTATTTCGATAAAACTACGCAGGAAAGCATTCTTAAACACATGATGCTTTCCCTTGCCGATGATGGACTCTACATCGCAGGCCATTCGGAGAACTTTAATATGTTCCCCCAGATCATTAAGCCAGTAGGCCAGACAACCTACAAGGCGGTAAAGGGAGCTTGATGAGTGCCAAAGCCGAATATTGAATACCCCGTTATCGAGCCGAATCGCTATTATGACCATCATTTTGGCTGTGATGCGGTCAAAATTCTGCCGGGGGAGTTTTTTGCCACCCGCGACCAAACCATGATAGTTACAGTGCTAGGCTCATGTGTGTCCGTTTGCCTCTCCGATCCCGATTTAAAAATTGGTGGAATGAATCATTTTTTATTACCGAGTGATAATGGCAACAGTTCGGGGATCTTAACCGATTCAGCCCGTTATGGTGTGTACGCCATGGAGTTGCTGATCAACGAGTTGCTCAAACTCGGTGCGCGGCGCCGTGCCTTGGTCGCGAAAGTGTTCGGGGGCGGAAATATGCTCAATGGGATCACCGCCCATAATATCGGTGAGCGCAATGCGGAGTTTGTACTCGAATATTTGCAGATGGAACAAATCCCCATTTTGGCCGCAGATTTACTCGATTATTATCCTCGAAAAGTGTATTTTTTTCCGGCGACAGGTTTAGTAAAAGTTAGAAAAATCAGAACAATGCATAATAGCACCATTATGGACAGGGAAAGTGAGTATCGCCTAAGGATCAGGAATTTGCCGAGTGGCGGAGATGTGGAACTCTTTGGTGACTAAGACATGACGATAAAAGTACTTGTGGTTGATGATTCGGCATTGATCCGTAACTTATTGGGCAAGATGATCGAAGCCGATAGCGAACTTTCCCTAGTTGGCATGGCCGCCGATGCCTATATGGCCAAGGATATGGTGAATCAGCATCGCCCCGATGTGATCACTTTAGATATTGAAATGCCTAAAGTGGATGGCTTGACCTTTTTAGACCGCTTAATGAAGGCTAGACCCACGGCGGTGGTGATGATTTCATCGTTAACCGAAGAAGGCGCGGACGCTACATTTAACGCGCTCGCCCTCGGGGCGGTGGATTTTATCCCTAAGCCGAAATTAGATTCGCCCCAGGATTTTAATGAATACCAAGATGTAATTTTGGAGAAAATTAAATCGGCCGCCCACGCTAAACTGAAAACCCAACGAGCGGCACCTGCCGTCGTGGTGCAACCTAGCCATAAGCCCGCGCTGAGCAGCAGAGTAATCAACACGCAATTGGTGGCAATTGGCGCCTCCACTGGCGGTACCGAAGCCATTTTGTCGCTGTTACAGCAGTTTCCGGCGGTAATGCCACCGATTGTGATCACTCAACATATGCCACCGGGCTTTACTCGTACTTTTGCGGAGCGGCTAAATAAACTCACCCGTTTGAATGTCAAACAGGCCGAAGATGGCGAACGTTTGCTGCCCTGTTATGTGTATATTGCGCCGGGGGATCAGCACCTAGAAGTGATTAAGGTCGGCGGCAGTTTTAAGACCCGCTTGACCCAGGGCGACAAGGTGAGTGGTCATAGACCATCAGTCGATGTGCTATTTAACTCGGTTGCCGAGTGCGCGGGGGCCAATACCACTGCGGTGATCCTAACTGGCATGGGCAAAGATGGCGCCGATGGGATGGCGTTAATCGATGAACAGGGCGGTAAAACCTTTGCGCAGGGAGAGCAGAGCTGTGTGGTGTTCGGCATGCCAAGGGAAGCGATCAAACGCGGCGTTATCCATCATGTCGTCGAACTGCCGCAACTGGCGGATAAGATGCTCAATTATTTAGCCTCGCTTAAGCGAGACTAAAAGCACTGACAACGTATGTTGAGTGCAGGCTTAGCGCGTCGATGCACTTTGTTCCTATCAATCGCAAACAATGGCAAATCCAGCGCTACCTTGTCATTCCACACAACAATCTTATTTGTGCGCATTCGTGTAGTTACTCATGCAACGCAACGGTCACTCTTTAAAGCCCTAACATAACGAGATTATCGCCAGAACATATGATCAGAGCATATCGCGTGAGTCGGGCTTATTTTAAGGTGGTGATTAAACGGTTACGTCCCGTACGTTTTGCCTCATACAGATTTTTATCCGCCAGCAATAAACAGTCTTGAAACTCGCTGCATTCGGTCGAGAAGGCTAACCCTCCGCTTAAGGTGACTTTAAATTCGGCGCCTTCTTCGACAAACACAATATGGCTAAAGCTCTCGCGAATAGCATTAAGCTTGGCTATGGCTAAGGGCGCGGGTAGATCGGGCAAGACCAGCATAAATTCTTCGCCGCCGTAACGGCCCATAAAATCGACGGGGCGCAGGGATTGCTGCAACAGATGGGCAAAGGCCAACAGCACTTTGTCGCCGCCAGAATGCCCATAGGTATCATTCACTTGCTTAAAGTGATCTAAGTCCAGCATAGCAATGCACACCGAGGAGTTGATACGTTTGGCGAGGTTAAAACAGCGGCGGGCAGCAACGAGGATCTGGGTGTGATTAAGCAGTCCGGTTAAGCTATCGCGGCTGGCGGAGCTTCGAATATCATGGCCACGCTGGGCGCGGGAAATCACTTGCGTCACAAACAAACTTGGCGCGGTTTGTTTTGAGATTAAATCGTCGGAACCCGCCTGAATGATGCTGACTTTGTTTTGCATAGTGTCGTCGGAGCTGAGCACTAGGATAGGGCTTGAGCTGTATTTATCTAATTGGCGGATCATTTTCGCCAGCTCTAAACCATTCACATCGGGCATATACAAATCGAAAATAAACAGATCTGGCTCAAATTGTTCTAGGGTTGGCAGCACTTGCTCGGGTTTGGTCATGCCTTTCACCATCAGCCCATGACTGCGAAGCAGACTGGAAAAATAATCGACCATGGATTGCTGATCGTCCACCAGCAAAATTTTAAGCGGCTGTTTTTCTGACATTTTGAGCCACTGGTGGATCTTGCGTACCAGTAGGGTGGTTTCGGCGGGTTTAACAAAATACTCGCTGACATTGGCACGGATCGCCAGTAATCGCATCTCAAAATCACCGCGGGAAGAGAGAACAAATACACGGGTATTGTGCTTCTCAAACTCGGTCGCCGCGGTAAATAAGGCTTCTTCGGTATAATCGGGCAAGATGAGATCTAATAAAATCAAATCGAAGGGCGAGGTATTTTGAATTTCGAGGAAGTCGGTGAAATTTAAAAAGTGCTGCACATTAAAACCAAATTCATGCAGCTGCTTCGTTATCATCGCCCCGACATTATTGTCATCCTCAATAATTGCTATTCGATACTCGTGCCGTGCTTTAGTCGGTTTATAGGGACTGTGCTGCATTTGCGCTTCGACCACGGGGGCTGCTGGCTCACCACGGAGGTTATTTTGCAGCAGCTGGTGGAAGAGGGTATCTAAGCTTTTGATCACATTCAGCGCTGGTGCGGGCGAATCGAGTAAATTTTTTAACAGCAGTTCAAGCTTATCGACAATCTCTTTGGTGTCGGTCAAGCCAAAAGTTTCGCAGGAGCCTTTTAAGTTATGGACTTCACGGTAGACCGCCGACAGCATATGGCTCTGCCAGTTTTTCCGTAGCGAGATCCACAGGGTGATAATTTGTTTCTTCTTATCGGGTAGTGCATGTAAGTACTGACGTTTTAGTTGTTCTAAGGATTCTTCAAGACTCATAGGCTATCACCACCATCAGAATTTATAGGATAAGCTGGTGCACTGCTGGCGCGTATGCAATACCTCATAAGTATTAGTCGGCACAATTAGTGGGATTTTCTGCTTATTCGATACCCTAAGAGTGTAAACCAAGGTTGGGAAAATGCGGTGCTTGAGCTGTGATTTCACTCGATATTTATGTTGCGAGAGACCGATATGATACATTTCAGTCAAATGTAGCACTGGCTAAATCTTGCAAGATAAAAACACATGCCTACAAGTGTTCTATAACGGCCATGGGCATTAACAAAACCGTACAGGAGTACAGACAGAGTGAAGGGACGCGTAAAAGATAAGTGGGCTTATCCCGTGGTTTTTCGAACGTTAATCTTGTGGATGAGCGCTCTGAGTATCGGCTTATCTTGCTCAACGGCATGGGCGTTGGTGAAACAAGACTCTGAGGCTATCTGTATTCTTATCCAAAGTGAGATGCAAGATTGGCATCCCACTACGCCGCGCTACCAAGAGCTTAAAGCAAGATTTGACGAGCATTGCCAGCAGCCCGTCGCCAACGGTGTTAAATCCACGCTAAGGCCGCCTGCAACACCCACTACGGTTCGCCACGACGCGCCTAAACAGAAACCCAATAGAATACCTGCCGTGGTAACAGCGAAACCTACGTCTGCGCCAAGCACAATGTCTCCCATCTCTTCAATGTTCGAGTCGCTGTCGATTATTTTGGTCATTCCAATTCTTTTGCTGCTGTTTGCGATAGCGACCTTGTTATTTCGTCCGTCACTTAGGCAATACAGAGCTGAAAGATTAGGTCAACAGGGGGAAAAGCGAGTCGCTAAGTTACTGAAACAGGGACTCAAAGATGAGGACTTCCGACTTTACCGCAATTTAATTTTACCTATGGATGAGATAACTGAAGGTACGCCTGCTTTGACAGAGGTGGATTTAGTTTTACTGACCCATTTCGGCGTGTTCGTCCTTGAAGTTAAAAATTACTCCGGCTGGATATTTGGCGGCGAGAAGCAAGCCCAGTGGACGCAAAAAATCTTTACCAAACAAACCCGCTTTAAAAATCCTCTCCATCAGAACTATAAACATTGTTTGGCGGTTGCCCATTGCTTAGGGTTAGTCGAAGGGCTCCATTCGGTCGTAGTGTTTAGCGATGAGGCTAGCTTTAAAACGCCGTTGCCTAAAAATGTGGTGAATGAGTCGGGACTTTTGAGTTTAATCGCTCAATATAAAGGGCAAATAACGGAAACCTCTAACAGCACAAATCTGGCATTCACTCTCGCCGCAGAACGGCTGGATATCGCTCAGCAGCAGTCGGACTCTGATGCTAAATCCTTGCACTTAATGCAGTTTAAGCATCGCCGCGTTGAGCCAACCATTTCAAGCTGAGGGGACAGTTAATATTCTCGCGCAGGTGATAACGAATGGGATTCTTGCGCTATCTTTAAGAACATCATTGGCCTATAAGCAACTGGAAGGATAAGGATATGCCCAATAACACAGGTACAGTGAGGTTACATCGGGTGCTACGCGCGCCCGCGGCGTTAGTCTACAAGGCGTTTACCGATAAAGCGGCCCTAGAGCGTTGGTTACCACCTTACGGCTTTGTGGGAACGATTCATGAGTTTGAATTAGCTGTTGGGTCAGGGTATTCCATGAGCTTTACCCAATTTGCGACCGGACACAGTCACTCCTTTAAGGTGGTCTATACCGAGCTTATCCCCAACACACTTATCCGTCATACCGACCAGTTTGATGATGAACATTTGCCTGGGGTGATGCAGGTGACTATCAAGTTAACCGAGGTGTCCTGTGGTACTAATTTGCAGATCACTCAGGAGGGCATTCCAGCCGTGATACCAGAGGAGATGTGTTACTTAGGTTGGCAGGAATCATTAACGCAACTTGCGGCTTTGGTGGAAGCGAAGACGGAGTAAGGCCGTCAGTCACTGGGTGCTATAAAGGGTGATATGCGAGTGGGATATAAAAAGACGCTTATCTCGAGTAGAGTGAAGCGTCTTTTCTTTGAGGTCTTTTGAAGTCCTTTAGCAAAAGGGCGTTTATCAAAAGCGCTTTTACAAAAGCCGATGGCGATTAAGCACTGGCAAGGTTTGCCAGATACTCATCAAAGGTCCCTTGGAAGTTCACCAATTTTCTATCCCGAATATCGATAATGCGGGTCGCTAACGAGGACACAAATTCGCGGTCGTGGCTGACGAAAATCAATGTGCCTTCAAAATCTTTGAGGGCATTATTTAAGGATTCAATCGCTTCCATATCCATATGGTTAGTCGGTTCGTCCATAATGATGACGTTGATATCTTGCATCATTAACTTGCCGAAAATTAAACGGTTTTTTTCGCCGCCTGAGCAGTTTTTCGCTTTTTTGTTGGCATCGTCTTCGGTAAACAGCAAACGACCTAACATGGCTCGTACCATCAAATCGTTGTGTTTTGGCTGACGCCATTGGTCCATCCATTCAATAATAGTCAAATCATTATCGAAGTCGCTGGTGCTGTCCTGTGGGCAGTAACCAATGGAAGCGTTTTCGGACCACTTAATCACGCCTTGATTATGGATTAACTCATTGACTAAACAGCGTAATAAAGTTGTTTTACCTACGCCGTTCTCGCCGATAATCGCAAGCTTTGCACCGGCTTCGAGAATTAAATCGCCGCCTTCGAATAACAATTCGCCGTCAAAACCGTGGGCGAGGTTCTCAAGCACCAATGCCTGACGGTGCATCTTTTTGCCCGGCGCGAAGCGAATCGATGGCGCGATACGGCTGGAGGATTTGACCTCATCCAGCTTAATTTTGTCCATGCGCTTGGCGCGTGAGCTGGCCAGTTTTGCCTTAGAAGCGTTAGCCCCGAAGCGGTTAACGAAGTCCTGTAATTCTTCAATCTCGGCGCTCTTCTTGGCGTTGCTCGACAGCAGTTGTTCGCGCTGCAGAGCCGATTGTTCAAGGAAGTATTCGTAGTTGCCGGGATAAATCCGCAGTTCACCGTAATCGATATCCGCCATATGGGTACAGACAGCATTCAAGAAGTGTCTGTCGTGGGAAATGATGATCATGGTGCATTTGCGCTTATTCAGCTCAGTTTCGAGCCAACTGATGGTGTGAATATCCAAGTTGTTGGTGGGCTCGTCGAGCAGCAGAATATCGGGGTTCGCAAACAGGGCTTGGGCTAATAGTACGCGCAGTTTCCAACCGGGTGCGACTTGTGACATAGGGCCATAGTGGAAGGATTCTTCAATCCCGGCTTCAATCAGAATTTCGCCCGCGCGGCTCTCGGCGCTGTAGCCGTCCATTTCGGCGAATTCACTCTCGAGATCGCCCACACGCATGCCGTCTTCTTCGGTCATATCGGGTTTGGCATAAATCGCGTCACGCTCTTGCTTGATTTTCCACAGCTGGGTATCGCCCATGATCACCGCATCGATAACTGTGTATTGCTCGAAGGCGAATTGATCTTGGCTTAGGGTGCCGACCTTTAACCCCGGCGTGATAGACACGTTGCCTGAGGTTGGGGCAAGAGCGCCACTTAAGATCTTCATAAACGTCGATTTGCCGCAGCCGTTTGCGCCAATCAAACCATAACGGTTGCCGTTGCCAAATTTTGCCGAGATATTTTCAAATAATGGCTCTGGGCCGAATTGCATGGTGATATTTGCGGTAGAGATCAAGGGTATATCCTAGGAAAAAGTCGTTAATAACGGCTTAAAAAGCTGACAACCGCAAAGGATTGCAATATCGAGCTAGTTATTGGCCACATATTTGGGCGCGGAGTATAGCGATTTCAGGCTCAAGATGCGAGTTTCAAGCTAAAAGGTTGAAGGCAAAAACAAACCGAGCCACTCGGACTCGGTTATCATTCGTCTAACCAGAAGATGCCGATTTCAGTTGGCGAAATACTCAGTTAAGCGATAACTCCTCGACAATACTGCGCCAAGGAAGCCATTTAAAAGATTGATTATTATTGGGTAAATGATTGTGTCCATCCTGTACCACTAGCATTCCCTGTTGCCAAGCTCCCGTGCCGACGCTTAAGTGAGTCACGGCCAAGCCATCGGTCTCGCTACTCGCATCGATACTGGTTTCGCGGCCATTTTCCATGCCGTTAAGGTTGACTCCAATACGGAATTTGCCTAATTGGGCGTAGGGCGGCTGCGCCTGATACAGCAAGTAGCTGTTATCGCCTTGGCTGGACACCACCAGCAGATCCTGCTTTTTACCCTGTATAGTCGCCCCTTGATAGAGTGAAATCCCTTCGACATCGGGAACTAAATCGCCCTCGGCTTTAATGATAAGTTCGCCTTGAGTGCCGCCATTGGCCTTGGCATTAAAGCGCCAAATGCCTTGGTCTTCTTCACCGATAAACAGCGCGTGCTGAGCTTCATCGACCACACAGCCTTCGACTTGGCTTGGGGTATGGATATCACGCACTAGCTTGATGCTTGGGCCATTTACCTGCCAATCGACGCGGTATTGGGCGATGCGACCGGACTTTTCATTGGCGAACACATACAGGGTATCGGCATCTTGGTAAAGGCACATGCCATAAATATCCACCATATTGGTGGCTTGATTGGGATACTCGCTTAACTTGCCCTGAGCATCGATTTCATAGAAGGCGAGGCTGTCGTTATCCCTTAAGGTGGCCACGGCGATATCGCGATTTTTACCGCCCAGCAACACTTGCTGGCGCAGATCGACGTTATTGATGCGCCCCGACGGCAGGGCTTGAACCTGCTCGCCACGCATATTAAAGCTCAATAGCCCCCAACGTTTGTTGGTGCCAAGCACTAGGCTTTTTTCCGGTTCACTTGGATGCACCCAAATCGCTGGATCGTCCATGGTATCACCGGGTCTATCGGATGGGGCGCTTTCAACCCAAGCAGGGATTTCGATGATGTTATCGCTGGGCTTGCTACTCGCTTTAGTCAGGGCTGCAGGCAAGACTGCTTGGGTAAATAAATACTGATCGGTTTTATCATCATAGAGGGCAAACTGGATTTCCCTGTTGGTGCCAGTTCCGTTTAGATAACCACTGAACCCTTGTACCTTCCCTAAGTTGTAGTTTGCAATCGGCTGTTGCTCTAAGGTCAGGGTACCTTTTTTATCGCTTAACAATAACTTGCCATCGATGACTTGCATGCCCGCGATATCATTATTGAGGGCGGCGAGAACCAACTTCGCGCTATTGTCGGCAAAGGGGCTTGCATCAAATTGCCAAACACCGGCTTCGGGCTCACTCACCAACAGTTTGTCGCCATCGATGGCGCAGCTAGTGCTGTTGACGGGGATTGCCTGACTGCGCAGCTTTTTGGGCATAAAGTGCCCGGCATCACCTAACAGCCATTGCTCGCTATAACCGTCTTCGCCGCCAAACCACGCATAGATATTGCCGTCCTGCGACCTTGGCTGAATGCAGATCCAATTGATTTCAAACGATGCCATCTGCAGCAGTGGCAATACGTTGGTCGCGACTTTGCCTTCTATCTGTTTGATCATGATAGGGCGGATGCGATCGGCGCGGCGATCGAGCGTTAAGGCATAGGGATCGCTAAAGGCTAACAGTTCAAACTCGCCTTTGACTAAGGTTTTGGCGGCGGGTAGCGACGTTTTATCCGCGCTTGGCATGCTTTGCAGCATCAAACCAGTTTTTTCGCTGACCCAAAGCCAATCGACGGCAGGGATTATTGCATTGTTATCGTTGGTAAACAACAAGGCTTGGGCCTGGCTGCCCTTGTGGGCCGGGGCTGTGATCGGTTGAGCTAAGGCACTCAAGGGCGCACTGATAAGGCCTGCTAAGCTAATGGCTATGGCACTAATTTTAGTAAATGTTGTTGTCATATCTTTGTTCTTTTTAATAGGTGATTAATAGTTGGTGTACTGCACGCCTAACTGGAAAGTGCGGCCATAGGCTTCGTATTGGGCGTTGTAGCTGCTGTCACCCGTGTAGCTGTAGTAGGGCTCGTCGGTCAGATTCACCCCTTTGAAATACAAGGTTAAATTGCTGGTTAGATGGGCCTTAGCGACAAAATCCCACTGCAAGTGATTGTCTTGATAGAGATCGTAGCGCTCATCACTGAGCTCAGTGACTTCCTGTAAATATTCGGATTTATAGGCCGCCGATAACCAGACACTGGCGTAGCTATTTTCATACCCAAGGGACAAGTTTGCTGTGAGATCCGATTGGCTTGGCATCGGAATATCACGGCTCAGTAATTGGCCATCCTCCAGCCAACTGATCTTGGCGCTGGAATCCGTGTAGGTGAGGTTAGAGTTGAGCACCAGCGCATTAAAGGGCTCGGGTAAAAAGTTAAACTCTTGCACATAGCTCAGTTCCACGCCGTAGATGTCGGCACTGTCGCCATTAACAAAGGTGACGGCGCTATGGGCGTCGATATAATCGCCACGGCCAGCTAAATCTGCCTGATAGATAAAGTTGTCGATATCTTTATAAAACAGCCCCGCCGAAATTAAGCCGATATTGCCAAAATAGTGCTCGAGGCTTAAGTCAAAGTTCATCGATTCGAGCGACTTAAGTTGTGGATTGCCAAAGGTTAAATCGATATCGCCATCATCCTCTTCGAGCAAATATCCCGGCGCTAATTGGCCGAATGTTGGGCGGACTAAGGTGTTGGTCCAGGCGGCGCGCAGCACGGTATTGTCGCTATAGCGGTAAGTAAGGTGCAGTGCGGGCAGCCAATGATCCTCATCGCGGGAGTGGTTGATATCGATAAACTCGCCCTTGGCGCCATCGTAGCCGTAGCCGCTGGAATCCCATTGATTTTGCTCGAAACGCAGCCCCGTTAAGATACGTAGTTTATCGATATCGATGTGGCCCATTAGGTAGGCGGCGTTGATATCTTCGCTGATATCAAAATCGTTAATGGTGGACTCGATATCATCGCGATTGCTGTCGGCATCTAGGCTGTCGATAAGCTGCCACAGCGGCGCAGCATTGATCCCGCTGCCAAAGCGGCCGAGGTCATAGTCAAGCTCATTGCCCGCATATTGACTCAATAGCAAATCTTCATCGCTCACGCCTTGATCGCCTAAGTCGCTGTAGATCCAAATATCTTCGCGATTGGATTTATCGCGGCGGCTTAGCTTGACCCCAGTTTTTAGCTCGACACTGTAATCCGCAATAGTTAACTGGCGGGTAAGATCCAGTTGGCCACTGTTGATGGTGTCTTCGGCCTTGGAGGCGGCGATTTCTATCTCATCTAACTCAAAGTTCGCGTTTTGAAAGTAATCTTCGGGGGCGATAATCTGTGGCTGTTTGGTATTGTTAAAACCCGTGTTATCAATCTTGGCGACAAAGTCGGCGCCGGCAATATCCCGCGGTTTGTCGGCGCTGGCGGTGCTGTGGCTTGCTTGATAGTCAAAGGTCCAGCGTTCGAAGCGGGTTTGACCGCCCAGCACAAAGGAGGTGATGTTTTGATTCTCGGTGCGTGATTTTAGTGAGCGGGTGGTTTTGCCTTGGCTGAGGACATTTTCTTGCTGCGGCGATTTCCACTTGGTTTTAGCGCTGTTACGGGTTTCGGTATCATCAAACTCACTGTAAAGGGTGCGTAGATACAGATCGGTATCATCGCTCGGGCGATAATCGAAGTTCACCCCTATGCCTAAACGCTCACGATTGATTTCATAATCCCGCGCATCGATGGATTCGAGCGCCGCATCCTCAAAGCCGTTATCCCCGGCAAATTCCCATTTACCACCGGTTTCGACGTTATCTGAGCCAAAGTCACGGTTATACCAGCTGGCACCTATGGCTACCCCTAGCTTGTCGGCAAAGATATCGCTGTAGCTGGCGGCGAGTTTGGGATTGGTATTGTCGGTTAAGGTATCTTGGCTCGCCTCGGCGTTGAGGTTGAGATAAGTATCATCGCGATCGAAGGCCGACAGACTTTTAACCTCAATCGCGCCGCCCAGTGCATCGGCATCCATATCCGGTGTTAAGGTTTTACTCACTTCTACCGATTGCAATAGATCCGATGGCACTACATCGAGGGCAACCGCACGGCGATCGCTTTCGGGTGAGGGTAAGCGCGTGCCGTTCATCGACACTGAGTTATAGTCAGGCGCCATACCGCGCACGCGCACAAAGCGACCTTCGCCCTGGTCCCGCTCGATAGACAGCCCTGGCACCCGCTGCAGCGATTCACTGATATTGCTGTCGGGGAAATTCCCCAGCACATCGGCGCTGACTACGCTCAGCACGTTATCGGCGCCGCGTTGGCGGTTCATGGATTTACTTAATGCGCCTTGTTGGCCGACCACGCGGATATGCTCGACATCTTGGCTATTTAAGTTGATGTCTTGCAGTGTGGTTTGTTTATCGCGAATGCTGATCCTATGCTCGGTTGGCATCGCCCCTAGGTAGTTGACCACTAAGGTGTAATCGCCATCCTGCACACCGACAAAAAAGAAACGGCCATCACGGCCTGCCTGCTGGCTAAGGTTGAGCTCTTTTAAGGTGACGGTTGCACCTGCAAGGGGCTGTTGGCTGCTGTTATCGCGAATTTGCCCCTCAAGTTTGCCTATGGCGAGAGCATTGTGACTCAGGCCTGCGAGCACCAGGGCTAAGCTTAAGACTGAGAGACGCGACGTGAGACGTTTGTGCACCCTAGCGACAGGATGCGATTGTTGTGGCAGGAGAGAACCTAATTGTCGAGCGATTGGAGATTGCATCTTGAGTTCCGTTTCAGTTGTTTCAGTTGAGTGTTATTGCAAGCCTTGTGGGAAGGCCTCTTCGTCATGGCGGCCAAGTTAGGGGAGCAAAATGTCAGATTTGTGACGGCATCGTTGAGCAGTACGGTTTGGCCCGCTTTTACCCACTGAAATGGCGATTTTGAGCTAAGGCTGAGCCAAAATGACGCTTACAGAATCTGCGCCGTATAAGAAGAGGGTTGCTGTTATGAGGCGCTCGCATGATTGGATTATTCATCCCGTAAAAAGTGAAAATAACCCAGTTTTAGAATGGGTTAGAAAGTGTTTATTTAGATTTTGGCTCGTTATTTTAGGTTGGGACGCGATGCTTTTTGAGCTGCGAATACGGCGTAGATTGAGTTCACAGGGACTCAAATTAAGCGAAGATGGCACTTTTCTCGACTCAGCAGAAAACTGCCTGAGCTAATTTGCCGCAGTCGCAGTGCGTATTGTGAGCTGGGAAGGTTATTTTTAGCTTTAAATTTAATTGCTTAGATTTGAATCATGTATTTTCTATCGTAAAGTCGCGACAAGTGACGTCACCGAGTTGTCACAAAAGCCCGCTAACTTGCGTCCCCATAGTATCAAGGCTTAATTTTCCCTTTAGGGCTTTATTAAACAAGGTGTGTATTTTGGAAACTCCTGCAAAATCATTACGACTCGCCAGCGTCTATGGCGTGAGTCTGCTGATCATCTTTATGGTGCCTTTACTGCTTTGGCAGAGCACTACGGCCAAAACCGTAACGGCGGTGGATTGGTTTGATGTGGTTACCGAGGGCGCCTTATTTGTGCTCGGCATGTGCTGGCTGATGGTGATGGTCTCGGTGCGCCCCTCGGGTAGAGTGACAAATCTGTTGATTGCGGGCCTCTCAAGCTATTGTTTGGGTTGTTATTTGGATTTACTGGACGAGATTTTTATTGTCAAAACCATTCCTGTATATAACTGGTTTGAAAAGATGCCCACGCCTGTCGGGCTGCTGGTGTTGACCTACGGTTTATGGTTATGGCGCGATGAGCAAACCGTCGTGAATCGCCAGCTACAAACTCGGGAGCAGTTTCACCGCGAACATCAGTTAACCGACGGCTTGACCCTGCTCAATGATGCCAAGGCATTCGAACAGCATCTCATTAGACAAATATCGCAAAATCAATCATTTGGTCTGATTATGCTTGATGTCGATAATTTTCATCAATACAACGAATCAAACGGCGTTGAAGAGGGCGATAGGCTGTTGTCCCAGTTAGCATTGTGGTTAAGCGCGAACCTAAGAAGTCCGGATTTAGTCTGCCGTTATGCTGGCGATCGCTTTATCATTCTGATGTGCGGCGCCATTCCGCCATTAGTGAGTGTGATGGCAGAGCAGATACAGCAAGGGGTGAGGGAGTTGGGCTGCTCTGTTTCAGTGGTTTGGACGCTACCCTCTCCTAAAGCATTGGATAGGCAGGACAAGCAGAATAGTCCAAAGGCTGAGGCTGCAACGCTGTTGCAATTATTGAATCAAAAAATATCACAGCAAAAAGTGTATCGCGCCTCAGCGGCACCTTTCACTCAGCCGTTTCATTCGCGCAGCACCTCGACTGAAAGCGGGCTTAACTGATGCGCGCGCTCGCCACATGGCAGGATAAATGTATCGATAGCCAATTGCTGGTGGCAAGTTTAGTAATGTTGTTTAAGCAGCGTGAACTGGATACTGATAAGTTACTGCGCGGGACGGGGATTTTTATCGCGGATATTCGTAAACCCGATCACCTTATTAGCCCCAAGCAATTATCACGACTGCTGGATAATGCGCTCTCCCTGTGGCCAAGTGGCGATTTAAGTTTTTTATTGGGTCAACGTTGGTTGCCATCCCAAAGCGGCGCGCTGACGGCGGCCATGTTTTGCGCGCAGGATTTACAGGCATTAAGCCGCGTTTGGCATAAGTATCATTGGCTCACTCAGCCCTGGCTGCAAACTTGGTGCTGTCAAGGCGAGCATGAGTGGCATTATCTCGTGAGTCTTGACTTAGGTATGCAGCGCCATCGGCAATTTTTGATTGAGCTGAGTCTGTCGTCGCTCACCGCTGCCTGTAAGCAGCTGCTTGGGCAAGCTTGGCGTGGCAGTCTGTGTTTTCCCTACCGCGCGCCGGATAATTTGGCCCATTACTATAAATACTTTGGTACCGACTTAAGTTTCGATGCGCCCCTTTGCCGGATTTCAATGACTAAAGCCCAGTTGCGTCTACCCTCATTATTTGCGCGCCAGAGCGCGGCCTATGCCGTATCAACTGGGGAAGAGAGGGATGACAATCTCATTCATCTTAGCGCTAGTCATTCTGCGGGTGACTCACTAACCTTAGTATCTCAAGCCACAGCGTCGCAAACTATCGTAACTCAAGCCACAGCGTCGCAACCTATCGTGTCTCGTCAGAATAGGCTGGATCAGGCGCCAAACATAATGTCAGCGCCAGATATCGCTCCAGCGCCGAATATGACCCTCGCGGCTCGCCAAGCGTTGTTAGCGCACGAGTTTCGCCTTGGGTTGGCGGGTGGGATCCGCCTTAAACTGATGCGCAGCACTCTTTCCTTGCCAGAGATGGCACAATCGCTGGAGATGAGCCCCGCAACCTTGAAACGCCGCCTGACGGAGATGGGCTTAAGTTACGGGCAACTTGTCGACGAAACGCGTTTGATCCGGGCGCTGTATTTTTTAGCCGAACCCGAGCAAGATGCGCACACGATTGCCAATTCTCTATCCTTTAGTGATGCCAGTAATTTCAGGCGTTCCTTTAAACGTTGGACAGGTCAATTGCCTGCGTATTTCCGCTTTTGGTTAGCCTAGCTCCAATTAGCTTAGATCCCATTAGCCAAGGCCCCAATTAGCTTAAACAACAGCCCCCGCGATTTCCCTCCAGACTGATGATAAATAAACCACTCACATCCATTTCTGAATGACTATTCGTTGATTTGCATATTTGTTAGAAAATTTCCGAGGGTTATAGTTTTATTTATGCAAATTCGCGAATAAATACTCAAAATGAATTTTGTGTCTGTGTCATTGTTTATGTGAGTGTTTATGTGAGTATTAAAGCGCCTTGCCTCGTTGAGGGGCTGGACTGTAAATGCTGTTTTGTTTCACTTAGAATAACTGTCCTCGACCTTTCACTTGCCGTTTTAAGGGATCGCGTGCTAATCCATCAGCAATACCATCGTCATGGCCCCGATTATCGCTTTGGGGAGCAAATGACTTTTCTCGATGTGAAGCAAACATTTGGTTTTAGCCATGTACGTGTGGGACGTTGGGTCACGCGCGAGGAGTCATTAATTGCTGCGAATTTGGTATTTGATTCGCTGGCAGATCTTGCCTTTATCCTCAATTTACCGCCGTTGACCTTAGGGCTAAGGCAAACCTTAAGCCTTGCCTTTGGCCATGGTGGGCAAAAGGGTGTGCAGGCACACTATGCGCCAGGGGCGCGAGAATTGGCATTAGCGAAAAATGCGGGAGCAGGAGCGCTGGCCCATGAGTTTTGGCATGCGTTTGACCACTATGTTGCCCCTAAGGCGTTTTCGCGCGCCACGGGGCGTTTTAAGTGCGCCAGCGATCTCTGGCTTGCGGATCAGCCGCTCATTGAGCATCCGCTAAATCAGCGTTTAGCCGAAATTTTTCGAGTGACATTACTCTCCGAGGACAATTTAGAGCCGAGTGATTATGTCCGCCGCGCAATAGCTTTAGATAAGCGTTATGGCGCGCAGTATTTTGCTAAGCCGACGGAAATGATGGCGAGGGCCTTTGAGGCCTGTATCGAATCCTATCAAGGGATCCAAAATCCCTATTTAGTCTCTGGCACGCGCTATTCAGCGCTGGCAAAGGAAGGGGCCTACCCCGATGAGCCACATAGACAACGTATCTTCAATGCCTTGATTGCCTACTTTGAGCCATTAGGCATGGCGTTAGGGAAAACCGGATAAATCTGATGCGCTAGTCCGTGAGTTGCTGCTGGCAATAGGCGAGCTGGTAGCGAATGGCATCGAGGGTCTGCGAGGCGGCATAATCCATCAGATACCAAGGGCTGATTTGGCTTTCGGGCTGATGATTAAAAAACAGTGACTCGCATGCTTTAAGCTTCGATTTTTCAGCAAATTGTTGCCAAATCGCACTGGGTGTAAGGGCGAGTTTGGCAAACTGTTCACGTAGTTGTTGCTTTGTTTGCTCACTTACGTTTGGCGTAAGTGTGGATTGCCTGAGTAAATCCAGTTGGCTGAAGGGATCTTCAAATCGTTCGTTTCGGTCAGTGTGGTGAGTTGGTTTACTCTCTGCGCCATTAGTCTCACAGGCCTTAGGCATGCTCTCCCACGGTGTTAAGGTAAATTCCGGCCAATCGATACGCTCGCATAGCAGCGTTTGGGCGATTCTTCTCTCCCCGAGCCAGTTGTGTACCATACAAGGCAAATGAATGTTGTCTGGCAGGTCCATACTGCGCTGTAAGCTCGGCAACAGCGACATCCGCTGAACTTGTACCTTTTTGGCTAATGACATCATTAACACGACTGTGGTTAGGCCCGATGAAGGCCAGCAGCCGAGGGAAGGGGTGAGATCGGTTGCGACTTGGGTCAGAGCCTTTGCCAGTTGCACGCCTTGGGGATGACCTTGCACTTCGAAGGCATACTGAGATTCGGCAAAGCCACCATTGGCAATATTGACCACTTGGCCATGGGAAGATACATCTTCGGGGCATTGGGTGCCATTAAAGATAAAGGTGAGTCCTTTGTTTGCGGGTTGCCAGTCGCCCGAAGCGTTACCGATAATGGTGGCCTGCTCAAGCTTGAGCTGCTCGGCTAATGTGCTTAACGAAATCCTGGGTTGTGGCTCAGCCAATTGACGGTGCATATGCGTATGTGATTGAGGCGCATCGGCTAAGGGCTGTGGATAGGACATACTCGCAAGGACTCTGTAAAACAAAGAGGCTAATTGTACTGGAACTTCCCCGCTGACTAAAGGGCTATTCCCTATCGATGCTCGGTAGATTCATGAATAAAATTTCACAATAACAGTACGTTAGACTGTTTTATCAAGGTTTGATGGGGAGCTTAGCGTATAAATACACACTTGCAACCTGATGCCATCGAACGCCTTTTTGAACTCATTATTTAGCGTTTTTAGTGAGTTAACTAAATGGCTCACTGAATGATTTAGTTGCTATTGGCTGGTGTGCTAAGACGCGCTTTTTCAATCACGCTAATGGTTCTTTCGATAAATCTCCTTAAAGCCTTTGGCGGTAGAAAAGGGGATTTACCCTCCTGATTAAAGCGTGCAATAAGGGGCGCGACCTGTGGATGTTGAATGATGTCCTCCACACTTTTGCCCGCATCTAGCTGTGTCTCAATCAAGTGTACCCAATCGTTGGTGTTTTGCTGAAAGCTGCGAAGTGATGCTTTATTACTTGGCTTACCATGTCCCGGCACGATAAGGCTGTCTTCATCGCCGAGGCGTAAAATGTGGTTGATTGCCGCATTAAAGCCGCGTATGCCACCGGCATAAAATGTGGGGTGCTAGCTGTTATCGACAATATCGCCGACAAATAGGCTGTTGCTTTGCGGATGAAAATAGATCCTGTCGGCGGCAGAATGGGATGAAACTTGGATGGTCACTATCTCTGCCAAGAATGGCTGCGCTGAGGCTAGGCTTTGTGTTGGCGCTAAGCTGGCACCTTGTTGGATAAAATATTGATTACCGCCGGTATGATCGGCGTGTTCATGGGTATTCAAGATAAACTTAACGGGTTTGCCATAGAGGGATTGAACGGTACGACTTAAGGCATCTAAGTGTTCATCCCCTGGCATAGGGTCGATAAGCACTAAGCCCTCGCTCGTTGATAGCACACCGATATTGGTTCCGTAGTCCACACCCTTCAATAGCTGTAGTTGATCAGAGACTTTTTCAACACTGATGGTATCGGCGTTGGCTGCAAAACAGCATGTAACAAAGACGAGGGGAGCTAATGCTTTAAACATGTAGGCAAGCCTATGATTAAGTGTGAGTGTTGAAATCTATACGCATCAAATCTATTCGCATCAAATCGATACGCATTATTAGCGTCAGTCAGCTGTCTCGCCAACTCTCACATCTGCTTAATTTGTGACAAATCTTATAAACCTATCGTATTATCAATATGTCGTATTGATAACAATTCGTATTAACCTTACACTATCGGGATTCTAAAAGAGGTAGGAACAGTCCCCCATGGCGAAAATAAGTAATCGCTTCTGGTTTATGTTACACGGTTGGGTATCTTTGCCCATCTGGATTTTATTCAGTTTTATCTGCTTAACGGGCACGGTTGCCGTACTCAGTCATGAACTGACTTGGCTGACCAACCCCGCTGCCCGTGCGCTCAATCCAGAAGAGCTGCCCGCGAAACCCGTCGATGAATTAATGCTGGTGGTCGAAAAGGCCTATCCGAATGCGCAGGTGATGGGTGCTATGACCTTTGAGCCTTACTTAGTCAATGCGATTACCTTTACCGATGCTGATAAACCTTATGCTATCGCCTATGTGAATCAATATACGGGACAAATTCAGCAGATAAACGAAGGTCTAACCTTTATTGGCTTTATGCGTTCTTTGCATGGTTGGCTGTTGTTTCCTTGGCAAAGCGGTTACAGCGTCGGCTATTACCTTGTTTGTTCTATGGCACTCATGATGCTTGCTTCATTGATTACTGGGTTAATCGTTTATAAGCGTTTTTGGCGCAGCTTTTTTGCACCCAAACTTAGACTTACCCAAGGGAAGAAAACTTTACTCTCTGATTTGCATAAATTATCCGGCGTCTGGTCGATTTGGTTTATTGCAATTATGAGCCTGACAGGGCTGTGGTATTTAGTCCAAGCTATCTTCTGGCATGCGGATATTGATATCGAGCCCCATGCGCCTATGATTGCCGCCGAGCAAGTGCCGCTGATGCAAGCGGGTGATCCACAAGCGCCAAGCGCCAATGTTTCTTTTACTGAGGCCTTAAGTTTAGCGAAGCAGCGCTTTCCCGATTTTCAGCCAAGTTATGTGATGCTGCCTGAGCATCAACGGGATATGTATCATTTGAGTGGTAGTGGCGATCATATTTTCTACGATCAATATTCCTACAACCTCAGTATCAATCCGTGGACGGGTGAGATTGCTAGCGCGACCTCGCCAGACACCATGACAGGTATGCAAACCTTAATGCATATTGCCGATCCGCTGCATTACGGCACCTTAGGCGGGATTTGGACTAAATTGATTTGGTTCTTCTTTGGGCTAGTGCTTTCGGGCATGTCGATCACCGGTTTTATGATGTGGGGATTACGCCATGTCCGTGCCTTTAAACAGGCCGAAACCAAAGACTTAGCCGCAGATATGTTAGGGGAGGCACGCTAATGGCATCATCGGTATTTTGGTTAAAACATAAATACAAGCTCAGTGGTTTGATTTTGATCTTACCCTTAGTGTTTCTCTATCAGTCGCTTAACCCGAGTTTTCCCCCCGCGTGGCCGAGTCAGCAATTAGGTGAATTTAAAATCGCGCCAATGCCGTTAGATTTAAAGGCACCTTATAAGCACCACGATGAGTACGTAAAAGATTTTATGTTGATCTTTGAACAGGGCAATGTGGCCCATATTCGCCAAGGTTATGCCAATATCGGCCCAGAGGCTCTGCCTTTAGAAGCCCTACAAAAAGGCGAAAATGGAGTGTTGCATGGCAGCAAACATGGCCAGCATGTGCATGCGATTACTGGCGCTAAGTTAGCGGCAACGGACAGCTTGTGGGTGTCGATTCAAAATTGGCAGGGTGAATGGTTGGTTAGCCAATGGCCCGTACCCGAGGCGGTGTTAGTTCAGTAATACCGCTAGTAAATTGTTTGCAGTAAAAAGGCCCTCAGGTGCAAACTGTGCCTGAGGGTTATTTTTTATCGGATAGGCTGACTGCAAAGGATTGGATATGGAATTTACGAATGCAGAACTTGCGCTAATCACTGCCGCGAAACAAAAAGTGCAAATGGCGCAGCGGGTGCGAGTTGGGGTGATTATTTTACTTATCTTAGGCACGCTTACGCTGCTGGCAGGATTTTGGAGTCACCGGTACGCGATTTATATTGCCTTTGCGCTGGTGGTCTTTGCGGTCGCGCTACCTCAGTTTGGCCAAGGGCCCAAATATGAAGAATTGCTCGCCCTATTGCAGCAAAAAGCCGCTCAGCAAAACGATTAATCTGCGCCACAGTACTAATCAAACTACTAATCACAGTGCTTAGAACGGTGCTAAAACAGCGCTAATAACAAAAGGGCTTTCAGCAAGATTGAAAGCCCTTGTTACTACTTGTTCATTCCGTTAGTTAAAGTGCTTAACAACAGCCATATGGCGCCCTTATTCTTCGGGATAGACCTTTTCCTTAAACTCGCAAAGGTCCTCAATTATGCAACTCCCACAGCGCGGTTTGCGAGCCAGACAGGTATAGCGGCCATGCAGAATAAACCAGTGGTGTACATCGACTTTAAATTCGGCGGGAACAACCTTTAACATGCGCTCCTCGACTTCGACCACGTTTTTACCGGGGGCAAATTTAGTGCGGTTTGCCATGCGAAAGATATGGGTGTCGACGGCGATGGTCGGCCAGCCAAAGGCGGTATTAAGCACCACGTTGGCGGTTTTACGACCGACACCAGGAAGCGACTCTAGCGCCTCTCTGTCCTCCGGAACTTCGCCATTGTATTTTTCAATCAAGATCTCACAGGCTTTAATCACATTAATGGCCTTGTTGTTATACAAGCCAATCGTCTTGATATATTCCTTTAATCCATCCACGCCTAAGGCATAAATACTGTGGGCGGTATTGGCGACTGGAAACAGTTTATCGGTCGCCTTATTCACGCTCACATCGGTTGCCTGCGCCGATAAAGTCACCGCCACCAGTAATTCAAAGGGACTGGAGAAATTCAGCTCGGTTTCGGGTTTGGGATTGTTTTCGCGAAGGCGGGTGAGGATTTGGATGCGTTTTTCTTGATTCATAGTGATCCTTGTAAGTAGTGGGTTTAACGCTAAACCCACTACTTAAGCTGTTATCTCAATAAGGGCTTAACTCACTTTGGTGATCCGTGCCCGAGTTACACTTGGTTGTACAGCCGCTTTGGGTTGACGCTCTTTAAGCTTTTTATCGATAACGTTTTTCAGGGCGATAAGTAGGCCCATCACAATAAAGGCGCCGGGTGGTAACATCGCCAGCAGGAAGGGGGTATCGACTTGCCATACCTGAATCGTTAAGGCTTTAGCCCATGGGCCGAGCAGTTGGTCGGCGCCATCAAAAAGGGTGCCTTGGCCGAGAATTTCGCGCGTTGCGCCAAGAACCGCTAAGACTAAGGTAAAACCAAGCCCCATCATCAGTCCATCGAAGGCGGCGCTAAAGGCATTATTACGGGAGGCAAACGCTTCGGCGCGGCCAATGATAATGCAGTTGGTCACAATCAGCGGCAAGAAGATCCCTAAGGACAAATACAGGCCATAGGCGTAGGCGTTGATCAGTAGTTGCACCGCCGTCACCAGCGCGGCAATGATCATCACAAACACGGGGATACGGATTTCCTTAGGCACATAGTCACGTACCAACGAGACTAAAATGTTTGAGCCTATCAGCACCAACATAGTGGCGACCCCAAGCCCGAGGGCGTTGGTGAGGGTGGCCGTTACGGCTAACAGGGGACACAAACCCAGTAATTGCACTAAGCCTGGGTTGTTTTTCCACAGTCCTTGCCAGGCAATTTCGCGATAATTAGTCATGGTTGGCCTCACAATTCAGAGGTTGGCTGAAAATCTCTGCTTGATGCTGAGTAAAGTACCATACGGCGCGCTTAACCGCTTTCACATAGGCGCGTGGTGTGATTGTAGCGCCAGTAAATTGGTCGAAATCACCGCCGTCTTTTTGCACTTGCCATTGCTTATCATCTTCTGATTTAAGCACTTTACCGACGAATTGCGTCACCCAGTCGGATTTACGTAAATCGATTTTATCCCCAAGGCCTGGGGTTTCTTGGTGGGCGAGTGTGCGCACGCCTAACACTTCACCTTGGATATTGATGCCCACAATCAGCTTAATATTGCCGTTGTAACCATCGGGGGCGATGGCTTCTAGGGCGATAGCAACGGGTTTACCGGCAGCGGTAGCGATATAGGCGGGCATGGCATCTTCGGTGCCGAGCGCCTCTTTATCCTGCAACAGAGTGCATTGCGCGGTCAGCTCATTGTCATGGAGGTCATCAGGGATCAGTTGATGCAACACGCGCATCAATTCCTGCTGCTCTTGCTGCTTAATTTTGTCTAAGGTCTGTTGATTGACCACTGCGACTAAGCCCGTGCAGAGCAAGGCAAACAGGGCAAGTAACAGACCATTTTTAATCATTGGATTATTCACTTTTATTCCTCAAGAATCTTTGTTCAAGCATGCTTGATTCTTTTGCCACAGGCCTAGGGCGCTGAATGGCCATAGGTGCGCGGACGCACATAGTAGTCAATAAATGGCGCGCACAGGTTTGCGAGCAGCACGGCAAAGGCGAAGGCATCGGGGTAGCCACCTTGGGTACGAATGACATAGACCAAGACGCCAATTAATGCGCCGAAAATCAAACGGCCGCGCGGACTGGTCGCCGCGGTGACAGGATCGGTCGCAATAAAGAAGGCGGCGAGCATGGTCGCGCCCGAGAATAAATGGAACAGTGGACTTGCCTGGGTATCGGGCGAGAGTAAAAAGCCAATGCTCGATGCCACAAATAATCCCGCCAATACGCCGGTGCTGATATGCCAACGGATGGCTTTTAATTTAAGTAGCACTAAACCGCCAGCCAAATAGGCTAAATTGACCCAAAACCAACCTACGCCAGTGCCGCCATCGAATATGCTTTTAGCCATACTTTCGGTGGTAGTGAGCCCTAAGGACAGATCGGTTTTGAGGGTATCGAGCGGAGTCGCCATACTGATCCCATCGATACCAAGGCGGAATTGCTCCATGCCACCATGGGCGCCGACATTGAAGATCAATTGCAAACTATCGATCACACTTGGGGTATTGAGCGCAACCGTACTTGGCGCAATCCAACTGGTCATCTGTACAGGGAAGGATACCAGCAGTAACACATAGGCGGCCATCGCGGGGTTGAACAGGTTATGGCCTAGGCCACCGTAGAGGTGTTTGACGATAACAATCGCAAACACTGTGCCCATAACGATCATCCACCAAGGTGCCAGCGGCGGGATCGCAACCCCGATTAAGATCGCCGTCAGCATAGCGCTGTTATCGCTTAAGCTCGCTTTGATGCTGCGGTTACGCAGTTTCATTACCGAAGCTTCACAGCTTAGGGCGACAATAATCGCCAGTAACACTTGAATAAGTGTGCCCCAGCCGAAAAAGGCGCATTGCACCACAAGGCCGGGTAACAAGCATAAAATGACCCTTTGCATAACCGTTGAAGTATGCAAATTACGGGTAACATGGGGTGATGAGGCTATTTTAAACGCCATTGTGATCCCTTTTATCTAATCTTGAGTCACTGATTTTTAAGCTAATCATTTTTAAAGCACTGAGGTTAAAACCCGCAGTGCTATTCATTTGCGTCGCTGATCGCATTCGCTTCTCTGGCCGCTTTTTTGGCTTTCGCACGGGCAACGGCAGCAGCGACCTTGGCTTTCTTCTCATCTTCGGGACTGAGTGGCGCGCTTGGTTCTGCGACTGAGCTTGATTTATTGCCTGATTCAGAGTCTGGTTCAGAACCTGACTCAATGTCTGATTCCGGCTTAGCAACTGCGACTAACTCGGGCTGAACTTCGGTAACCTCAGTCGACTCAGCCTGCTGCGCGGCGGCTTTTTTGGCTTTCGCGCGGGCAACGGCCGCAGCGATCTTGGCTTTCTTCTCATCTTCGGGACTGACTGGCGCACTTGGAATAGAGCCTGACTCTGATTCTGGCTTAGCATCTGCGACTAACTCGAGCTGAACTTCGGTAACCTCAGTCAATTCAGCCTGCTGTGCGGCGGCTTTTTTGGCTTTTGCGCGAGCAACGGCGGCAGCGACCTTGGCTTTTTTCTCATCTTCGGGACTCAGTGGTGCGTTTGGTTCAGCGACTGAACTTGATTCATTGCCAAATTCAGAGCTTGAAGCTGGCTGAGCGTCTGCAGCTAGCTTGGGCTGCTCGTCAACAACATCAGTTGATTCAGTTTGCTGTGCGGCGGCTTTTTTGGCTTTTGCACGGGCAACGGCTGCAGCGACCTTGGCTTTTTTGTCATCCACTTCTGCGTTAGCAGTCGTTTCTGTTGCTGGCTTATCTGTGTTGTCTGTCGCAACGTCAGTGTCGTCAATAGCATCCGAGTCAGCCTTCAACGCCGCTTTTTTCGCTTTGGCGCGAGCGATGGCTGCGGCGACTTTATCTTTTTGCGATAACGTCTCAGCCTGCTCAGTTGGCTCGCTTTGCTCAGAAGATACCGTTTGTTCAGAAGAGACTGCTTGCTTAGAGGATTCTGCATCATCCGCACTTTGAGCTGCAGCGGCAGCTTTCTTGGCTTTAGCGCGGGCAATCGCGGCGGCTACGGCTGCTTTCCCCTTAGGCGCCTCAGTGCTGTTTGCATCAGCATTCACGACTTCGGCTGGCGCGTTATCGGCTGTGGTTTCTGCCGCAGCGGCCTTTTTGGCCGCGATCCGCGCCATGGCTTCGGCAACGGCATTTTTATCCGTTGAGCTCATGGTCGCTTGACGACGCGCAGCGGCTTCCTTAGCCTTGGCTTCGCGGGCGAGTTTTTCTTCTTCGAGGCGTTGAATACGCGCCTCGAAGCGCAGTTTGGCGCGCTCGGCTTGATGTTTCTCATCGGCGGCTTGTTTTAGTGCCGATTTAGCGATGCGGTAGTATTCCACCAGTGGAATATCACTGGGGCACACGTAACTGCAGCAACCGCATTCGATGCAATCTTTAAGGTTGTAGCTGGCCGCCTTGTCATATTCTTCGGCTTTTGCATGCCAAAACAGCTGTTGTGGTAGCAAGAGTGCTGGGCAGGCGTTGGCACATTCGCCGCAGCGGATACAGGCCTTTTCCTCTGGAGTAGTTCCAATCTCTTGACTGCTTGGCACCAAAATACAGTTTGTGCCCTTTAAAATTGGCACTTGGATGGTGGGTAACGCATGGCCCATCATAGGACCGCCAATAATCACTTTTTGATCGGCTTCGGCGTTAAATTCAGTATATTTGAGCACATGTTCAACGGGCGTGCCTATGGGTAACCAATAGTTGCCGGGCTTACCGACATTTTGGCCGGTAACGGTAACCACTCGTTCAATCAACGGTTTACCTTGGGTCACCGCTTGGTGAATCGCAAACGCGGTTCCCACGTTATGCACGACAATCCCAAGCTTAGCCGGGATGGAGCCTGAGGGCACTTCACGCCCCGTGATGATCTGAATAAGCTGCTTTTCACCGCCAGAAGGATACTTGGTTGGTATCGCCGTCACCCGCGTGCTGCCCGCAGGGAGCGTGGATCGACTCACCGCCTGTTGCATGGCTTTGATGGCTTCGGGCTTGTTGTCTTCGATAGCAATCACAATACGCTTGGGCGCGAGGAGACGATGGATAATCCCAATACCCGCTAGAATGTCTTGGCTGTATTCGCGCATTAAGCGATCGTCGGCGCTGATATAAGGCTCACATTCCACGCCGTTGATAATCACTAATTCGATTTCACTGACGGGATTCAGCTTGATATGGCTTGGGAAGGCGGCGCCGCCCATACCGGCAATGCCTGCACCATGGATTTTGGCAATCATCTCTTGATTGCTAAGCTCAATTGAGCCTGGCGTTAACTCGCACCAGCGGTCTTCACCATCGGCGGCAATCACGCAGGTATTCACCGGCAAGGCCGAGGCGTGGTTACTGGCTCTTGGCTCAATGGCGACGACAGTGCCAGAGGTTGGCGCATGTACTGGCAAATGCCAAATCGAGGTGCCTTGAGTTAATGGCGCGCCTTTTAATACTTTGTCACCCACTTTGACTGCAAGGGTGCAGTTTTCGCCCACCTGTGGCACAGGTACAAGGTATTCCTGCGCTAAGGGCAGTTGGCAAATCGGTGTGGTGTTGGAGAGGAATTTGACTTCAGGCGGATGAATGCCACCGGGTGAGCGCCAAAGGGTTCCTTTATCTAATTGATCTAATAAAGTCAGCACCGCTTATCCTCTCTTTTCTTCGTGCGGGGTCTCTTGGATAAGAGTCACTGGAATGGCATTTAAGCGCCAGTTCCAGTTTTTCAGATTTTGGCCCACAGGGATCATATCGATACAGTCAACGGGGCAGGGCTCGACACACAGATCGCAACCTGTGCAGTCTGCCGTGAGCACGGTATGCATGAGTTTGCCAGCGCCAATAATGGCGTCGACAGGACAGGCCTGAATACATTTAGTGCAGCCAATACATTCATCTTCGCGAATGTAGGCGACTTTTTTGACTTGGGATTGGGCCTCGGCATTGAGCGGCTCTGGTTCTACACCCATTAAGCTGGCGAGCTTTTCCATGGTCGCAGTGCCGCCAGGCGGGCACTTGTTGACTTTATCGCCATTGGCAATCGCTTCAGCATAGGGGCGGCAGCCGGGATAACCACATTGACCGCATTGGGTTTGTGGCAGAATCGCTTCGAGTTCATCGACGATGGGATTACCTTCAACCTTAAATTTTAAGGCGGCAAATCCGAGTAATACCCCAAAGAACAATGCCAATAGGGTTAATAAAATAACGGCAATTAACATGGTGGACATCTATTTAACCAATCCTGTGAATCCCATAAAGGCCAAGGACATCAGCCCTGCGGTGATCATGGCAATCGCGCCGCCTTTGAAAGGCATAGGCACGTCGGCCGCAGCTAAACGTTCACGCATCGCGGAAAACAGAATTAACACTAAGGAAAAACCCACCGCTGCACCAAAACCATAGATAGCAGATTGAATAAAATCGTGTTTTTCGTTCACGTTTAACAGGGCAACCCCGAGTACGGCGCAGTTAGTGGTGATGAGCGGCAGATAGATACCGAGTGCGCGGTGTAAAGCCGCACTGGTTTTTTGCACTACCATCTCAGTAAATTGCACCACCACGGCAATCACCAGAATAAAGCTCATGGTACGCAGGTAACCTAAGTCAAAGGGCAATAACAGATATTGGTTGACGAGGTAACTGAGAATCGACGCTAAGGTCAACACAAAGGTCGTGGCCATAGACATGCCGATAGCGGACTCCAACTTGCTGGAGACCCCCATAAATGGACATAAACCTAAGAATTTCACTAAAACGAAATTGTTAACCAGCACTGTGCTGATCAACAACAGGAGATATTCACTCATCTGAATACTTGTCTAAACGGATCTTGGCCGTATTATCGACTTTTCCGTTTGCATAAACAACATATAGAATGCAGGGTTAACTATCTTTACTGTAAATTTGCGCGCTCCGTTAACCCTGCGCTGGCTTAAATTTGGTCAGTTAAGGTAATGGCTTGCGGTTGGGCAATATAATAGCCCTGCAGCCCATCGACGAGGAGTTTTTCTAGGGTCAGTTTTTCCTCCTGACGTTCGACACTGGTGGCGATAACACGAATGCCGATGCGTCTTGCCACATCCACCATCATCCGCACGAAGAACTTATTATTGCTGTCTTCATCGATTGATGAGGTGTAGCTGCCATCGAGCTTAATGTAGTCTGGGCGCACTTCGCTGAAGAATTTGAAGGAAGTAAAGCTCATCCCAAATCGCTCGATTGAGACCCGCGAACCGACACTGTGAACCTCACGGACGAACTTATAGCTGGCACCTAAATTGGCTTGCATACCGGACTCGTTGATCTCAAACACTAGACGTGAGGCGATATATCTGTGCTTGCCGAGAACATCTCGCAACCAGCCAACAAACAGTTCTTGATGGGCCGAAAAAGCGCTGATATTGATGCCAAAGTTACCGCTAATGGTCGGATTTTCTTTAAGCATTCTTAATGTGCTGATCACCACGAGTTTATCTAACTCGGTGCTCATACCGTGGCGCTCGGCCATGGCGATAACTGTGGTGGTGGGTAAAAACTTGCCTTCGCTGTTGTAAAAGCGTGCCAGTAACTCGCGGTAAACCTCGACATCATTGCGGCAAGGTTGAATGGGTTGTTGAAAAAATTTTAGCGCTTGGCGGCTAATTAAGTCGTTGATTGCCACTTTCCAACGATCGTCGCCAAACTGCTCGTCACCATTGAGTTTCTCTTGAATATGGAAACTGTTGGGGCCTAAGGTTTGGGCTATGCTCACGGCAGTGTCCGCCAAGGAGAGCAGGTTAACGGGATCTGTACCCTGTTGGTAAGGCACTAAACCAATGTGCGCCACGGATTCGGCTCTCGTCATCTGCTGGTATTCATCGAGGAATACTTTAAGTTGTTCTAAAAATTTAGGGCCGTCTTTTAACACTAAATCGGGTAAAAAGATCGCAAAATCGGCGCTGGAGACGCGGTAGCTTTCAGAATCGGGATATTTTGAACAGGCCTTACGAATGCAATTGGCGACGCTGGCTAAATAATCGTCACCGGCGGAGCGACCTTGTAATTGGTTCACATGGGAAAGCTCAGTCGCTTTAACCATGGCCAGCAGCCCAAGTTGCGGCACGCTGCGGTTACTAATGTTCTCCAACTTAGTGGTAAAACGCGGACGACTGCCAAATCCCGTGATCGGATCCTGATAAGCCACCTTATGCAGTTTCTGGTTTTCTTGGGTGAGGGTATCCATTTGCGATTTGAGCTGCAGCCGGCAGTCTTCGAGTGCCAATCTGACTGGTGTCATTTCACCATTGAGTTTGGAGGACTCAATGGCGGAAAAATTCATATCTGGAATGTGGGAAATATACTCAGCCGCATAACGGATAGCCGATCTTAACTTGTTGTTAAGCAATACAAACACAACCAAGAGTATTAGGTAGGTGAGTATCAATACTAAGCCGAGTTGCTGAGTGCTGCCGATAGCTGTCTCAATCGCTTGGTCGGCACTGAGTTTTACCTGCAAACGACCCGCGGCCAGTTTTTGTGTATGAGCTAAATCTAAGGCAAATAATCCAGAGAGTGGATGAGAACCCTGGGAATTGAGCTCACCTTGGGTGTAATTGAGCTGTCCATCGGTATCATCAATATATTGAAAAAACTGCAGTGGGTAATGGGCTGAAATAGTTTGATAGAGCTCGGCACCATTGCCTTGCCACTGGGAAAAATTACCCAAGTATTGTTTGAAGTTACTGAGCTCTTGTTGTTGCTGGACCTGGAGCTGGTTATTTTCGTTTTGATAAATCCAACCAAACAGCCCTAAAAAAATCAGCAATAAAAAGATGGGATATGATTTAGACATCGCCATAAAAATCCGCTCTCAAAGTGTCTCAGTATTACGGACAGAATATTAAATGAATGCTCAGTCAATATCCCTATCTGCGTGATGATACTCAAAATTTTGGTTAACAAGCAGATCACAGTGTAACTGTATTTGAGGCAAAACAGAAATGAAAAGCGATTAGTTTAACGGATCCATAAAGGAGGGGGTTTTGTGTATTGCGATAAGAAAGTGGCTCCCCTGACTGGACTTGAACCAGTGACATACGGATTAACAGTCCGCCGTTCTACCGACTGAACTACAGGGGAGTAGAGGGTGCGATATTGCTATCGACTTGAGATATCATCTTTTAAAATGGCTCCCCTGACTGGACTTGAACCAGTGACATACGGATTAACAGTCCGCCGTTCTACCGACTGAACTACAGGGGAGTAGATGATGCGATATTGCTATCGACTTTTACTTGTCTTGCGTTAGTGGCTCCCCTGACTGGACTTGAACCAGTGACATACGGATTAACAGTCCGCCGTTCTACCGACTGAACTACAGGGGAATCGTTTAACGCAACAGCTTGGTAATTAAGTGGCTCCCCTGACTGGACTTGAACCAGTGACATACGGATTAACAGTCCGCCGTTCTACCGACTGAACTACAGGGGAATCGTTAGTTACCTAACTGCGCCTCACTTTTATCGAGATTGAAATTTGGCTCCCCTGACTGGACTTGAACCAGTGACATACGGATTAACAGTCCGCCGTTCTACCGACTGAACTACAGGGGAATCGTTTCTCTCGTCTCGATGACTCGTTGAGAACGGAGCGCATAGTAAAACGCTCTGTGGGATGAGTCAACTCGAGTTACTAAAAAAAGTGTAATTATGCTGTTAAGTGCTCATCTAATGTGCATCGTGGTGCCAAAATCAGCATTTTGATGAAGAAATAACTTATGTTTTCGTAAGATAGCGTGTATTCATCTTAAAAACACTTGGGATTTTTCAGGGAGACAAAAAGCGCAAATAGACCTAGCTGGTTAAATTCTCAGCATTATTCTGGCGGGAGACCCATTTGATATTTCAAAAACCTCAGGCTTAAATAGATAAAGTGTATTTGAGTGGCAACGAATCGATGCTTTTGTGGTCAAAACCTTTACGCAGTCATGCTGCCACTCGCTTGGTAAGTCTTAACCTGATGCTTTAATTACTGAGCTCACAATATAAGATACTAATAATGAGGTGCTGACTACTTATAAAGTGCACATTATGCGGTAGGTATATTAGGCAGCACTGTAGCTTCCACTGGTTATCCCTAAAGCGACAGCGGGAAGCCCATCTCAGCCGAGTGGCAAAACACTTATCGAGAGGTGAAAACAATGGCAATGAGTCGATTAGAACAAGCAGAAGCGTTACTCGAGCAGCCCTTAACCTTAGATGTACTGCGTCAGTACCGTGAGTTGTCCATGCATTTAGATGATCCTGATTTTCAAAAAATCCAAGATTTAGCCGAAATCCTCTTTGTGGTTGCCTCTACGGACGAAGCGCTTTTTGCGGCCGCGCTTGCGGAAGACTTAATTTAAGTGCTAATCAAGTTATCCCTCGGTCATGAATATTCACTTTCTACTATTTTCTGCGAACAGATAGCCCCAATTCTACTGACTGATACTGATAAAGCGGAAAACGCTGTCATTTTATGCTGTAAAACACCAATAGAGGCGTAACAGCAGGAGATCAATCAGATTTTGTGAATGTTGTCAGTTGTAACAAGTAGTAACATTTATCAAATGTAATAAAATTACCAAACCCGACGAGCGCGCGAGCTAAGGGGGGAATAGTCCTCAATCCCGCATGGTTTCTCACTAATTTCGACTTATCAACAAATTCTGTGGATAACCCTGTGAGTTGCGGCTTGAAACAGGCGGCAAAGCCTTGCTGCACGTGCGATGGACTTAAATTGCACTATTTTGGCGATAAAAATTTAATAATATATTTATCAAATAGATATGAATTGCAAGCCTTATCTTTTTTGGTCTTGTTTGAGGTTGCAATTTTGTAAGCAAGTGAAAGTCGACTCTTGTGTATTAATTTGGCATTTCCCCTGTATTTTTGGGCGTTTTATCGCCAATTTGAGCATTAAAAGCTCGTGGTCAAAAAGTTTCATTTTCTGTCCATCAAACTGTCATTCAGATGGTTTAGGGCTTAATGCTCCCTTTGACTTCTAAAGGAGAACTGCTGGAGCTTAAAGGATGAGTTGATTAGAATGGGGCGACTAACCACAAGGATATGTTCGCGTGTCAGAATCTGTTTTTCAGCTTGAATCTCAATTTGCCCCCGCAGGGGATCAGCCCACGGCCATTGCCAAGTTGGTCGATGGCTTAGAATCGGGCCTAGCTTGCCAAACCCTATTGGGGGTAACGGGCTCGGGCAAGACATTCACTATCGCCAATGTGATCGCCCAACTGGGGCGCCCAACCATTATTATGGCGCCAAACAAGACGCTGGCGGCGCAGCTTTATGGCGAGATGAAAGAGTTTTTCCCCAATAATGCGGTGGAATACTTTGTCTCCTATTACGATTATTACCAGCCAGAAGCCTATGTGCCCGCATCGAACACCTTTATTGAAAAGGATGCGTCGGTTAACGCCCATATCGAGCAAATGCGACTCTCGGCGACTAAAGCCTTGTTGGAGCGTAAGGATGTCGTCTTGATTGCCTCTGTATCGGCAATTTACGGTCTGGGCGATCCCGATTCCTACATGAAGATGCTTTTGCATCTACGCCAGGGCGATACCATGGGGCAGCGGGATATTCTTAAGCGCTTGAGTGAGTTGCAATATACTCGCAACGATCTCGAGTTGCAGCGCGGTACTTTCCGCGCCCGTGGTGAAGTTATCGATATTTTCCCCGCCGATTCTGACCGCTACGGGATTCGAGTCGAACTCTTTGACGATGAAATTGAACGCTTAAGCGAGTTTGACCCGTTAACGGGGCAAATTGTTAAACGTATCGCGCGCACCACTGTTTATCCGAAAACCCACTATGTGACGCCGCGGGAAAAAATTCTCGAAGCGACCGAGTCAATTAAACAAGAGCTGCGCGAGCGTAAGCAGTATCTGCTCGACAACAATAAGTTGATTGAAGCCCAGCGGATCCATGAGCGGGTGCAATACGATATTGAGATGATGGTCGAGCTGGGCTATTGCTCCGGTATTGAAAACTACTCCCGCTATTTGTCGGGTCGTGCACCGGGTGAAGGTCCGCCAACTTTGCTCGATTATTTACCCGCCGATGGTTTGTTGATTATCGACGAGTCCCACGTCACTGTGCCACAAATTGGCGCTATGTATAAGGGTGACCGCTCCCGTAAAACCACGCTTGTGGAATATGGCTTCCGTTTACCCTCGGCGCTGGATAACCGGCCGCTGAAGTTTGAAGAGTTTGAGCAATTGATGCCGCAGACCATTTATGTGTCGGCAACACCAAACCCTTACGAACTGGAAAAGAGTGGTGGTGAGATTGTTGAGCAAGTTGTTCGGCCAACGGGTTTGCTCGATCCCGAGTTAGAAGTGCGCCCGGTTAGCATTCAAGTGGATGATTTACTCTCCGAGGTCGCCAAACGCGTCGCCGTCAACGAGCGGGTGCTTGTCACCACTCTAACCAAGCGCATGTCGGAGGATTTAACCGAATACCTCGATGAGCACGGCGTCAAAGTCCGTTATTTGCATTCGGATATCGATACCGTAGAGCGGGTGGAGATCATTCGCGATCTGCGCCTCGGTAAGTTTGATGTGCTGGTCGGTATCAACTTGCTGCGTGAAGGTTTAGACATGCCCGAAGTTTCCTTAGTCTGTATTCTCGATGCGGATAAGGAAGGCTTTTTACGTTCGGAACGTTCGCTTATTCAGACCATAGGTCGCGCCGCGCGTAACGTCAATGGTAAGGTTATCCTCTATGCGGATAGGATCACCCAGTCGATGGCCAAGGCGATGGGTGAAACCGAGCGTCGCCGCGAGAAACAACACGCCTACAACCTTGAGCATGGCATAGTGCCAAAAGGCGTGGTCAAGCGCATTACCGATGTGATGGATATCGACGATGGCAGAGACACTGAAAAGGGCTATAGCCCATCGTCACTGGGTAAAGTGGCGGAGCCTAAAACCAAACGTTATCAAGCCGATGCGGCGCAGCTCAGCCATGATATCGACAAGTTAGAGAAGCAAATGCATGAACATGCGCGTAACTTGGAGTTTGAACAGGCTGCGGCCTTGCGCGATGAGGTGAAACGGCTACGGGAGTTGTTGATCACAGCCTAACAAAATCTAAGTATTAGCTGAGGTAGACTCAGGACTTTGATGCTAATTAAACTGATCCCAAGCTTCTCTACTTAATAAAAAAGCCGCCAACATAACAAGTTGAGGCGGCTTTTTTGTATGGATTAATCAAACTTTGGGGTATTAGCGCTGCGTTTCCTTGGCGAATCTGCTTCGTTGGTACACAAACACCATAAGCGCGCAGACTAAGCCGCAGATCAGGCCGACTAAATGCGCCTCGGTGGCCACGCGAGCACCAATCATTGCGGTCACATCATCACTGGCGCCATAGAACTGTTCATGGCCGACTTTAACTATCACCCCGATCAGCAACAAATAACCCGAGCGCATTTTACGGCGTATATCCTGCACAGCACCAAACGTAAAAAGGCCGTGTAACATGCCGCTCAGCCCGACATAGCCTAAGAGTTGCGGATAACCCAGATAAAGGCCAATGCCTTCAAACAGACAAAGTAGGATAAACAGCGCGGTTAATCCGTTAAGTCGATAATGAAAGTGGTGCAAAAACAACACTACCCATAATCCCGCTAGGTTCATCAGCAGGTGCCAATGATTGGTATGCAGCAGATTGCCTGTGATCAGACGCCACCACTGGCCGTCACCGATGGCGCTGCGGCGATAGGCGAGCAGGTTATCTATGCTCGGGGTAAAAAGCCCCGCAACATACAAGAGCGCGCAGAGCAGACTGACGATAAGCGCCAGCCAATAGGGGCCGAGTTTTTTTAACGTCACCAGTCTCACGCCTGCGGTTTACCGGTTTCAGTTGTCTTGTCGAGTGAGGCCATCACCTCTGCTTTATTTTGCAGGTAATCCTCTAAGCCTCGTTTGCGAAGATGGCAGGCTGGGCAAGCACCGCAACCATCGCCGACAATGCCGTTATAACAGGTTAGGGTATGGTGGCGAACTAAATCGAGCTGCTGGTATTTATCGGCCAGCGCCCAAGTTTGGGCTTTGTTGAGCCACATTAATGGGGTGATGATTTCAAACTTTTTATCCATGCCTTGCACCAGTGCCGATTCCATCGCGCGCACAAAGTCGTGGCGACAGTCGGGATAACCGGAAAAATCGGTTTCGCAGACACCGGTGATAATCGCCTCCGCCCCTAATTGGTAAGCGTAGATCCCCGCCAAAGTCAAAAACAGGATATTACGACCGGGCACAAAGGTATTGGGCAAGCCATTTTCCATTAATTCGTGGGACACGGGGATCGCATCTCGGGTAAGGGCAGAAATCGCTAACTCATTGAGTAAGCTCACATCCATCACTTTATGGCTAGTGATCTTTAAGCGCTTGGCGAGGGATTTAGCAACTTCAATTTCTTCACGGTGACGCTGACCATAATCGAAGGTGATCCCGTGGACTTCATCAAACTGAGTTAAGGCTTGAATAAGACAAGTCGTTGAGTCTTGTCCGCCACTGAAAACCACTACCACCTTTGAAACTGATGCTGCTGACATAGGATCCACTTAAATTGACACATAAAATAGGGCGTAAGTGTAACTCAGGCGCTAGGGCTTGCAAACTCTTTGCTGGCGCGTGGCGACGGGGATGCGGCACTTGGTATCACAATGGCTGAGGCGGTAAAAACTTGCAGCTGCAGCTAAAATCCTCTATAAATGCCGCCCCAGAAAAACGGAACGCTAGCATGAATTACCCAGTCAACGAAGTCTTTGAAACCATTCAAGGTGAAGGTGTCTTTACCGGAGTGCCCGCCATTTTTGTGCGTTTACAGGGTTGCCCTGTGGGATGTGCTTGGTGTGATACCAAACAGACTTGGGATCTGCTTGAGGAAAATAAGGTGTCACCCGAACAAGTGATCACCGTCGATGGCTCCGTGGGGCGCTGGGCTAATCATACGGCGCAGAGTCTTATTGAGGCGTTCAACGTTAAGGGTTACACGGCGCGCCATGTGGTGATCACAGGTGGTGAGCCTTGTACGTACGATCTGAATGAACTAACTCACGCGCTTCATGCTGCCGGTTTTGCTACTCAAATCGAGACCAGTGGCACCTTTGAGGTGAAGTGCGATGCTGATACTTGGGTAACTGTCTCGCCCAAGATCAATATGAAAGGTGGCTATAAGGTGTTAGCGCAGGCCTTGATCCGCGCCAACGAGATTAAGCACCCGATAGCGACCGAAAATCATATTGACGAACTCGATGAGTTACTCAAAGGGATTGATGTGTCAGCGAAAACAATTTGTCTGCAACCGATCAGCCAAAAACCAAGGGCGACGGAATTAGCCATGAAGGTGTGTATTGCCCGCAACTGGCGTTTATCGATTCAGACCCATAAGTACTTGAATATCGATTAATCGCCACTTAGCGCTATGCACTTTTCTTTAACGCTCCGAATGGGGCGTTTTTTATCAGCAAAATTTATGGATTAAAGACAATCGTTTTAACTAAGCGATAAAAATAACTTTGAATAAGCTGAAGTGCTAGAAAGAAAACTTGGGGAATAAAGCGGTATAAAGAGTGATATGAGAAAGAAGTGGTGGAGGGAGAAGGATTCGAACCTTCGAAGGCGGAGCCGTCAGATTTACAGTCTGATCCCTTTGGCCACTCGGGAACCCCTCCACATATTTTCTTCAACTTTTTGTCTGACTCATCGAGTCTGATTTAAAAGTTATCTTAAATCTTGGCCGGATTTAAGGGTAAAGCAAGTTTACAGCGAACTAACGATTTTCGAACCATACAAGATAAAAGTGGTGGAGGGAGAAGGATTCGAACCTTCGAAGGCGGAGCCGTCAGATTTACAGTCTGATCCCTTTGGCCACTCGGGAACCCCTCCACGAGTATCTTTTATAGCATCGCTAATTGTTAGTGCAAATGGTGGAGGGAGAAGGATTCGAACCTTCGAAGGCGGAGCCGTCAGATTTACAGTCTGATCCCTTTGGCCACTCGGGAACCCCTCCTCAATTGCGGCCGCCATAGTAGTCAGAAACGTTTGGCATGTAAAGTCTAAATATGAAAATTTTCCTAAAGTTCTGGTTCAACTGGTCGATTAACTAACAACGAGTTGTTTTAATGATGTTTTTTTATGCAGATCGATGTTCCTTTAATCAACGAAGCCCAAATTGGCTCCCGCTTAAATGCGGCAATCGAACACAACAGGCGAGGTGAGTTCGCCCTGTTGCTGTCGCTATTGTCTGCAGACGCGAGGGACATGGCGCAGTTTCAATGGAAAAAAGAGCTCGATAATGCTGAAAAATTACAACGCCAGTTTGAGTTACCCCCAAAGCAAGCGCTTGTGGCGGATTTATCGACGGATAACAAGGTTACCGACAATAGTGCTGTTTTTGCCGAGCAAGGGGCGAGGGCGTTTCAACTGCAACAGGCATTGCGCCCAGAGGCATTAGTGATCCGCGGTGGTGAGCCTATCGCGATGGCCGAAGCCTTAAGCAATTGCGATCTCACCACACGTCTGCGCCAACGTGGCCAGTTGCCATCCCCGAAAATGGACGTCATGCATTTTGCCGATCAACTGGCGATTCAACGTAACTTAGTGCCGTTATTGGCCAGCGCCTAACGAGTATGTCGTCTTGCTTTCTAATCGCTATCGGGCTATTAAGCAAGATGCTGTCTTTAAAAGCACAGGTTGGGATTAAAGGAACTTGTTGGCCAAATAGCCGTCAACTGTGTCGATGCACAATAATAAGCGTGAGCTAAAGCTGAGTCTCTGCCGCCACTGTTACCTATAATAAGGCGTTAATGATGCTGGTTTAAGTTGATGCATCACCCTTAGAGCGATTAGAGAGGAAAAACAGATGAAAGGTATCATTGCAGGACAAGCGGCTACCGTAAACGACACTTGCACCGATTGCGGCAGTTTTGTGGATATTGGCGCTGTGATTGACGAGCAGGATACAGTGCTGGAGTTATCCTTCGCGGGTGCAGAGGCTGAGGTCGAAGCGACTAAGATGTTGGAGCGGGCTCAAGCGCGTTTTAGCCAAACCCAAGGGAATATTGTGCAGGGTGAAGCGGGTGTTACCCTCAAGCTGGTCTTCGATGTGAGTGTCGAGAAAATGATTTTCCAATTAGAGAATGGCCTATGATGCAAGCGACTGTGAGCACCGTTAGCGTTATTTTGTAATAAAGTGTGGCCGATGTTGCTGTTTTAAATGTAGATAGTGTAATCTGCATCAACAAAAATAAAGATAAATAGGCTCTATTAACACGCTTCTTTAGTGTGTTAGTCGCAGCAGTACCGTTTTACCCAACACGAAGTTTTGTAGGGATCAGAGTGAAGCGACGTCAGCATCAGCATTTATTAGAGTCTTTAGTGCATTCCACGGCTAAACAGCAGGGTGATTTTACTAAGACCGCGGAGTTAGCCACTGAGCTACTTTGCCAAAATTTAGCCGTTTCTCTGGTGTCGGTATGGATTTTTTCCGCCGATCAATCGAGTCAATCCCTGGTAGCGCAATTTGGCGCTATGGCCCTACAAGACACTTACCGTCCTTCGCAGTTGCAGACGCTGCCACGCTATTTAGATGAACTCAAAAATCATCGCCATATCGATGCGAGTAATACGCTTATCGATCCGCGCTTGACAGAGTTAGTCGATAACTATTTTATCCCTCGGCAAATTTTATCTAGTCTCGAGATTGGCATTCGCATTAATGGCCATCTCGAAGGCGTGCTTTGCCTTGAGCGAGCGCAACTGACTCACCATTGGCACGACAGCGAAATTCACCTTGCCTGCCAAATGGCCGATCAACTGGCCCTCACGCTGGCCACCAAACATACCTATGACAAAGAAGAGCGCTTAAGCCTGTTTCGCTGTGCCACAGAGCAGTCTCGTCAAATGAGCATGCTGATTAACCTGCACACCGAAAAAGTGGAATACGTTAACCAAGCCCACGAGGAGATCACCGGCTTAGCGCGTGAAAAAAGCATAGGCACCAATTTACGCGAGTTAAGTTTCTTTAAGCAGCACAGTGAATTAGCCGAGCAGACCTTGGCTAAAATTTTCAGAGGCGAGCAGGCCAAAGGCGAAGTGCAATTTAATCGAGCCGATGGCAGTCGCTACTGGCTCAAGTATGTGGTCAGCCAATTTATCACCGATCGCGGCAATCATTACGCCTTAGTCTCCGGCGAAGAAAGCACAGATGAGCACAACTATAAGGCGGAGCTTGAGCGTTTAGCTTGGCGTTGTAGCCTCACTGGGCTGAATAATCGCAGTCACTTCAATCGCGTATTGGAGCGCACCACCAATGGATTGTTGCTGTTGGTCGATTTAGTCGCCTTTAAGCGTTTCAACGATACCTATGGCCACGAAAATGGCGACAGCTTGCTGATTGAAATTGGCCGGCGCTTAAAACATTTCTCTGAAATTAATAAGGCGACGGAAATTGCCCGCGTCGGTAGCGACGAGTTTGCCGTGTTGCTCACCGATGATAACGCGGTTTACGATCTGGATTATTTCAGTACCCGCCTATATCAGCATTTAGCCATGCCGATTTTAATTGGTCGTGAGCAAATCGAACCTAAACCTGCACTAGCGGTTGTCGATATCGCCTCGGTGGCCAATCTGTTCGCGCCGCTGACCTGCGCCGATATTGCGGTGCAATACGCGAAGAAGAAAAAGGGCACCGCTATTCAAGTGTTTAACAGCACCTTGCTCAGCGCCTTTAAGGAAGATGCGCAAATCGAGCGTGATTTGCATAGCGCGATTCGCGGCCGTCAATTTGAACTTTATTATCAGCCCTTACGGGATCTGGAGCAGAAAACCTATATCGGTGCCGAAGCGTTGATCCGTTGGCATCACCCGAAAAAGGGTGTGCTGTATCCCGGCGCCTTTATCGATATTGCCGAGCAATCTGGGATGATCAACGCCATTGGCAGTTGGGTACTCGAGGCCGCGTGCCGACAATTAAATATTTGGCAGCACCATAATGCCGATTTAAGCATGCATGTTAACGTGTCGGCGCGGCAGTTTTTTAGCGGAAACCTGTATGAGCAAGTCTGGCAACTGCTGACGCGCTATCGTTTAAAGCCTAAAACCCTGATCCTTGAGATCACCGAGACGGAATTGATGGGCGACATTCGCCATGCCACGCTCTTATGTCAGGAATTGGCAGAGCTGGGTGTGGGACTGGCTATCGATGACTTTGGTACGGGTTACAGCTCGATGCGCTATCTTAAACAATTCCCGATCAGTAAGTTAAAAATCGACCGCTCCTTTATCTCCGATCTCACCATTAGCCGCGAAAGCCAAGAAATTGTCTCGGCCATTATTGCGATGGCGAGTGCGCTCAATATTTCCTTGACCGCAGAAGGGGTTGAAACCGCCGAGCAGGAAGCATTTTTGGCCAAGAGTTTTTGCCATCAGGCGCAGGGGTATTTATACAGTCCTGCGTTGAGAGAGCCCGAATTTGCGCAATTCTTATTGGCGGCAAAAGAACCTAATCTTGTGACGCATTAACCAGTTAGATTAGTCGTACAGGTGATATAAAAACAAAAGGCAATCAATAGATTGCCTTTTGTTTTATCTGTGGACTTGGTTAACCCTTCATGCAGCACTGCTTAAACTTTTTACCGCTGTGGCAGACGCAAGGATCATTACGCCCCGGTAATTTGGCATGCATTTGATGGCCTTTAGTGTAAAACCAACGACCTTGCTCGAAGATAAACTCAGAGCGCTCGTAAATGGCATCAATCTCGCCACTCATTTTATACCAGGCCTTAAAGGTCACGATGCCGAGCTGACTGCCATCGGGCTGGGTAGTGTCATTGGCGGATAACACATCGAGCCCTAACCATTGGGGATGTGGACCTTGTTGGAGCTGTTCAAGGGTTAAGCCATCGAGGTAAGCTGCATGGTGTGTTTTGATAATGTAATCAAAATTTTTCAACACAAAGGCGCAATAGCGAGAGCGCATTAATTGCTCAGGGCACGTCGCCAGTTGTGCTCCTGAACCGAGCCCTAGATGCAGTATTTGACAGCAATCTTGATAGATTTTTGGGCTGCCGCAAGGGCAGGTTTTGTCGTGTGTCATAATGGTAATGCTTTAAAGTATAATAGATTACTGCTTTTTCTTTTGGCTGTCCGGTAACGGTGGGAATTGGCGACCATAGTAAAGATTGGGTACAGGTTTGGCATTCAAATAGAAACTGGGTTCGGCACGGTTATTCATATCCAGTGTGACGTTCCAGCGCTGCTGAGAGTCTTTTTGGGTGCCAATCACAAATTTGCCAGCAAATTCACTCACTGGTTCGCCGGTTTCTTCAGCGGGGTAAAAACGCACTAAATAGTAGCCAGTGTCGAACGCGCTGTTGCCCGAAAGCTTACGGTTGAGCACCCGGAAATCGATATCGATACGGGCCTTTTTATTGCGGATTTTATCGAAAAAACGTTGGTAAATAGCAACGATACTGTCGCGGCCATAATAGATTTCTTTACTTTGGCTTTCAGAGAGATAGCTTGCATCTTTCGCATAAATCTCTGCGGTGACTTCGGGGGCAAGCTCAGTAAATGCTTTAGTGAACAGCGGATAATTAGCATTGATCAGCTGATCGGTTGTCATGGTTGTTTTGGCTTTTGCGGGAGTTGCAAAACTTGGAAGCGACAATAGGCATATCAGGGCTAGCAGCAAAAATCTCATTACATTATTCTAATCAAGCATTCATGGCGCCACTATAATGGAGGTGCCCGCTGAACTAAAGGGTTGAATGTTTACAAAGTGTGTTTCTGTTCTAAAAGTGCACACTGAGCGTTAAGAGTGGAGGAGCTTGCCATGCTAGATGATGAATCAGCACTGTTTTTTGAAGAAATGGCGGGGGTTGTGCCACTTAAGGGTGATGTGAAAGCGGTGAATTTGCAGCCTAAGGCACTAACGGAGGAGCAACTTCAGCGCCGTGATGCGTTGCAACGCGAGGCTTATTTAGCCTGTATGCCCTTGGATTTGAGTTTGATCCCGATAATAGCGCCCGATGATATTGCCAGTTTTAAGCGCGAAGGGGTGCAAGGGGCAGTGTTTAAGCGCTTAAGGCTAGGGCAGTACAGCATTAAGATGGAATTAGATGTACATGCCTACCGTTTAAGTCAGGCCCGTGATGCGTTGCTCAATTATCTGTTAGCGGCGCAGGCCCATGGGGAACGCTGCGTCATGCTTATCCATGGTAAGGGTCATAACAGTAAACCCGTGGCAGGCCTGTTGAAATCTGCCGTCTGCCATTGGTTGTCTCAACTTGATATGGTGCTGGCCTATCATTCGGCGAAAACCGAGCAGGGCGGCACGGGCGCCTTGTATGTGATGCTCACTAAATCCGAACAGCTTAAGATTGAGAACAAAGAGGCAAATCGTAAGGGAATGGGTTGGCGTTAATAGGTTTGTGAACGCATTGATTTTATCTGATTGATACTCGCGTTCGTTATTAATGCCGAAGCTTAAAAAGAAAATGCCCAACATCGTTGGGCATTTTTATCGGTTACATTTTCACACCTAAGAGCCTAGGTGTTACTTACGTTAGAGGCTTCATTCCGTCTTGGTTTTAATTACCAACCACATTGACGATTCGCCGCCGTGTTTTGCTCATCGAGCCAAGTTTTAAGCGGCGCAAAATAATCGAGTACGGCTTTGGCATCCATTCCCTCAGTACCTGTCACTTCTTTTAAAGCAACTGGCCAAGGTTGGCTTGCACCCAGCTCTAACATTTTATTGAGTTTTTCCCCTGCGGCTTGATTGCCATAAATACTGCATCTGTGTACAGGTCCTTTATCGCCGGCGGTATCACACAGTGCCTTATGGAACTGGAATTGCAGAATATGCGCGAGGAAGTAGCGCGTATAAGGCACGTTACCGGGCACATGATATTTGGCACCTGGATCAAAATCGGCTTCGCTGCGATCCGTTGGCGCCTTAACGCCTTGGTATTTCTCTCTTAATTCCCACCAGGCTTGGTTATACTGCGCAGGAGTGATTTCACCGCTAAAGACTTTCCAGCGCCACTGGTCAATCATCAAACCAAAGGGCAGGAAGGCGATTTTATCTAAAGCTTGTTTCAGCAGTAAGCCAATATCCTTGGAAGCATCGGGCACGTCTTCGAGCAAACCAATCTGTTTTAGATAGCTTGGGGTAATAGATAGCGCGATCGTGTCACCAATGGCCTCATGGAAACCATCATTGGCACTGTTTTTAAACAGGAAAGGCTGCTGTTTATAGGCACGTTGATAGAAGTTGTGTCCAAGCTCGTGGTGAATAACGGTGAAGTCTTCAGCGGTTTTCTGGATACACATCTTGATGCGAATATCGTCGAGGTTATCCAAATCCCACGCCGATGCATGACAAACGACATCACGATCCTTGGGTTGCAAGAATAAAGATCGACTCCAGAAACTATCTGGCAGCGGCGCAAAGCCTAATGAGGTGAAAAAGCTTTCGGCCTGTTTAACCATCTTGTGTTCATCATAGCCTTTCTGCTCGAGCAACTCCGTCACATCATAGCCAGGATCGGCATCGTCAGGGGCGACGAGATCGTACACATTACCCCATTGTTGCGCCCACATATTTCCCAGTAAGTGGGCGGGAATAGGGCCGGTTTTCGGCGCGATGGCGTCACCGTATTCGTTATTCAGCTCGCCGCGAACATAACAATGCAGGGACTCGTATAGAGGCTTAACTTGACCCCATAAACGGTCTAATTCCTGTGAAAATTCATCGGGTTTCATATCGTATTGGCTGCGCCATAACTCAGAGAGGTTAGCGTAACCTAGATCTTTTGCACCTTCGTTGGCGAGTTCAACTTCACGTTGAAATAGTGGGCGCATCGGTTTTGCAATTTCACGCCAGCCTTTCCATGCCTCAAGCAGTTTGGCTGGGTCACGCGATTCCGCCATCAGGCTCGACAGCTCAGGCTGGGTCATACATTTGCCATCGGCGAAACAGTATTTGCCTTTACCATAGAGTCCATTGAGCTCGGAGCTGATTTGTGCCAGCTCAGCATTTTTGGCGGGATCAAGCGGCGCAGGTAACACGAGTGCGCTGCGCAAAATGTTCAGTTTGCGCGCATTGGCTGGATCGAGTTCCACATTGGCGTATTTGGCGGCTTCGGTGGCGAATTTGACCGACGCAGCACTGACTTTTTCACCGACTGCGGCCGAGAGTGCAGCTGTATCTTCGGTGATGAAGTTACTGTAAATCCATTCGGCGCGATTCGCTTCGATAGAGAGCTGCGCCATGTGGGCTTCTGCATCTTGAATAAAGGCGATGGCCTGAGCTTTATCGGGCGCGGCCTGAGCTACAGCCGGTGCTGCTGCAGTGGTCTCGGCCTTGCTTTGGGCATCATTACAGGCGGTTACGCCTAAGGTTAGCGCTATGGTGAGCGCAAGAGTGGTGGGACGATTCAATAGAATAGCCATGTATTGCAGTCCTTTGTTGTTTTTGTGTTAAGCATTCTACCTAAGCACAGTGTTTTTTGCACAGGACTTGATGACTTTTCATGGTTTTTTTGCAACGGATGTGAGTGGCCTGTTAATCGATGTCAGCAAGGCGCAGCTTATTTGGCCATTTTTCGTTTGACAACTACCATACCAATGTTTAATTTAAACGAGTGTTTTAAATTAATTCAAGGTCACGGAATGGCAAGTCGATCCGATACAAAAACTAGAATACTTGATGCCGCAGAGAAGCTATTTGCCGAAAGGGGGTTTTCTGAGACGTCATTGCGACTTATCACGAGCAAGGCGGAGGTTAACTTAGCCTCGGTGAACTATCACTTTGGCTCTAAAAAAGAGTTAATCCGCGCCGTGTTAGCCCGCTATTTAGACGTATTTATGCCCGCCGCATCGACGGCCATAAAACGTTTACATACTGCGCCAACACAGGCTTCGTTAGAGGAGATTTTCTCTGCGTTAGTCGATCCATTATTGGATTTGAACGAGCTGCGCACCGAAGGCACGACAATTTTCCTACAATTGCTGGGTCGCGGTTACATTGAAAGCCAAGGGCACTTGCGTTGGTTTATCACCACCCATTATGGGCAGCATTTAGACACCTTTGTAAAAGCTGTTTCGGCCAGTGCACCGCATATTCCTCCTGCTGAAATGTTTTGGCGCTTACACTTTACCCTAGGCACGATTGTTTTCACCATGGCGTCAGCCGATGCGCTCAATGATATTGCCGCGGCCGAATTTGGTGAGCATAACGACATCGAAGCCGTGATCCGTAAAGTGATCCCCTACATGGCTGCGGGCGTATCAGTCCCCGTGGCTTCTTAATAAAAGGTCTTGATTATGTTGACGATTATAATTATTGCCCTGATTGCGATTATTGCGCTGTTTGCAGTAAAAAGCCTTCGGATGCAATTTATCACCCAGCCTGTGTTCCACTTCTTTAAAAAAGTATTGCCGCCATTATCCGATACCGAGCGCGAAGCGATGGAAGCGGGTGATGTGTGGTGGGAAGGCGAGTTATTCCGTGGTAACCCAAACTGGAATACCCTGCACAGCTACGGTAAACCAACCCTGACGGCTGAAGAGAAAGAATTTATCGATAATCAGGTTATGACCGCCCTGAAGATGATCGATGATTTCGACATTGTGCATAATCGTAAGGATTTGCCACCAGAGCTGTGGGACTACTTTAAAAAAGAAGGCTTCTTTGCACTGATCATCCCGAAAAAGTTTGGTGGTCGTGCGTTTTCTGCCTACGCCAACTCGACGATTGTGAGTAAATTAGCCAGCCGCAGTGTGAGTGCCGCGGTCACTGTGATGGTGCCAAACTCATTAGGCCCAGGTGAGCTTTTGACTCATTATGGTACCAAAGAGCAAAAGGAGCGCTGGTTACCTGCATTAGCCAAGGGTGATGAGATCCCATGTTTTGCATTAACTGGTCCTGAAGCCGGTAGTGATGCGGGCGCTATCCCCGATGTGGGTATTGTTTGCCGTGGTGAGTTTAACGGCGAAGAAGTTTTAGGCCTTAAATTAACCTGGGACAAGCGTTATATCACCCTCGCACCAGTGGCAACCGTATTAGGTTTAGCCTTCCAGATGCGCGACCCTGATGGTTTGCTTGGCGATAAAAAGAATTTAGGTATTACCTGCGCTTTGATCCCAACCGATCATCCTGGTGTGATCATTGGCCGTCGTCATAATCCGCTAAACATGGCATTTATGAACGGGACCACTAAGGGCGAAGAAGTCTTTATTCCGCTGGATTGGATCATCGGTGGTCCTGAGTTTGCGGGCAGAGGCTGGCGTATGCTGGTTGAATGTTTATCGGCGGGTCGCGGTATTTCTCTGCCTGCATTGGCTACGGCCTCTGGCCATATGGCGACCAAAACCACAACGGCTTACAGCTATGTGCGTCATCAATTTGGTATGGCGATTGGCAACTTTGAAGGTGTGCAAGAAGCGCTGGCGCGCATTATCGCCAATACCTATCAATTGGAAGCGGCGCGCCGTTTAACCACTACGGGGATTGATCTTAAAGTTAAACCCTCAGTGGTGACGGCAATTGCTAAATTCCACATGACTGAACTTGGCCGTGCGGTGATGAACGATGCGATGGATATTCAGTCGGGTAAGGGCATCCAATTAGGACCTAAAAACTACTTAGGCCACCCTTATATGTCGAATCCGATTTCGATTACCGTTGAAGGGGCGAACATTTTGACGCGTTCCTTGATGATCTTTGGTCAAGGTGCGACTCGTTGCCATCCATATGTGTTGGCCGAAATGGAAGCCGCGGCGATGGAAAACGAGCATGATGCGCTTGAGCGTTTCGACTCGCTGTTAATGGGCCATATGGGTTACGCCACTCGCAACGCGTTCAGTGCCTTATTCAACGCCTTGACTGCCAGCCGTTTCGGCAGTGCGCCAGTAAGCGGCGAAACCAAGCAATATTACAAAGACATGTCGCGCATTTCATCGGCATTAGCCTTGATGACAGATATTTCAATGCTGATCATGGGCGGCGATTTGAAGCGTAAGGAAATGTTGTCGGCACGTATGGGGGATGTGTTAAGCCAGCTGTACTTAGGCTCAGCCACCTTAAAACTGTTTGAAGACAATGGCCGTCAACAGGATGATTTACCTGCGGTGCGTTATGTGATGGCAAATCGCTTGCACTTAGCGGCTAAAGCGCTTGAAGAAGTGATCCGTAACTTCCCGAACCGCCCATTTGCATGGTTGCTACGCGCGCTGATTTTCCCCATCGGCAACCATTTCAATGCGCCTAGCGATAAAATGGCGACTGAATTGGTCTCTGGCATGTTAAAACCAAGTCCTGCCCGTGAACGCATTACTTTCCTATGCCCTGAGTTTGAAGGCGATGTCGGTGGTATTGCTGAGGTTGAACAGGCCTTCGTGGCGCAATATGCCTGTAAAGAGATTTACAAGAAGCTCAAGAAAGCACAACGCGCCGGTGAGTTACCTGCCAAAGTGCCTAACTTAGTGTTATTTGCTAAAGCGCTGGAGCAGGGCACTGTGACTCAAGATGAGCATCAAAAGCTGTTACATGCCGATAAGCTGCGCTTAGCGGCCATCAATGTGAATGATTTTGAAGCCCTTTAATCGGGTCTGCTAGCACGATTGAAATGACAAGATATAAAAAAACCACCTCAATTGAGGTGGTTTTTGTTTTTAAGCTTAATGACAGTTAGCCTTACTTTGTACGTCTAGCTAACGCCAATCAGCAAAAATTATGCAACGATCAACACTTTACAAGTGTTAGTGCCGCCGATAGTTTCCATCGCATCGCCCTTGGTCATTAATACCAAGTCGCCACTCTGTAGATAACCCGCCGTTGTTAATGATTCCAACGCTTTTTGCGCTAACTCATCGGCAGGATAAATGGTTGAGTCGAAGTAAATCGGTAACACACCACGGTACAGTGCCATCTTCGCCAGCGTTGTCTCATGGCGTGATAAACCAAGGATGGGTAAAGATGAACTGATACGTGACATCAGTTTAGGTGTTGCGCCAGACTCAGTTAAAGCAATAATTGCTTTCACGCCTTCTAAGTGGTTAGCAGCATACATAGTCGATAGTGCAATCGTTTCTTCAACTGAAGTAAAACGTGCATCTAATCTGTGCTTAGACACTTTCACGCTTGGGTGTGATTCGGCACCGATACACACATTCGCCATCGCCTTAACGGTTTCTTCTGGGAAGTCACCTGCAGCAGTTTCGGCAGACAACATCACAGCGTCTGTACCATCGAGCACGGCGTTGGCAACGTCCATGACTTCTGCGCGAGTTGGCATTGGGCTCGAAATCATTGACTCCATCATTTGAGTCGCAGTGATCACGATTTTATTCAGTTGACGAGAGCGCGCGATAAGCTTCTTCTGCACTGCAACCAGTGCCGCATCACCAATCTCAACCCCTAAGTCACCACGGGCAACCATGACTACGTCAGAGGCTAAAATCACATCATCCATCGCTTCTTCGCTAGCAACGGCTTCAGCACGTTCTACTTTTGCGACGATCAGTGCATTGCTGCCAGCTTGTTGCGCTAAAGAACGGGCATATTCCAGATCGGCGCCGCTACGTGGGAAAGACACAGCTAAGTAATCCACTTGGATCATGGCCGCAGTCAGAATGTCTGCCTTGTCTTTTTCAGTCAGTGCCGCTGCAGATAGACCACCACCTTGTTTGTTGATCCCTTTATTGTTCGATAGAGGGCCTGCAACGGTAACAGTCGTGTGCACTTTACGACCTTCAACGCGCTCAACACGCAGTTGAACACGGCCGTCGTCGAGCATCAGGATATCGCCAACATTCACATCGTCTGGCAATTGCTTGTAGTCGATACCAACTTGATTCTCATCGCCTTCGCCTTTACCTAACTCGGCATCCAGAATGTAGGCTTGACCTAAGTTCAGTTGAACTTTCTTGTTGTCTTTAAAGGTAGATACACGGATCTTAGGACCTTGTAAGTCACCTAAAATAGCAACATGGACACCTAATTCTTTTGCAATTTCGCGAGCTTGAGTCGCGCGTTTGAGATGATCTTCGGGGGAGCCGTGGGAGAAGTTAAGACGAACAACGTTTGCACCTGCCGCGATAATACGGCGTAAGTTATCGTCACGGTCAGTGGCGGGGCCCAGAGTGGTGACGATTTTGGTTCTGCGGAACATAAGATACTCCGTTAAAGTTAAAAAATCTTGGGGCTATATTACCATGCAATTCCAAATTATGTAGTAAAGTTACAATCAAATTGATCTAAAGTTATGTTTCAAATTTGTGAGGTATCGCTGAAATTTGCTTTAAAAAAGGCTAGACGGACGATTTGCACTAGCCTTTTTTAAGATAGGAAGTGAATTACAGTATCGGATCTTTATTGATACGAGACTCTTTCAACACTTCTTTCACACGTTTTAAATTGTCACGGAAACGCGGGCCGCGGCGTAGGGTAAAGCCAGTCGCCAATACATCTATAGTCACCAATTGCGCTAAACGCGAGGCCATTGGTAAATACATATCGGTATCTTCAGGCACTTCCATCGTCACGGGCAGTGTACATTCCATAGATAACGGTGAGTTACGAGCTGTAATACCAATCACAGCTGCGCCGTTTTCTCTCGCTAAACGCGCTATTTCAATCAATGATTTAGTGCGACCTGTATGGGAAATCAGCACCACAACGTCGCCTTCATTGCTGTTAATACAGCTCATGCGCTGCATCAGAACATCGTCAAAACAGATGACAGGCACATTAAAACGGAAAAATTTATTCTGGGCATCATGGGCAACGGAGGCCGAAGCGCCTAAGCCAAAGAAGGAAATAGTTTTGGCTTGAGTCAGAATATCCACGGCTTTGTTGATGGCAGTGACGTCTAAGCTTTGACGTGCTGTATCTAAGGAAGCCATTGATGATTCGAAAATTTTTGTGGTGTAAGACTCTGGAGAGTCATCTTCTTCCACATGGCGGCTCACATAAGGCGTACCGTTTGCGAGACTTTGCGCCAGATGTAACTTAAAATCAGGAAAGCCTTTAGTATCTAAGCGGCGACAGAAACGGTTCACAGTAGGTTCACTCACATCTGCCATCTTAGCCAGAGTGGCAATACTGGAGTGAATAGCTGTTTGCGGAGAGGCTAAGATCACCTCTGCAACCTTGCGTTCTGACTTACTAAAATGGGTGAGGCTTTTTTGAACCTTTTCTAGGGTATTCATACGCGTACGTCCGCTAAATTGAGAATGTAATTTTATTTATTTTTGTTTAGTGCTGCTGATCTGTTTCAGGATCTCACTAATCGACACTGCTTAAGTAAGTTTTAAGTACATTTTTGAAATAAGAATTTACTATCATCAGTAATTTAAGCACAAAAAGCATATCAGATTTATGCCCTAGGTGCCTAGTTAGCAAGAATGTTAATATTGATAAAAATAGATGCATTTAACAAATTCTGTTGTTATATTACAACAAAAGTGTGGATTTCTTCATTGGCTTGAAGGGACACGACATACAAAGGAGAGCGTAACGCAATGGGCAAAACAACATCAGGCGCCAAAGCTTGTGACTTCGTACTCTTTGGTACTAAAGGCGACTTGGCACGACGCAAGTTGTTACCTTCTTTATACCAGCTAGATAAAGCTGAACTTCTGGATAAAAACACCAAAGTCATTGGGGTTGCCAAAGATGAGTTCAGTCAGGATGAATTTAGAGAACTCGTCATCCTTGCGTTAAAAACCTTCGTAAAAGAAGCCCTCTGCGAAGAGACTGTCCAACGCTTCTTGTCCCGCTGCCATTATGTCGGCACGAATTTCACCGAATCAGCAGGCTACAGCGCCTTCCATGAATTGCTCAAACCTGAAGAGCGCGTCATGGTCAGTTATTTTGCTACCCCTCCTGCGATTTTTGGCGATATCTGCCGCTGTTTACACGAACAAAACCTTATCCATAGCGATTCTCGCGTGGTACTCGAAAAGCCCATTGGCTCTGACCTTGCTTCTTCCCGCGTGATTAACGATCAAGTTTCTGCCTACTTTAAAGAAAACCAAGTTTATCGTATCGACCATTACTTAGGTAAAGAGACGGTCCAAAACCTGATTGCGCTGCGTTTCGCTAACTCGTTATTCGCGTCTAAATGGGACAACCGGACCATTGACCATGTGCAGATCACCGTTGCTGAAGAAGTGGGTATCGAAGGCCGTTGGGGTTACTTCGATAAAGCCGGTCAGATGCGCGATATGATCCAAAACCACTTACTGCAAGTGTTGACACTGGTTGCCATGGATCCTCCGGTTAACTTAGATGCCGACAGTATTCGCGATGAAAAAGTGAAGGTACTGAAGTCGCTGCGCCCAATCAATGCTGACAATGTGTATGAGAACACTGTCCGTGGTCAGTACAGTGCAGGCTTCCTAAAAGGCAGTCCAGTGCCAGGCTATTTAGAGGAAGAGGGCGCTAACCTTCAGTCCCACACCGAAACCTTTGTGGCGCTGCGTGTCGATATCGACAACTGGCGTTGGGCTGGCGTGCCATTTTATCTGCGTAGCGGTAAACGCATGCCGTTCAAGAGCTCTGAAATTGTGGTGTATTTTAAAAACCCACCCCACAACTTGTATCGCTCAAGCTACCGTAACTTGCCACCTAACAAGTTAACCATCCGTCTGCAACCACATGAAGGGGTTGAGATCCAGATGATGAACAAGGTGCCGGGGCTAGAGCAGAAGCAACGTTTACAAACCACTAAACTCGACTTGAGTTTCTCGGATACCTTTAAAAATGAGCGTATCGCCGATGCTTACGAGCGTCTGTTGCTCGAAGCCATGCTCGGTAACCAAGCACTGTTCGTTCGCCGTGACGAAGTAGAGCAGGCTTGGACTTGGGTGGATGGCATCATCCAATCATGGGAACAAAGTAACGAGAAACCGAAACCTTATCCTGCGGGCACTTGGGGACCTGTGGCGTCGGTCGCGCTGATCACCAAAGACGGCCGTTCGTGGGACGAATAGGGGGCTTCGATGATTAAAGAAACCGTATTTAAATCCTTTGATACACCCGCAGCGCTCGAGCAACAGTTGGCGAATAAGATCGCCAGTCAGTTGCAAGAGGCTGTGGATGCCCGAGGTAAGGCAAGCTTAGTCGTCTCCGGCGGCTCAACACCGCTGAAACTGTTTGAGCTCCTCAGCATGAAATCCATCGATTGGAGTGATGTTTATGTCACGCTCGCCGATGAGCGCTGGGTAGATGTGGAAGACAGTGCATCGAATGAGCGGTTAGTGCGTGAACATTTACTGCAAAACCGCGCGGCCAATGCCAAGTTCCGTGGATTAAAGAACATGTTTTCCACTGCCGAAGCGGGCGCCGATATGACCGCCGAGTCGCTGTCTAATTTTCCGCGTCCCTTCGATGTAGTGGTGCTCGGTATGGGCAATGATGGTCACACTTGCTCATGGTTCCCTTGCAGCACCGAGTTAAATGATGCCTTGAGCACTCAAGCCCTGTGTGTGGCAACCAATCCCACCACGGCGCCCCATGGCCGGATCACATTATCTAAGAATGCGATCCTCAATAGCAGACAGATTTATCTGCATTTGGTCGGGGAACAGAAATTATCCGTATATCGTCAAGCCTTAGAAAATGATGATGTTAATGCTATGCCCATCAGAGCCGTATTAGCGCAGCGTAAAACGCCCGTTGACGTGTTCTGGAGCGCTTAAGGAGTCACTCTCATGCACTCAGTCGTTCAATCTGTTACCGACAGAATTATTGCCCGTAGCAAAGCATCTCGTGAAGCGTATTTAGCCGCGTTAAATGATGCTCGTAACCATGGCGTACACCGTAGCTCCTTAAGCTGCGGTAACTTAGCCCACGGTTTTGCTGCTTGTAGTCCAGATGACAAAAATTCATTGCGTCAACTGACCAAAGCCAACATCGGGATTATTACTGCATTCAACGACATGTTGTCTGCACACCAACCCTATGAAACCTATCCTGAACTGCTGAAAAAAGCCTGTCAGGAAGTGGGCAGTGTTGCACAGGTCGCCGGTGGTGTACCTGCGATGTGTGACGGTGTGACTCAAGGTCAACCCGGGATGGAACTGAGCTTACTGAGTCGTGAAGTGATTGCCATGGCGACGGCGGTGGGCTTATCCCACAACATGTTTGATGGTGCCTTATTACTGGGTATTTGCGACAAAATCGTGCCGGGTTTATTGATTGGCGCCTTAAGTTTTGGCCATTTGCCTATGCTGTTTGTGCCTGCTGGCCCAATGAAGTCAGGGATCCCTAACAAGGAAAAAGCCCGTATTCGCCAGCAATTTGCTCAAGGCAAAGTCGATAGAGCGCAGTTGCTTGAGGCCGAAGCGCAGTCTTACCACAGCGCAGGCACTTGTACCTTCTACGGTACGGCTAACTCGAACCAGCTGATGCTTGAAGTGATGGGCCTGCAATTACCGGGTTCGTCATTTGTAAATCCTGACGACCCACTGCGTGAAGCGCTGAATAAAATGGCGGCCAAGCAGGTGTGCCGCTTAACTGAACTGGGTACTCAATACAGCCCAATCGGTGAAGTGGTTAACGAGAAATCCGTGGTGAACGGCATAGTGGCGTTACTTGCTACGGGTGGTTCAACTAACTTGACCATGCACATTGTGGCGGCGGCGCGTGCGGCTGGCATTATCGTGAACTGGGATGATTTTTCTGAATTATCTGACGCGGTTCCTTTGCTGGCCCGTGTTTATCCAAACGGTCATGCGGATATTAACCACTTCCACGCCGCAGGCGGTATGGCTTTCCTTATCAAGGAATTACTTGATGCGGGCCTACTGCACGAGGATGTCAACACAGTTGCCGGTTTTGGTCTACGTCGTTACACCCAAGAGCCCAAATTACTCGATGGCGAGCTGCGCTGGGTCGATGGTCCAACCGTCAGCTTAGATACTGAAGTATTAACGTCTGTCGCTACGCCTTTCCAAAACAACGGTGGCTTAAAACTGCTTAAGGGCAACTTGGGCCGTGCTGTGATTAAAGTGTCAGCCGTGCAAGAAAAGCACCGTGTAGTTGAAGCGCCTGCTGTGGTGATTGACGATCAAAATAAACTCGATGCGCTGTTTAAATCCGGTGCATTAGACCGAGATTGTGTGGTGGTCGTAAAAGGCCAAGGACCGAAAGCGAACGGTATGCCAGAGCTGCACAAGTTAACGCCGCTGTTAGGCTCTCTGCAGGACAAAGGCTTTAAAGTGGCACTTATGACCGACGGTCGTATGTCGGGCGCATCGGGCAAAGTACCAGCAGCGATTCACTTAACGCCAGAGGCTATCGATGGCGGGCTCATTGCCAAAGTGCAAGATGGCGATCTTATTCGTGTCGACGCGCTGACCGGTGAGCTGAGCTTATTGGTCTCCGATGCCGAACTTGCGGCGAGAACCGCTGAAGAAATTGATTTACGCCACTCACGCTATGGAATGGGCCGTGAGTTGTTTGGGGCTCTGCGTTCAAATTTAAGCAGTCCAGAAACCGGTGCGCGCAGTACCAGCGCCATTGACGAACTTTATTAATACAAAGGAAGAATACCGCAATGCTTGAGAATAACTGGTCATTACAACCACAAGATATTTTTAAACGCAGCCCTATTGTTCCTGTTATGGTCATTAACAAGATTGAACATGCGGTGCCGTTGGCTAAAGCTTTAGTCGCTGGCGGGATCAGCGTTTTGGAAGTGACATTACGTACTCCATGCGCCCTCGACGCTATCACTAAGATCGCCCAAGAAGTGCCTGAGGCACTTGTTGGCGCGGGTACCATTTTAAATGAAGCCCAGCTCGATCAAGCGATTGCTGCCGGTGCACAATTTATTATCACCCCAGGAGCGACGGTTGAGCTGCTTAAAGCCGGTATGCAAGGCCCTGTGCCTTTGATCCCTGGCGTTGCCAGCATCTCCGAAGTGATGACGGGCATGGCGCTCGGTTACACTCACTTTAAATTCTTCCCAGCGGAAGCCTCGGGCGGTGTGGATGCGCTAAAAGCATTCTCTGGCCCATTAGCGGATATCCGTTTCTGCCCAACGGGTGGTATTACGCCAAGCAGCTATAAAGATTATTTAGCGCTGAAAAATGTAGATTGTATCGGCGGCAGCTGGATTGCCCCAACGGATGCAATGGAGCAGGGCGATTGGGCGCGTATCACTCAATTGTGTAAAGATGCGATTGGCGGACTCTAAGCCGTTTACTTGCGGAACGCACTGAGAATAAAAAACCACCTTGCGGTGGTTTTTTATTGCCTGTTCAGTATTACATCTCTTTGCTGAGTTCCACGTTCGAGCCAGCCTTGGGGCTAAACAACTGCTGGTACAGTCGTCCGGCAAATTCATCCGTCATGCCAGAAATATAATCCGCCAACACCCTGTGGCTGTTTTGGCCTTGCAGCTCACTGGTGCGCCAACGTTCTTGTGTATTGAGTGGTAATAACCGCTCAGGATCCGAGGCGAACGCCTCAAAGAGCCCCATTACAATTTGTTGGCCCTTGTATTCCAGCATTTGGATCTCAGGTTTATGGATAACGTATTTAAACACTAACTGCTTTAGCACATTGAGCGCATCAGCAAATTCGGGTTCGAGGCTGGCATTAAACCGCAGCAACGGTTCCTCGAAAGCCGGATCGTCGTTGATGATTATGGCGGTGACAAAGCCATTTACTAAGGTGCCGATGGCATCCTTTCGCAGATGATGTTCATGGGAGAAGAGCTTAGTGCCGATATCGGCAAGCTCCTGGCGGATCCAAGGATCGCCACTGTGCTTAAGTGTCGGCGCCACATCCTGTTGCCATTGCGAGGCGGTGACTATGCCCATGACAATGGCATCTTCAAGATCGTGCACCGCGTAGGCGATGTCGTCCGCCAGTTCCATAATCGAGCAATCGAAGGATTTAAACTGAGTGCGTAGATGCGGGTAGTTTGGCTGCAGGCTCGGCTGAACGGAGGTAAAGCGCGCTCTATCGGCAACGGATAACGGTTCCAGTACCCAATCGAAAATGTCGCTATCATCGTCGAATATGCCTTTAACAGGCGGCCATTGTGATGGTTTAAGCTGTCTGTGATTGGTGATTTCAGGATGCGAACCTGCCACAAACAGCAGTGATTGCGGCGCGGGATATTTTAAAATGCCGAGCATAGTACGGCGGCACAGATTCATCCCAAAATCTAAGGTGTAGGGTTCAAGTTTCGAGAGGATGCGAAACGTCTGGCCATTGCCTTCAAAGCCGCCGTGGTGGCGCATCATATAGTTGAGTGCGACTTCACCGCCATGGCCAAAGGGCGGATGGCCAATATCATGGGCAAGACAGAGGGATTCGAGTAGGCTCATCGAGCCTAATAAGGGCTTATGCTCGGGATACTTACGGCTGAGCTGCGCCGCGATGCCCGTGCCGATTTGTGACACTTCGAGTGAATGGGTTAAGCGCGTACGATAAAAGTCATTCATGCCCACCCCAAGCACTTGGGTTTTGGCCTGCAGGCGGCGAAAGGCGGCGGAGTGGAGGATCCTTGCTCTGTCCCTTTGGAAAGGGCTTCGATGATCATTACGTCTTTGTTTATCTTCGCCATGGCGGCGTTCTTGCCAAACACTTGAGCTCATATGCATTCCTAGAGAGAGTGATACATCATAACATCTTGTTAATTTCATCTAAATTCAAGGTGAAACTTGGCACAAAGCAATCCATAAAATATTTCACCGCCGGATCGGGATTGGCCGCCAGCATGGCTTCGAGTCGTTTACGCGCGGTATTAAATTCGGTGTTGCCGGCGCGGTTTTCCTCTAGACATTTAAGGTAAGCGCACAGGGTATCGGCGGATTTGACTATGGCTTTGTAAATTGGATCGGCGTAATCGCTAATAAACAGGCTGCGATAATCCTCTTTAAATTCATCGGGTACCATATCGAGCATGCGTTGCTCGGCAATGGCCTCAATCTTCTTATACTCGGCTTCGATTTCTTTATTAAAGTACTTTACCGGAGTCGGTAAGTCGCCAGTTAAGATCTCACTAGCATCATGGAAAATCGCTAAACTGGTCGCCTGATGGGCATTGAGCGTGGTGCCAAATTTCTTATTACTGATAATCACGAGGGCATGGGCGACCATGGCAACTTGCAGTGAATGCTCTTGAACATTTTCGGTGCGCACGTTGTACATTAATGGCCAGCGCTGGATAAGTTTCATTCGGGCGAGGTGGGCAAATAAATGACTCATAATGCTCCTTTATATGAATGCCGGACCGCACAACACTCAACTCGAGATATATCGGCGAGAAGCGTGGCTTAAAAAATACGGCTTAAAAAGTACGGATTAAAAAAGTACGGCGATGAAGCTTTAGCCTAACACAGGCAAGATAGATAAGTGAGTGGAATGATTGAAGAGTTTTTACGCACTGTAAAAATAAAGCGACCCTGAGGATCGCTTTAGCCGAGGTTAACTTAACGGTCTTTTTGGCGGTGAGACTAAAACATTATTGCTTGTAGGTCTCGAGGAAATTGCCAAACTCTGTCAATGCTTTAGTCAAATCTTCCTTATAGGGTAAAAACACCACTCTTAAGTGATCCGGCTCTGGCCAGTTAAAGGCGCTGCCGTGCACGAGGAGGATTTTTTTATCCCTGAGCAAATCGAGTACTAAGCGTTCATCATCCCTGAGATTGAACTTCTTCATGTCCAATTTGGGGAAGGCGTACAGTGCCCCCTTGGGCTTTTTCACGCTCACACCGGGAATTTGGTTCAATAACTCATAGCAGGTATCGCGCTGCACGGTTAAGCGGCCGCTAGGCAAAATCAGCTCATTAATGCTTTGGTAACCGCCGAGCGCGGTTTGAATCGCGTGTTGATTCGGCACGTTGGCACACAGGCGCATCGAGGAGAGCATCTCTAAACCTTCGATATAACTTTTGGCTGCCTTAAGATTGCCAGACAACATCATCCAACCGACCCGAAAGCCCGCTGCGCGATAGGCTTTTGAAAGACCATTAAAGGTCACGGTTAAGATATCGTCAGAAAGGCTCGCGGCCGGAATATGTTTGGCCTTGTCGTATAAAATCTTATCGTAGATTTCATCGGCAAACAGGATCAGGTTGTGCTCGCGGCAGAGCTCGATAACTTGCAGCAGTAATTCTTTGCTGTAAACAGCGCCCGTTGGGTTGTTTGGGTTAATCAGCACAATACCACGGGTACGAGACGAAATTTTGCTCTTAATATCATCAAGATCCGGAAACCAATCCGCCTCTTCATCACAGCGGTAATGTACCGCTTTACCGCCGGCTAAATTTGCCGCCGCGGTCCATAGCGGATAGTCGGGCGAGGGGATCAGCACTTCATCATCGGTGTTTAATAAGCCCTGCATGGCCATCATAATCAGCTCTGACACACCATTACCGATATAGACATCTTCGATATCGACGCCTTTAATGCCCTGCGCTTGATAATGCTGCACAATCGCCTTGCGGGCAGAGAATAATCCTTTCGACTCACAGTAGCCTTGGGCGCTGGGAAGATTGAGGATCACATCGCGCACAATTTCTTCCGGCGCTTCAAAACCGAAGGGGGCGGGGTTACCAATGTTGAGTTTGAGGATGCGGTGTCCCTCGTCTTCTAAACGTCTGGCTTCCTTGTGCACTGGGCCGCGGATGTCGTAGCAAACAGTATCCAACTTGTTGGACTTGATGATAGGGCGCATTTACACCTCGAAACATGCAGTTAATTTAGGCTTAAGTTTGTGCACCATAACGAAATTATTTGGCTTAAGGAAGGGGGCTTGAGCACAAATAACAAGTTTTTTTCATCAAACTCGCCAGTTAAATATGCTTTAACCAAGCTTTAAATAAATTAAAACAAGTTTTAAATGCTGAGTATTTGCAAAATATCAAGCTAATACACTATTGGTTTTGATGGGGTCAGCCTTTGCGACTATCAAGTGGCTTGCTTGAGCTTGTGCTCGCTTTTTTTGAAACTGAAAATCCATTCAGCGGTTAAATGTTAATAAAATTGTTAATCAGTTTTTGCTTAACCGCTGATTTACTAGTGGTGATTTTAGTTAATGCGGTTTTATCGGGTGTTCAGCGATTTTTTGATATTTAGGCAGATTAACTGAATGCTTATTAAGCATTTAAGGTCAAATAAAGATTTCGTTGTGCGGGTTTAAAGTTATTTAAAATCATGCACATATATCAATGCTTATTTCAGTATTAAAAATTATTTATGGTTAGCATAAATTTATGGTTGACTCGATATTCGATGCGCTTTATTTTCTGCGCGATGTTTTTGGCAAGGCACCTAAGATAACAAGCTTTTAGCAGGTTTTATCAGCGGAGTTAGTCATCATGAAGCAGCAATATTGGCGTCCGTTATCGAGGTGATTTCAGGCGCTGTTCTAAAAACTTTTGCCTTTAGGCAACTTATTTAGAGGACCTAAGTGCATGTCTGAACCGACAGCGTTAAGTCTTATTCCACCTCTGGTGGTATTGGTGTTGGCCATTTGGTTACGCCGCCCCATTCTTTCTCTGATCATTGGTGCGGTAACTGGTTTTCTGTTACTCGATCCGTCGCAAGTCTTAAATAATTTCGCCAGCACTTCATTAAAAGTCATGGCCGATGAAACCATCGGTTGGTTGATTTTAGTGTGTGGTTGTTTTGGTGCGTTAATTGCCCTGTTAGTGCGTACTGGTGGTGCACTGGCGTTTGGTCGAAACGCACTGAAATTTGCTAAAGGCCCTAAATCCTCTCTGTTTATGACCTTTATTCTCGGGATTGTGATTTTTATCGATGACTATTTGAACGCGTTAACCGTGGGTGAAACCATGAAGCGTGTGACCGATAAGTTTAAAGTGTCCCGTGAAATGCTGGCCTATGTGGTTGACTCTACCGCAGCACCAGTGTGCGTGCTCGTGCCATTATCCACCTGGGCAGTATTCTTTGGTGGCTTGCTGGTCGATAACGGTGTGGCGGCTGAAGGTCAGGGCATTAGCGTATATATGCAGGCGATCCCCTACATGCTTTACGCTTGGTTAGCCGTAGCCATGGTGTTACTGGTGGTGTTAGGTGTTGTGCCTGCCATTGGTCCGATGAAAAAAGCCCAGCTGCGCGCCGCCCAAGGTGAACCTGCTGAGGCGCAAGTCGATTTAGACCAGGTACAAACCTCTGATGAATACGCGATTGCTGCGATTGAAGAAGAGTTTAAGCATGCCGACAATCAGGGCAAGCTGCACAACTTCTTAGTGCCTATTCTGCTACTGGTTGCCTTTACCGTTTATTTTGATATCGACGTGTGGAAGGGCTTGTTAGCGACATTAGTTATCACGCTGCCTTACTATGCAGTGCAACGTTTAATGCCACTGTCAGAAATGATGGATCAGATGATCGATGGTTTTAAGAGCATGTTGCCCGCCATTGGTACCGTGATCGCCGCATTCGTGTTTAAGGATGTGTGTGATGCGCTGCTGCTGCCACAATATGTGATTGAATCACTGAGCCCATTCATGACGCCTAAGATGTTGCCTGCGGTAGTATTCCTCTCTATGGCTATCCTTGCCTTTGCGACGGGTTCAAGCTGGGGTATTTTTGCGGTGACCATTCCAATTGTGATGCCATTGGCGCAATCGGTTGGTGCGGATATTCCACTGGTGATTGGTGCGCTGTTGTCGGCATCATCATTTGGTAGCCAAGCGTGTTTCTACTCAGATTCGACCGTATTGGCCGCACAAGGCTCTGGTTGTAACTTAGTGAGCCATGCGGTGACTCAGTTACCCTATGCGTTAATTGCCGCTGTGATTGCGTTCTTTGGCTTTATCTTGATTGCCTAAGCTGCGATGCAGTAAATATAAAAAACCAGCTACGGCTGGTTTTTTTATTGCCAACGTTTATTGCCAATGTTTATTGCTAACGTTTATTGCTCGCGTTGACTGGCTCGGTCCACTAAAGAACTCTTCGCTGTTTACCTCGATACCTAATTTCATGTGATAACAGTTCGCTGCAAACCGTTAGAAGCATCAAATTCGAGGCAATAAAAAAGCCAGTGCAGGCACTGGCTTTTTTATCTGGGAGTAGGAAGGGCGATTATACGCGCTTCTTGAATTCGCCAGTACGAGTGTCGATTTCAATCTTGTCGCCAACTTTAACGAAGTCAGCCACGCTGATTGTACCGCCGCCAGTGATAGTTGCTGGCTTCATTACTTTACCTGATGTATCGCCACGAGCTGATGGCTCAGTGTAGATCACTTCACGTACGATAGTGGTTGGCATTTCAACAGAAATTGCTTTGCCTTCGTAGAAAGTCACTTGGCAAGTTTCTTCCATACCGTCAACGATGTAAGCCGCTGCATCACCTAAGTTCTCAGCTTCTACGTCGTATTGGTTGTATTCTGCGTCCATGAACACGTACATAGGATCAGCAAAGTAAGAATAAGTACAATCCAGACGATCTAGGATAATATCGTCAATCTTATCTTCACCTTTGAAAGTGGTTTCGGTGCCTGAGTTAAGCAGTAAGTTTTTCAGTTTTAACTTAACGATAGCAGCGTTACGGCCAGAGCGAGTTGTTTCTGTTTTCTGTACAACCCATGGGCTGCCTTCAAACATGATCACGTTACCTGGACGGACTTCATGAGCAGTTTTCATTACACAATTTCCTATATGTCGATTTTCTATTTCAGCGCAGCATCTTAGCTTTTTTTCACGAATTGGACTAGCCGAGTTGCAAGATCTGCAGCATTTATTGCGTCAATTGGCCATTCTTTAGCATGTTGCAAGAGTGGCAAACTGACAGGATTTAGGTTTTGCCAGTGAGTTTTCACGGCAGATTGCTCGCCTTGGTTAAATGCAACATTCAATTTAGACCAAGTGTCGGCAATATCAGGGGGCAGATTATCGCAGTAAAGTTGGATAAAAGCTTCTAATTTTATTAGATGATAATCATCTTCTTGCGGATAAATATGCCAAATGAAGGGTTTAGCGGCCCATTGCGCCCTCAAGAAGCTGTCTTCACCGCGGACAATATTAAAGTCGCAGCTCCACAGCAGGCGATCGAACCCTTGTTGGTCTGTCATCGGCAAGATATGCAGGGTCAAATGACCTAGCTTAATTTGCTGTCCGGGGCTGAGCGCCTCAACCTTGCAGGGTAATAAGTGTTGTAAGCTGTTTAAGCTGCGTCCCTTGGGAATAAGCGCATGGATTTTGGCATCGCTTGTTGCACTGGCTTGCCAAAGCTCACACAAGGCCAGCAGAGAATCAGTTTCATAACTAAAGACGCTGTAGACAGTATCTTGCGCTTGAATATCCTTAAGACCAAGGCGCTCAAATAATTGCAATTTATTTGCGCTATCCTGTTGCCATGCATCGCGTTCGGCAAATAACTCCCGTTCACAGATCAGTCCACCCGTCTTTGGGGTAAAACCCGGGAAAAAGAAATACTTTTTGATGCCACTTGCCTGCATCGAGGGTAACCCATGGCAGCCATCGACCCAGTATTCGGCGCTTAAATATTCTAAATTCAGCCATACAGGCACAGCTTGCGGTGTGGTGCTGTGCAGCGTGATGAGTTGTTGTTTGACCTCGTCAGGCAGTTCGCAGGCAAAGGCTTCAATTAACACGGCGCCGGGCACAAATGCCACGGGCAGGGGCGTTGTCCAATGATTGATGGTGACGCCATTAAAGACCTGGCTGCTTTGGTTTGGGTCAAGGCTCGGTAAAATATGCGAGAAGCTGTTTAAGTCATCGACCCAGAGTGTAATGGGGAGCTGATATTCACTGACCAGCTGTTTGGCTAAGCGCCAAGTGACGCCGATATCGCCGTAATTATCGACGACGCAGCAAAAGATGTCCCAGTGGGGGGCGGTGGTTGCCATTGAGTGTATCGCTTTCAATAATCGGGAGAGCACACATAAAAAAAGCGGCGTTTCGGCCGCTTTTTTTACGGAACTGAGCTTAGTCTTCGAACTCGGCTAAGCACATTTCTTCGTAGATTTGTTTAACCCAAGCATCCACACGCTCTTCAGTCAGCTCTGGTTGACGGTCTTCGTCAATCCCTAAACCAATGAAGTGGTCATCATCGACTAAGCCTTTTGACGCTTCGAAGTTATAACCAGCCGTTGGCCAGTGACCGATGATGATACCGCCACGAGCTTGAACGATATCGCCCACCATGCCCATGGCATCGAGGAAGTATTCTGCGTAGTCTTCTTGGTCACCACAACCGAAGATAGCAACCAGTTTGTCTGTAAAATCAATTTGTTCTAATTCAGGGAAAAAGTCATCCCAGTCGCACTGTGCTTCACCGTAATACCAGGTTGGGATGCCGAACAGCAGCAGGTCGTATTCTGCGATCTGTTCTTTGGTGCTCTTGGCGATATCTTTCACCTCAACCATTTTCTTACCCAGTTTCTTCTGGATCATCTTGGCGACAGCTTCGGTGTTGCCTGTGTCGCTACCGAAAAAAAGACCTACAGTTGCCATTGTCTATCCTTTATGTCTAGTTCACTTATACGTTAATCTTGCTGCTATCGATTGCTCAGCATTCTATTTTTTGCTGAAGAATTAATTCGATTAACTGGCTTCGGCTGATGTTACTGGCCAATGCCTGCTCATTCAAGGCGTCATATAAATCTTGTGACACCTTTAACTCTATTCGCTTTAATCCTTTGGCTTTATCCCGCTGGATCTGGTTGCGCTTATTGACCTTAAGTTGCTGGCTACGGGACAAAGGATTGCTACGTGGGCGGCCCCGGCGCTTTTCATTGGCAAAAAGGTCAATGGTAGTTCTATCTGTTGCTTCTTTTGCCATGTTCTTATTGTTTAACCGACGCCTGAACCTTCCCAGGACATCTGGATAATACCTTTTGCAATAAACCCGGCGCAGCCGAGAAATAACACTAACCACACAATAAATCGACCAAATTTCGGCACATTACCTTGTTTAAGCACATCGTGGATGGCCATGCCGATAAAGAAAAATATCGCGGCAAAAAACAGGTTCAGGCCGATGGTTTCAATTTGTTCCATGTACTGAGATAACATACTTTCTTAGTCCTCTAGAGTCTTCTAAGGCTAAAAGAGGCGCGAATATATCACATCAGCAAGGTGTCGGCTATATGATTTAGGTCGAGAATCATTGTCATTTACACTGAGTGTTTGTCAATAAATTCAGACACAATTCGATTAAAAACAGCCGGTTTTTGGGCATGTAGCCAATGGCCGCAACCTTCTAATGTTTTGGCCTGCGCCGCGGGAAATTGACGCATGATCTCATCGCGGTGCTCGGCGGTCACATAATTGGACTCGCCACCACGGATAAAAAGGCTCGGTTCGTTATAGACTTGCTGCAATTTGTGGTTTTCATTAGGCCAACCAATGATGTTGGGATAGCAGCTTTTTAAGCCAGTAAGGTTCATCTTCCAACGAAAGCCGGTGTCGGTGCGCTGGAGGTTTTTGAGTAAAAACTGCGCGGTCGGTTCATCGATGCCACCCGCTAATAAATGCGATAACGCAAAGCGGCGGTCGGTGTGGCCTTCAAGTGGCAAACTTTCAAGTGCCGCAAATACCACATCATGGCGCGGCTGATAAGCTACTGGGGCAATATCTGCGGCCACCAGGCTTATGATGCGCTCAGGATAGGCAAGGGCGGTTGCCATGGCGATTTTACCGCCCATGGAATGGCCAACAATGTGTACACGCTCAAGCTCAAGTTCATCTAACAACGCCACCATGGCCTTGGCTAAGCTTGGGTAATCCATCTCCTGCCAATGTTCACTCAAACCATGATTAGGCACATCAACGCGGATAACCTGATGATTTGCTTCGAGGACTTGTCCTAGCCCCTTAAGATTATCTAAATTGCCAAAGAGTCCGTGGATAAGGAGGACTGCTTCTCCTTGACCTGTGGATGCAAAATTCATGGAATCGCCTGTGCTGTGGTACATAAAGTGCTGCGGATTGTGCCCCTAATGGGTTAAGTTTGACAAGTCTTGAGGCGATTTTGAGGCACAGTGTACCGAACTTGCTGGCTTTTTCAGCGATTAACACGCTTGTGCTAATTTGATGTGCGATTTCACGCATTTTTAGATTAATGATGCTTTATCAGATTGATAGAGATAGATACACTGGGGCAACGATCGCACAGATCCTTTGCGAGGATCGCCTGTGGTGCACTTTTTCGGTTAAGCCTATCGAATAACAAAGGATAATAAGGTTATGAAATACATCGAAGTGGATGAAGAGCTCTATCGTCATATTGCCAGCAAAACGGAACGTATTGGTGAGAGCGCCTCTGACATTCTCCGTCGATTACTCGGCCTGTCCGTCGATGCGGTTGAACAGGCGCAGCCACAGGCCATTAGCCAACCGAGTTTAGAGGCAACGACGTCTGAGCCACAGATTGCGCCTCAGGTCGAAACCTTAGTCTCTGCGGCCGATTTCAATCAATTGGTGGATGAGCATAAGTTAGAACAGCAAAAAGGCGCCGTGGGTCGTTTCTTATTCTTGCTTGAGAGTTTATATCAACAGAGCCAAGCGCAATTCTCACAAATTTTGCAGATCCAAGGTCGCGATCGACTCTATTTTGCGCGTTCACGGGAAGAGTTACTCAAGGCCAGTGCTACCGCCAACCCCAAGGAAATCGGTAATACCGGATTTTGGGTCACGACCAACAATAACACCGCCAAAAAACGGGCGATTTTAGTCGAAGCCTTAATGCAATTTGGCTGCGATGCCCAAATCGCCAACGGCATTGCCGAACGCGTATAACGCCTTTATCGACGCCGCAATGATGCGGCGTTTCCATTTAATTAACCGATTTTCCAGTAGGAGAGGATCAGGTGGCAATACATCAACGGGCAGGACAAACTGCGAGTCAGACGGATCTGGTGAATATTCCAAAGCTGATGAGCCATTATTACAGCATCAAACCTAATGTTGATGCTGCAGAGCAACGTGTGACGTTCGGGACCTCGGGTCACCGCGGAACTGCGTTTCAAGCAAGTTTTAATCAAGACCATATTTGGGCGATTACCCAGGCCGTGGTGGATTATCGCCAATCGGTGAATATCGACGGCCCGCTATTCTTAGGTATCGATACCCACGCCTTATCTTATGCGGCTTACGTGTCGGCGATTGAAGTGTTAGCGGCAAATAAGGTGACTGTGCATATTCAGCAAAATGATGGCTTTACCCCCACGCCTGTGGTGTCCCATGCCATTATCTGCGCCAATCGTGAAGCGGCGCTGAGTGGTGCCGCCTTAAGCGATGGTTTGATTATTACGCCATCTCACAATCCACCGCAGGATGGTGGCATCAAGTACAATCCTCCCCATGGCGGCCCAGCCGAAGGTAATATCACAGCGTGGATTGAGTCCCGCGCCAACGATTACCTGCGCGCAGGGTTAAAGGGCGTTAATAAGCTGGCTTATGCAGATGCATTGGCTTCGGGTTATGTGCATGCCATCGATCTGATCACGCCCTATGTCGCGGATTTAGAAAATGTGGTCGATATGCACGCTATCGCCAAGGCTAAGCTTAAATTGGGCGTTGACCCATTAGGCGGCTCGGGTATTCATTATTGGGCGCCGATTGCCAAGCACTATGGCATCAATATCACCTTAGTTAACGATAAAGTCGACCCAAGCTTTAGCTTTATGTCGCTCGATAAAGACGGCAAGATCCGTATGGATTGTTCTTCGCCCTATGCGATGGCCGGCTTACTGGCCCACAAAGAATCCTTCGATTTATGTGTCGGCAACGATCCTGACTACGACAGACACGGAATCGTGTGTCCGGGCACCGGACTGATGGACCCCAACCATTATTTAGCGGTAGCCATTGATTATTTGCTGACCCACAGACCTGAATGGAGCGAGCAGCTAGCCATCGGCAAGACGCTGGTATCGAGCGCGCTTATCGATAAAATCTGCGCCTTCCATGGCAAAAAATTACTCGAAGTCCCGGTAGGCTTTAAGTGGTTCGTCGATGGATTAGCCGAGGCAACCATTGCATTTGGTGGTGAGGAGAGTGCGGGCGCCGCCTTCCTGCGCCGTGATGGCACGACTTGGTGTACCGACAAAGACGGTTTTATTCTGGTATTGCTTGCGGCCGAAATGCTTGCGGTTACTGGCAAGACGCCGGGGCAACGCCATCAAGAATTAGTGGCGCAGTTCGGTCAAAGCTTCTACAAGCGTATCGACAGTCCGATTAGCCTTGAGAACAAAGCCAAATTTGCCAAGCTTAATGCAGAGACCTTAAACGCCACTATGCTGGCGGGTGAGAAGATCGATGCCGTATTAACCCATGCCCCAGGTAACAATGCCTCAATTGGTGGCATCAAAGTGACGACGGCCAATGGTTGGTTCGCGGCGCGGCCGTCGGGCACTGAGGCGTTATTTAAGATTTACGGTGAGAGCTTTATCAGTGAGCAGCATCTTGCCGATATCATTAAAGACGCACAGGCCTTGATTGATAAGGCGCTAAGCGCCTGATTTAGCGTTTACGCATTCTCTTTACAGATAAAAACGCACTCATGGAAATCCTATGGGTGCGTTTTTATTTGCAGCGATGAGAAGCAAAAGCTGCTCACTCGGATGCTAAATGGTGATGATCAGTACTCGAGATGGCAACTCGGTAAGTTATTCTTATCGATATAGTTTTGATGATATTCCTCAGCGACATGGAATTGCTGTAAAGGCACGATTTCAGTCACTATGTGGCGTAATCCCCAGCGGCCCGAGCGGGCAAAGGCCAGTTTGGAGGCTTCGGCCGCGGCTTTTTGCTCACGGTCGTGGAAGAAAATGGTACTGCGGTACTGAGTGCCGATATCGCCGCCCTGCATATTGAGCGTGGTCGGGTTGTGGTTCTTCCAAAACACATCCAATAACTCGTCGTAGCTGACAATCGCAGGGTCAAACTCCACTTGCACGACTTCGGCATGACCTGTCTTGCCTTTTTTGACTTCCTCATAGGTAGTCGCTTCGTTATTGCCACCCATATAGCCGCAGGTCGCGTTGGTCACGCCGTTGACTTGTCTAAAGAAATACTCCACGCCCCAAAAACAGCCGGCACCGAAAGTTGCAAACGCCATGATAAATCCTGATAGAAGTCTAGATGGCTAAGGATTGTGATAAAACTCATGCCTAAAAGCAAGTGTGTCGACAAAATTAATCCTATGTCGACCAAATGTGGCTAAGATGCTGTTGTTTTGCCGTGAAATGCGCTTGTTTGACCAGAATGACAGAGTAACGGCCCAAAAACTTGTGTTAGTATGGATGCGCTTTTTAAGGCGGGTAGCGATAAGTGCCATGAAACAGGCAGTTATTACCATCACACACGCCTTTAACACGCTATTATAAGGAGAATTCTGTGTTACAAGCTCTGTTAGATTCGAAGGATTTTCTCGCGCTGACCCTCGCCAATCCTGAAACCCTCGGGGGTGAGTTTAGTTTCACCTTAGGGGAACATACTCGAGTCGAAGTGTGGGACACCGGCGTCATCGTTTTTGAGCCAGTACAAGCCCAAGGTAAGGATGTCATTCTCTCCTGCGGTGTCCACGGTAATGAAACCGCCCCCATCGAACTCTGCAATACCTTAATCAAACAGCTTCTCCAACAAAAAATCATCGCCAAACAACGCACGCTCTTTCTTATTGGTAACCCTTTAGCGATTAATAATGGGACTCGCATTATCGACGAGAACATGAATCGTCTGTTTAGTGGCGAGCATTCAAACCCACCGGGATTAGTCAATCCTGAGCGGGTGCGGGCAAAAAAATTAGAAGCCTATGTCGACCGCTTCTTTAAGGGCACAGCAGGGCGCCAACGTATTCACTACGATTTACACACGGCGATGCGTGCGTCAAAACACGAAAAGTTTGCGATTTATCCCTATCGTCCCGGCCGTGCTTACAGCGCCGAGCAAATCATGTTTTTAGCTGCCAGTGGCGTCGATACTGTGTTATTTCACCATGAGCCGACGACCACCTTTAGTTATTTTTCCTCCGAGCAGTATGGCGCCGATGCCTTTACCATTGAATTAGGTAAGGTATATCCCATGGGGCAAAACGATATGACGCGTTTTATTGCCGCCCAAGAGATGTTTATGCGCCTTATCACAGACAAACCCTTAGCGCTTGAGCCATTCTCGGCGAATAAGGTGAATTTGTATCAAGTGTGTCGGGTGATTAACAAACATTTTGATGATTTTGAATTTACCTTCGCGACCGATGTCGAAAACTTCCGATCGTTCCCGAAAGGCTTTGTATTGGCCCGAGAGGGTGGACAGGAAATTAAAGTCGAACAGGAATTTGAAGCGATTGTTTTCCCTAATGCTAAGGTGCCCATCGGCAATCGCACTGTGATATGCCTGATCCCTTCAGTCTCGCCAGATGTTCGCTAGTTTTGTAAAGCATTATATACATGCCCACAGGGGATTAGTTGTCGTTTGAACTGTGCCAACGGTTGATAGGTAGTTTACGTTAACGTAATGTTCATCCGGCATATTCGTATAAATTAGGCGTTGTGGATTTTCCATGGCGTAACGAGATAACAAGAGCACAATATGAGCAAAGCAACACTCAACACTGATACAGTGCACCGTGTCGGCTTCTTGGATAAGGCATCGCTTCACATTCCTATCCTTCGAATTCTACAAGCAGACGGCACTACCTATGAAACCGCGGTTTTGCCTGTAATAGATGAAGCCTTAGCCACCAAAATTTACGATACTTGCGTATTCACGCGGGTACTCGACGAACGTATGTTAGGCGCACAGCGTCAGGGACGGATCAGCTTCTATATGACCTGTACGGGTGAAGAAGCGGCGATCGTCGGCAGTGTCGCGGCGCTTGATCAAGAAGACGTGATCCTCGCGCAATATCGTGAACATGCGGCGCTACGCTACCGTGGTTTTACGACTGAACAGTTTATGAACCAAATGTTCAGCAATGAGAAGGACTTAGGTAAAGGTCGCCAAATGCCAATCCACTACGGCTGCGCGGCGTTAAACTACCAAACCATTTCATCGCCACTGGCCACGCAAATCCCGCAAGCGACAGGTGTCGGTTATAGCCTGAAAATGCAGGGCAAACGTAATGTCGCCGTCTGTTATTTTGGTGAAGGCGCTGCGTCTGAAGGTGACTTCCACGCCGGCTTGAATATGGCGGCGGTGTTAAAATGCCCGGTGATTTTCTTCTGCCGTAACAATGGTTATGCGATTTCCACCCCAACTGAAGAGCAGTTTGCCGGTAACGGTATCGCTAGCCGCGGTGTGGGTTACGGTATGCACACCATTCGCGTCGATGGCAATGATATGTTGGCTGTTTTGGCTGCAACTCAACAAGCGCGCGCCTATGCGATTGAGCACAATGCCCCCGTGTTAATTGAAGCAATGACTTATCGTCTGGGCGCCCACTCATCTTCTGACGATCCTTCTGGCTATCGCTCCAAAGAAGAAGAGGCGAAGTGGCAGCAACACGATCCAGTCAAACGCTTCAAGTTATGGTTGATCAACAAAGGCTGGTTGGCCGAGGCCGATGATGCCCAGCGTTACGAAAAGTACCGTGAAGAAGTGTTAGCCGCCGTTAAAGTCGCTGAAAAATTACCTATCCCTATGCTGGATGAGATCATTGAAGATGTGTACGACAAGCCAACACCAGCGCTGAAAAAGCAGCTGAGTGAACTTAAAGAACACATCAAGAAATATCCGCAATCCTATCCCAAAAGTGCAGGGAGGCTATAAGCCGTGGCAGAAATGAATATGTTACAGGCCGTCAATGAGGCCTTGTCTATCGCCATGCAATCTGACGAGCGCATGGTGGTATTTGGTGAAGACGTTGGCCACTTTGGCGGTGTGTTTCGCGCAACCTCAGGTTTACAGGAAAAGTTTGGTCGCAGCCGCTGCTTTAACACGCCGCTGACTGAACAAGGCATTGCGGGTTTTGCCAACGGTTTAGCCTCTAATGGTATGACCGCCGTAGCCGAAATCCAGTTCGCCGATTACATCTTTCCAGCGTTCGATCAAATAGTGAACGAGTCTGCTAAATTCCGTTACCGCAGTGGTAATGAATTTAACGTGGGAAGCCTAGTGTTCCGTACACCTTATGGTGGCGGTATTGCGGGCGGCCATTATCATTCACAATCGCCAGAAGCTTATTTTACCCAAACCCCAGGCTTAAAAGTGGTTGTGCCACGTAATCCAGAGCAGGCCAAGGGCTTATTATTAGCCTCTATTCGCGATAAAAACCCTGTGGTGTTCTTTGAGCCAAAGCGTTTATACCGTGCTTCAGTGGGTGAAGTCCCTGCGGGCGATTATGAAATCGAGCTGGGTAAAGCCGAAGTGGTGCGTGAAGGGAAAGACATCACCTTAGTGGCCTGGGGCGCACAGATGGAAATCATCGAAAAAGCGGCCGACATGGCGGCAAAAGAGGGGATTTCCTGCGAAATTATCGACCTACGTACACTCGCGCCTTGGGATGTAGATACCGTTGCTGATTCTGTGAAGAAGACAGGCCGCTTACTGATCAACCACGAAGCGCCATTGACGGGTGGTTTTGCCGGTGAAATCGCCGCGACGATTCAGCAAGAGTGTTTCTTGTATTTAGAATCACCCATCAGCCGTGTATGTGGTCTAGATACCCCATATCCACTGGTCCACGAAAAAGAATATATGCCCGATGCGCTCAAAACCTTTGAAGCCATTAAGGCATCGGTGAACTTCTAGGAGTCCGGTATGATTAAAGATTTTATTTTGCCGGACATTGGTGAAGGCGTTGTCGAGTGCGAACTCGTCGAGTGGTTGGTGCAAGAGGGCGATACGATTGCTGAAGATCAGCCCATCGCCGATGTGATGACTGACAAAGCCTTAGTGCAAATTCCAGCGCCTTTTGCGGGAGTCGTGACCAAGCTGTATTACGCCAAAGGCGATATCGCTAAGGTGCATGCACCGCTTTATGCCGTGCAGATTGAGTCCGACGAAGCTGCACCTGTTGCTGCATCTCAGCCTGAAGCACACACCGCGACGCAAGCACCTGCAAGCCAATCCAGCGCGGCGGGTACGAGCGTAGAAGAATTTCTGCTGCCCGATATTGGCGAAGGCATTGTTGAGTGTGAACTGGTCGAATGGCTAGTCCAAGAAGGCGATACTGTGGTTGAAGACCAACCCATCGCCGATGTGATGACAGATAAAGCCCTAGTGCAAATCCCTGCTATCAAAGCGGGCAAAATTGTCAAATTGCACTACCGTAAGGGCCAGTTAGCGAAAGTACATGCACCACTATTTGCGATTGAGGTCGAAGGTGGAGTTAGTGCGCCAGTCAGACATGCACAGGAAGCAAGCGCAACCGCTGCGAATACCGCAGCACCAGTCGCTTGCGCGGCGGTGTCCTCGGAGCCTGCTCGCCAAGGTAAAGCCTTAGCCAGTCCAGCCGTTCGCCGTATGGCACGTGCCTTAGATATCGATTTAAGTCGCGTACCCGGTAGTGGTAAACATGGCCGTGTGTATAAGGAAGACATTACTCGCTTCCAAGCACAGGGCGGCGCAGTGCCTGCCGTTGCGCCAGTGGCAGCTGCCCCAACTGTGGCTCAATCGACCGTTTCTACCGCAGTGGCAAGCGCTGCACGGGGTGACATTGTTGAGCCTATCCGTGGCGTGAAAGCCGTGATGGCGAAAATGATGGTGGAATCGGTATCCACCATTCCACACTTCACCTATTGCGAAGAGTTTGATTTGACAGACTTAGTCGCACTGCGTGAAAGCATGAAGGCCAAGTATTCCTCCGACGAAGTTAAGCTAACCATGATGCCATTCTTTATGAAGGCCATGTCGTTAGCCTTAACGCAGTTCCCTGTGCTAAACAGCCAAGTGAATGCCGATTGTACGGAAATCACCTACAAAGCGCGTCATAACATCGGTATGGCGGTCGACTCTAAGGTGGGATTACTGGTACCAAACGTCAAGGATGTACAAGATAAGAGCATCCTTGAGGTTGCGGCCGAGATCACCCGCTTAACCAATGCTGCGCGCAGCGGCCGTGTGGCGCCGGCGGATCTTAAAGAAGGCACCATTTCGATTTCGAATATTGGCGCCTTAGGTGGCACAGTCGCAACGCCTATTATCAATAAGCCGGAAGTCGCGATTGTCGCATTAGGTAAGTTACAAACCTTGCCGCGCTTTAATGCGAAAGGTGAAGTCGAAGCGCGTCAGATCATGCAAGTGAGTTGGTCTGGGGATCACCGCGTTATTGATGGCGGCACCATTGCTCGTTTCTGCAACCTTTGGAAACAATACCTTGAGCAGCCACAGGATATGCTATTAGCCATGCGCTAATCGGCTGTCAGCTAATACTTACAGCCAATCTAGCAAAAAAGGACGCAATTTAGCGTCCTTTTTTATTCGCAGGCCATAAATGGGTTAATCTTTTGATCCCAATTACGTATAATTCGCGAACGTTGTTATCCTGATGGATTTGTTATGAGCCCCAGCCCATTTGCCCCAACAATCGAAACTATTGATTATCCGTTTCCGCCTAAGCCAATTCCTCTGTCCGATGCCGAAAAGGCGGACTACAAGGCTCGTATCAAGCAGCTGCTGATTGAAAAAGATGCGGTATTGGTTGCCCATTATTATACCGACCCTGAAATTCAAGCGCTGGCCGAAGAAACCGGCGGTTGTGTTTCCGACTCACTCGAAATGGCGCGCTTTGGCCGCGATCATCCCGCCAAGACGTTAATCGTCGCCGGGGTGAAATTTATGGGTGAAACAGCCAAAATCTTAAGCCCAGAAAAAACCATTCTGATGCCGACCTTGGAGGCTACCTGTTCATTGGACTTAGGTTGCCCCATCGATAAATTCAGCGCCTTCTGTGATGCGCATCCTGATCATACCGTGGTCGTTTATGCCAACACTTCGGCGGCGGTAAAAGCCCGTGCCGATTGGGTGGTCACCTCAAGTATTGCCCTTGAAATCGTTGAGCACTTAGACAGCGAAGGTAAAAAAATCATTTGGGGTCCAGACCGTCATTTAGGCAGCTATATTGCCAAACAAACGGGCGCCGAGATGTTGATGTGGCAGGGCGACTGTATTGTTCATGATGAGTTTAAGGCCAATGCGCTGCGTGATTTAAAGCGTGTATACCCCGATGCGGCGATTCTAGTACACCCAGAGTCACCCGCGAGTGTGGTGGCGATGGCGGATGCTGTCGGCTCCACCAGCCAGTTGATCAAAGCTGCACAAACCATGGCCAACGAGCGTTTTATTGTGGCGACCGATCGCGGTATTTTCTATAAAATGCAACAAGCGGCGCCGGGTAAAACACTGATTGAAGCGCCTACTGGCGGTAATGGTGCCACCTGTAAGAGCTGTGCCCACTGTCCATGGATGGCAATGAACGGCTTAAAGGCTATTGAAGCGTCTTTAAGTGACAGCGACAAAACGACTCACGAAATCTTTGTCGATGAAGATTTACGCGTGAAAGCCTTAATCCCGCTGACCCGCATGCTCGATTTCGCTAAGACACTGAATATGAAAGTGAAAGGCAACGCTTAATCAAGCGTCCATAGCATTCACGAAAAATGAAATCCCTGCCACTTGGCGGGGATTTTTGTATCGGTTCAAATTGATCAGCAGCTAAGCTGCTAAGTATGTGCTTAATAAGGTGCGCTAGCTTTTAGACGCCATTCTTCATAGATGCATATATGCTTCAATTTAAAGAAATACACGCTCTTTTACTTACTGGATCGGTGTTGTTGGCCTAAATTTGATATAGCAAAGCGTAGGAGAGTTCACTTACTGCGCTGTGTTCATGCAATTTTGTATAAGATAACCATGGAGAAGGGTATGAAAAACATCGTGTTACTGCTTGCATCAATGTCTGCTGCCAGTGCATTTGCAGACGTGAGTGTGCCTATGAATCTTGTCAACGAAAAGGGCGTGGGTGAAAGTGTCGGTCAAGTGACCATTTCTGAGTCGCAGTATGGAGTGGTATTTACGCCATCACTCAAAGGCTTAATGCCGGGATTACATGGTTTCCATCTACATGAGAACGGCAGCTGTGATCCAAAGGAAAAGGACGGAAAAATTGTCCCTGCTGGCGCGGCAGGTGGCCACTATGATCCTGCTGCCACGAAAGCCCACGGCACGCCATGGGGAGAAGGGCATTTAGGCGATCTGCCACCATTGTTTGTCGATGCAGACGGTGCAGCTAGTCAGGCCGTGCTGGCACCGCGCTTAAAAATGGGTGATCTTAAAGGCCATGCGATCATGATCCATGCCGGTGGCGACAACCATTCCGATCACCCTGCGCCTTTAGGTGGCGGCGGTGCGCGTGTAGCCTGCGGTATTATCAATTAATGTATCGCCACATTCAGTTGTTAGCGGCGAAATACTCGCATTGGTAACGACAGTGGATTAATGAGCCGTGAAATCGGTATAAAAAAAGCCCCGCAAGAGCGGGGCTTTTGATAAAGAAGAATGATTACTTCGCGTTCATCAGCGCAACCGCGTTGTCCAACATACGGTTACTGAAGCCCCATTCGTTATCGTACCATGCCATCACTTTGACTAAACGGCCGTTAACGCGGGTTTGAGTCGCATCGAAGTTAGATGAAAACGCATTGTGGTTAAAGTCGATAGACACCAGTGGCTCTTTGTTAACCGCTAACACTTCGCTCAGAGGCGCAACAGCAGCGGCACGTTCGATGATGGCGTTAACTTCTTCAACAGTGGTATCACGTGCAGCAATGAAAGATAAATCCACTAAAGACACGTTAACAGTCGGTACACGTACTGCTAAACCATCAAATTTACCTTGTAATTCAGGTACAACTAAACCTACTGCCGCGGCAGCGCCAGTTTTAGTTGGGATCATTGACAGTGCTGCAGCGCGGGCACGGCGTAAATCTGTGTGGTATACGTCAGATAAACGTTGATCGTTGGTGTAAGCATGAATGGTGGTCATCAGACCTGATTCAATACCAATTTCGTCATTTAACGGCTTAGCGAAAGGTGCTAAACAGTTAGTGGTACATGAAGCATTGGAGATAACTGTCATATCCGCGGTCAACACATTGTTGTTCACACCGTAAACGACGGTTGCATCAACGTTTTTACCTGGTGCAGAAATAATGACTTTCTTCGCGCCCGCCGCTAAATGTGGCTGTACAGATTCTTTAGAAGTGAAGATACCAGTACATTCGAACACGACGTCAACTTGTAAGTCGCCCCAAGGTAATTTACCTGGATCGCGTTCTTGGAAGGTGAGGATCTTGTCGCCGTTGACATAAATTGCTTCAGCATCATGCTCAACTTTGGCATTGAAACGACCATGTACAGAATCGTATTTTGTCAGGTGAGCGTTGATTGAAGCGTCGCCTAAATCGTTGATGGCAACAATTTTGATTGGGTAAGCTTTTTCGCTTTCATACAGGGCGCGTAATACGTTTCTACCGATACGGCCATAACCATTTATTGCTACACGGATAGTCATCTCATATCCCTCTGGTGATTATAAAATTCAACTGGTAGTAAAATTACCAAACTGACAGCTATCGTCAAGTGAATTCGGCAATTTTGCCGGGATTCGGTTAACAAATTAGGTGTTTTTTTTACATTGCTCGCGAAAACACCATTTTCAGCGCTGTATTTGGGTAAAAAATTACAAGGTGGCAAACATTTTGCCGACGTACTTCAAAACGCAAGTTAAGGCGAATTTGGCTTCTCTGGCTCGACAGTTGCTGCTGGCGGTGTTCCCTCCGTCTGGGGCGGAGCAAGCCAGAGCGCAACCGGACTGGTCGAATAGAGGCCATCTTCTAACGCGTCGATTAAGTTCTGGGCGTATTGATCTAATTTGGCCGCTAGCGTCTTGTCGCCACCGATTAAGGCTAGCATCTTATCTTCAGAATACTTCTGCTGCGTAAGTAGTAAATTCGCTTTGGTCAGCATATATGTTTTTTCAAACGCTTGGGTTTGACGATAGGCTGAGGCGAGCCCAAGCAACCAGTTGGGATCAAAGTCGGCATATTGAATTTCTGCAAACACTTTAAGATAGAGTTGTTGCGCTTTGATGGCATTTCGATTGCTGTAATAGGTGGCGATTTGAGCTAAGAGAAAAGGCTCTGTGACTTCACCAGCATTTTCTTGCGCTAATAGTCGGTTTAAGGCATCGGTGTCGCCAAAACGTGTCCATTGATAGTAAGACATAAAAGGATCTTGGCGTTCGCGGGTTTCTTCCTGTAGACGGCTGAGGTTTTCTGTACTTAGGCGAAAGGCTCTTGCTCGGTCAGCTGTGCGATTCGTATGGATGATATGTTGCACCCCTGAGGCCAATTCAATACAACGGCTGTAATCTTCAAGGTAAGTTAACTGTTGGTAAAGTTGCTTACCCGTAGGATTTTTGTTGTCTAATAGGTCGAATCGGCTCTGGATCAGCAGGGTTTTCTCGGTTAAACACCATCCATCCTTATGCAAATCGGCACAAATTTCAGGATTATTTTTACAAATCGTTTCGATATTTCGGCCATTATCACAACCGAAAAGGCTTATCGCGAGGGTAAATGATGTAATTATTACTAGATTTTGTCTCAAAATACGCTCCAAAATGCAATTTTCTCTAATAAAATTACAGATTTACAGAAAATATCTTACTGGCAAGCTGGGTCAGTTTTCATTACAATGGCGCCGACCAAAACACAGGGTTTTCCCTAAAACCTCCATAAGATTATTGGTCTTTTCGTCATGTTACTCAAACCTTTCAATATATTTTATTGAAAAGTGAGATAAAGGATCTGTAAATGAGCGCTGATAAACACCTACAAAGTTGGCAAGAACGTTTTGAAATGGCAGAGGCAATGCAACCTTTGCTGGGCAAGTTGTACCGTAACCAAGGCGTCGAAGTTGTGGTTTATGGTAAGCCATTACTCAATGCTTCTACTATTGAGATTATTAAAGCGCACCGTTTAGTTCGTCGTCATGTCGGCGAGAAATTACGTTTACGCGAGAGTTTCCCGTTTGTTCAAGCCTTAAGCAGACTCGCTGTTAAACAATGTAAAGTGGATATTGGTAAGCTTGCCGTTAAATACTGGGCTGAACATACCGATACCAACGAAATTGAAAGCTATATGGCACGTGAATTAGCGGCAGCGATTGATCATGCTGATGATATCGCCCCGCGTGATGTAGTGTTGTATGGTTTTGGTCGTATTGGCCGCTTATTAGCGCGCTTACTGATCGAACGTACTGGCCGCAGCAACAAGTTAAGACTGCGCGCTATCGTGTTACGTGGTGGTAAGAAGGGCGATTTAGAAAAACGCGCAAGCTTACTGCGTCGTGACTCTGTTCATGGTCCATTTAACGGTTCAGTTGAAGTGGATGAAGAGAACAACGCTATCATCGCTAACGGCACTTATATCCAAGTTATTTACGCAAACTCGCCAGATGAAGTGGATTACACCAAATACGGTATTACAGATGCCTTAGTGGTAGACAACACGGGTATTTGGAAAGATGAAGCTGGCCTAGGTTTACACTTGAAGAGCCCTGGTGCGAGCAAAGTGTTACTGACTGCACCTGCAAAAGGCGCCATCAAGAACATCGTTTACGGCGTGAATGAAGGCGACATCACTGCAGAAGATATCATTGTGTCTGCGGCGAGCTGTACCACTAACGCCATCACACCAGTACTGAAAGCGGTAAACGACAAGTACGGTATCGAGAATGGTCACGTTGAGACTATTCACTCATACACGAACGATCAAAACCTGATCGACAACTACCACAGTGCTGACCGTCGTGGTCGCAGTGCACCATTAAACATGGTGATCACTGAAACGGGCGCGGCTAAAGCCGTAGCTAAAGCTCTGCCAGTATTAGCGGGTAAACTGACGGGTAACGCGATTCGCGTGCCAACACCAAACGTATCTATGGCGATCATCAGCATGAACCTCAATGCTGAGACCAACAAAGACGAATTGAACGAATACTTGAAAGACACGGCGCTGCAATCACCATTGCAGAATCAAATCGATTACACAGACTCAACTGAAATCGTATCAAGCGATTTAGTGGGTTCTCGCTATGCGGGTGTGGTTGATTCACAAGCGACTATCGCCGAAGGTAAACGTGCCATTCTGTACGTATGGTATGACAACGAATTTGGTTACAGCTGCCAAGTAGTCGGTGTGATGCAGACGATGTTAGGCCTGACGACTCTGTCTCTGCCGGCATAATCGCTACGCACATAAAAACGTCCAAGAAAAAGCGTCCAGTAGGGCGCTTTTTTTATGGCATTGACCCGTCCTAAATAGCGTTGATAAGGCTGGGTAACATCACTTCAACTCTTGTTGTTGCAAAGAAAATCATCAAATTGATTATTCCATCGGCAAGTTTTTATCTCTGTGGCTGAATATTGGGCAAACAGTGCTTCTAAGCACAATATTTCAAATTTGTTGATTGACTCTGAAGGTTAAATCGGTAGAATGCCAATCCGCAGTCAGGGGAAAGCGTAGCAACGTAACTCCTAAGCTTAATGACTCATTAAGCTGTGACATCGATGCGACATTAGCTCAGTTGGTAGAGCGATACCTTGCCAAGGTATAGGTCATCGGTTCGAACCCGATATGTCGCTCCAACTCTTTACGAGTTTGGAAATCTGGCGCGATGGCAGAATGGCTATGCTGCGGATTGCAAATCCGTCGATCTCGGTTCGACTCCGGGTCGCGCCTCCATAGATTAAGGTATTAATGACACGATTCCCGTCGTTAATATAAAGAGTTTGCCCGAGTGGTGGAATCGGTAGACACAAGGGATTTAAAATCCCTCGCTGGTAACAGCGTGCCAGTTCAAGTCTGGCCTCGGGTACCATAACATAGAGAAGGCCTAACAGATGTTAGGCCTTTTTTATTACCGAAAATCCCGTTATAACACCTACAAATTAATCCTTAAACAAATAGTGATCAGCCTCTTAAAAATCACAATTATCAAAAATTTCAGCTTCAAGACAATTGATCTCTCATTTAGTTGTTATTTATTTTAATCAATCCATAATACGCAAACTATTTCCTTAAGATGCGGCAATAGGCGCTATTCCCCCTCTTAAGACAGTGGTATAAATAAGCCGAATTTCCCCTACACGTGAACATTTAGGATAAGTAGTCATGATTTTCTCTCAGGTAGTACTCGCACCCGCTGATCCCATCCTTGGTTTAACCGATACCTTCAAGGCCGATCCACGCCAAGATAAAGTGAACCTCGGTGTTGGCATTTATAAGGATGAAGCAGGGCAGACTCCAGTATTACAGTCAGTGAAGAAAGCAGAAGCCCTATTGCTTGAGCAAGAGAAGACCAAGAACTATTTAGGTATTGAAGGGGTTCAAACCTATAACCGCGTGGTACAAGAGCTATTATTTGGCGAGGGCAGTACGCTTGTGACGTCAGGCCGTGCCGCGACCGCTCAGGCGCCAGGTGGTACTGGTGCACTGCGTATTGCCGCCGAGTTTCTACTGCGCAACACGCCATCGCGCACTGTGTGGGTCAGTAACCCAACTTGGGCGAACCATCAGAATATTTTTGAAACTGCAGGTTTAACGGTTAAAGAATACGGTTACTACAATGCCAGTGCCCACGATATCGATTTCGATGGCATGATGACAGATCTCGCCAATGCACAGGCGGGTGACATTGTTTTGCTGCACGGCTGCTGCCATAACCCAACGGGTATTGATTTGACCTTAGCCCAATGGGAATTGGTTGCTAACCTGTGTGCAGACAAACAGTTAGTGCCATTGTTTGACTTTGCTTATCAAGGTTTTGGTGCTGGGATTGAAGAAGATGCCGCAGGCCTACGTTTAGTGGCTGCAAAAGTACCTGAGTTGTTAGTGGCTAACTCTTTCTCTAAAAACTTTGGTCTTTATAACGAGCGTATCGGCGCTGTGACTGTAGTGGCACAAAATGCCGATGAAGCGGTGCGTGCCTTCAGCCAAGTGAAACGTACTATTCGCGCCAATTACTCAAACCCACCAGCACACGGTGCGTTAATTGTTAGCACCATTTTAAGCGATGTGGCATTAAAAGCACTTTGGGTACAAGAGTTGACCGAAATGCGTGAGCGTATCGCTGAGATGCGTACCCTGTTCGTCCAAAGCTTAAAGGATGAAGGTGTGACCCAGGACTTTAGCTTTATTTCCCGTCAAAACGGTATGTTTAGCTTCTCTGGCTTAAACAAAGCGCAGGTTGCACGCTTGAAAGACGAGTTTGGTATTTATATCGTAGGTTCTGGCCGTATTAGTGTTGCCGGTATGACCAAAACCAATATGCCTGTGATCTGTAAAGCGATTGCCCAAGTTCTTTAATTTAGCTCTTTAATTTAGTTCTGTAATTTAGCCCTCTAATATAAGAAGAGGGCTCACTAAAAAGGACAGCCTAGGCTGTCCTTTTTGTATTTTGAGCTGTCCTTTAGCATTTTGAATCTGTTGGATGCTAAAGGATGCGGTTAGTCTGTCGTTATGACGCCAAGGTTTCTAGCGGTAAATCCGACTTAATTCTCAATACTGCACTGAGCGCATCACGCAGTCCTGCCTGATCGTGTAATTGTGGATTGTGGCGATTTCTTAACGGGAAGTAATTCATTAAAGTGCCAAGGCGCACTTGTTCTGAGTGACGTAGCACTTTAGTGATCACAGGCTTGCCAATCACTTGATGGCACCAAGCTATCCGCTGCTCAATACTAAACTGGCCGGCTGGTGAAGTTTCTTCATTCAGATTATCGATAAAAACCACGGGCGCAGTGGTCATCACTAAGGCTTTAGCAAAGCAGGGCAGTAACAGCGGTGGCATAATACTGGTCAGGAAGCTTCCTGGGCCTAGGATAATCAGATCCGCACGGCTGATGGCCTCACAGGCTTCGGCAGTTGCATCAACCTGTGGTTCAAGACATAAGGCAATGGGCGCCTCATTCATCTTATCGACATTAACCTCACCAAAGACCTTACAACCAGAGGCCTGCAATGCCACTAAATGGGTTGGTTGCTCTGACATAGGGATGATATTGGTTTCAATCTTAAGCATATGACGAATAAGATTGACGGCCTCGAGGGGCCTAACGCAAAGCTTGTCGAGGGCAAGCAACATCAAATTACCCAGATTGTGGCCGCTTAGTTCGGTTTCGCCCTGAAAGCGGTACTCAAATAATTGCGAGCTCACCGAAGGGCGATGGGCAAGTTGAGACAGACAATTACGCAGATCGCCCCAGGCAATACAGTCCTGTTCGGCCCGTAATCTGCCCGTAGAGCCACCATTATCTGTGGTTGCAACAATGCCAGTGAGACGATTGCCCAGAAAATCCAGCGATGAGAGTACACGACCCAAGCCGTGACCACCGCCAATGGCGACCACGTGTCTGTATTGATTTAAGATTTGATGCTGCATGAGGGTTCCTTCCTGAATACCCAAAAAATCCTGTCCTGTTGTTAAGCGGTGCTGCGAAGCCTCGTTTGGGTTCGGTTACCAATACCTGCGTTAACGGAACCTTAGTATAAAAGCTCAGTCAAAAGCATGCACTAAATATTCACGCTCAAATTGTGCCAATGTGTATGAGTTAAGCGTGGGATCGCATTTTCAGCACAGATACGCTTTGACTGCGCTTGGCATGGGCGGTTTTGCCGCCAGATTTCGTGAATTTCAAGATATGACATATAATCTGGCGCTTATTTTGCCACTCGTGACTCAATATCAAAGGTGACTTATTGAAAACAGGTAGAATTGGTTCGTTTACACTCGCGTTAGCCCTAGTGATCTTAGCTATTTTTTCGCTGAGAGTCTGGCTCATTCCTACTATTGATGAGCCTGAATCTATCGTTAACCAACTGGAAAACTCCGTTGATCCCGTTACTCAAGTGCCTGACTTTTCTGCCATCAATGATGTGGCGGAAAAAAAGCGTGCCTTTTTTGATTTTCTCAGGCCGATCATTCAACAGCAAAACGCCATTATTGCCACCGAGCGTGACTTTATCACCGACATGTTGGCCTTAGTGGAGAACGACAGCACTCTGTCGGATAAACAGTTAGCACAGCTCAATCAGTTATTTGATAAATATCAATATGCTGCCCGTAATGTGGATGCAAAATCCCTGAACAGTTTACTCAAACGGGTCGATATTATTCCCGAATCTATGGTGCTTATTCAGGCGGCCAATGAATCGGGGTGGGGTAGTTCGCGTTTTGCCCGTGAAGGCTTTAACTTTTTCGGTGAATGGTGTTTTAGCAATGGTTGCGGCATAGTGCCATCCTCTCGAGGTTCGGGCAAAACCCATGAAGTGAAAGTGTTTCCCTCGGTGGACGCTTCAGTGTCTTCCTATATGCGCAATTTGAACTCGAATACGGCATACACGCTGTTTCGCTCAATACGGGCCGATTTACGCTCTCAGGAAGCCGAATTAAGTGCCGACCAACTGATCTATGGACTAGTGAATTATTCTGAAAGGCAAGAAGCTTATATCGACGAGTTACTCGATATGTTACGTCATAATGAAAAATATTTGGTGAAGGCGGATGTATAAAAAATGGTGGTTAGTAGGGCTTTGCTTGTGTGCGACAAGCCTGCAGGCAGAAACGATTTCCCTCGAATATAAAGGCTTTTATGACAGATTGAAGCAAGTCAATAAGGGGAATTATCAGTTAGTCGAAATCGCCTTTAGTGTGCCTATGCTGCCTAATTGTCAGATCCAGAGTGGAAGCATTTCGAGTGAATTAAATTCAACGCCACTGACTTATACTGCGGCGCAGCGGTTGTTTATTCCCTTTGATGACGCGCTTAAAGATCAACGCGCATTAGTGAATCTGGAGTTTGAGGGCAAGGCTGAGGGCTGTGGTATTGCGATGCAAGTCAGAGCTAAGCAGACTTTAGTAACATACGACAAGGCGCGACTAGCGCAAATCGCCAGCGAAATGGATGCTTTACTCGGGGCTATGCAGGGCTTCCCGATGCGCTATTTTAAGGAGCCAATCGCGGGATTAAACTTTGAATTTGCTCAAGACCAAGCCGTTAGTGTGACGCTTGATGGACGTGAGCAACAGGTGAACAGCAGCTTTAAGTTGAGTGTTGAGCAGCTTAACAGTTTGACGTCGTTGCAATTTAGCCAAACGCCGACCGTGTTGAGCCCTTGGGTTAAGTAACGATAGATTTAAGCTATAAAAAAGCCCACTCTCGTGGGCTTTTTTATGCGCTGCGTTTAGGCTTCGTAAACGTTGACGATATTGATGCGTTTTGCCGCATCTAAATCGATATGGCCGCTGTTGGCGATATCCAAAAAGTCAAATGCGGGTAAATCGGCTTCGGCCACATCACCCTTCATCGGCGCGTTGGGATCACGTTTCAAGGACACAAAGTCAAACTGCTCACGGTCAACACCCTGTGAAGGGGCGGTGTTTTGCATGGCGGTGAAAATGGTTTCAATACGGCCTGGGTAGAGTCTATCCCACTGATTGAGCATGTCTTTCACTGCTTGACGCTTGAGGTTTTCCTGCGAGCCACAAAGATTACAGGGAATGATGGGGAATTTTTTCAATTCTGCATATTCTTCTAAATCTTTTTCGCGGCAATAGGCGAGTGGACGAATAACCACGTTAGCGCCGTCGTCTGAGAGCAACTTAGGTGGCATGGCTTTCATCTTGCCGCCGTAGAACATGTTGAGGAACATGGTCTCAATAATATCGTCTCTGTGGTGGCCTAGTGCGATTTTGGTTGCACCAATACGCTGGGCAAAGCCATAGAGAGTACCGCGACGCAGGCGAGAGCACAGCGAGCAAGTGGTTTTGCCTTCAGGGATCTTTTCTTTCACAATCGAGTAAGTGTCTTTCTCGAGGATGTGATAGGGAATATTTAAGCTGTCTAAATAGGCTGGCAGTACGTGTTCAGGGAAACCCGGCTGCTTTTGATCTAAGTTAACGGCAATAATTTCGAACTGTACGGGCGCGCGCTGCTGTAGATTAAGCAGAATATCCAGCATGGCGTAACTGTCTTTACCGCCACTTAAGCAGCACATGACTCGGTCGCCATCTTCAATCATGTTGTAATCGGCGATGGCACTACCCACTTCACGGCGCAGACGCTTCTGTAATTTATTCAGACGGGTAATTTGTTTTTTTGATAATTCTTCAGGCATTTGACTCGCCGTAACTTCAGACATAGCTTCCAACATAAAAAAAGCGCCCAGTAACTCAGTTTCAGGGCGCGTATTATTCCAGCTATCGACGGCGGGGTAAAGAGCGGCGTGCGTTATGCATCTTCAAGCGGCGATTTATAACCATCGGGTTTGATGGCTAATAAATCACAGTTAATGCTATCAATCACATGCTCTGCGGTATTGCCGATAAGCGCCGCCGAGAATCCAGTCCGACCGACAGTACCTAAAATGACCAGCTCGGCATCGAGTTGCTCGGCAAGTTCAGGGATCACATCCTCTGGTAAGCCTTCTTTCACATGGCAGTGCAGGGTATCGATACCATAGGCATTGGCAAGGTATTGCACTCGTTGCTCATGTTGCATGCGAATGGTGTCGTTATAGGTTTGTGCATCGAAATCAGGCAGTTCAATGGCAAGATTCACCGGCGTGCCGGGATAACCATTGACTAAGTGCACTTCGGCGGCAAATTTTGCGGCTAAATCCTTGGCATGTTCGATAATCTTGCCGTTTAGCATCTGATGATCGGTGTCTTCAGTTGCCACGTTGACGGCGCAGAGGATTTTACCCGCTTCTGGCCAATCATGATCTTTGACCATCAACACAGGCACAGGCGCTTTACGCATTAAATGCCAATCGGTTGGAGTAAAAATAACGGCCTTTAACTTGTCGTGGGCGTGGGTGCCTTTGACGATCAAATCATATTGCCCAGCAATTGCATGGTTGATAATGCTTTCAAATGGGCGATTGTGCCAAATAACTTGAGTATCAATATCGAGTTGCAGGTGGTTATAGGCGGTCAGCAGATCTTGGATCCACGCCAGACGCTGATCAATCACACCTTGGCGCATGGCTTCGCGCTCTTGGCTCGATAGAATCGATGTCATTTCGTAGGAGAAGTCAAAAATAGAGAGAAACACAGTCACATGGGCGTTACTTTTACTGGCCAAGGTCACCGCTCGGGCGAGTGCAACTTGATGCTCTGTCGTGGGGTCGACTACTACCAGTATTTTTTGATAATCCTTCATAACATGTTCCTTTAGTCATAGGCTCATGTTCATCATGAGCCTTTGGCAATTATCTGTATTGTTCTAGATCAAAACTCTTTTCAAAACCAGTGCCTAGCGCATTAATTACGAATATTAAAGCACAAATCTAAGAAGGTGTGACTTATCTGGCGATCCTGGCATTACCTGCCAAGAGATTAAGTTCGTGGTGGTCAAGGATGGTGATGTACTTGCCTTTCACTTCAATCAAACCTGACTTTTGGAAACGGCCTAACAAGCGGCTGATGGTTTCTACGGTTAAGCCAAGGTAGTTCCCAATGTCACCACGGGTCATGGTTAAACGGAATTCTTTCGGAGAAAACCCACGGTTGCCAAAGCGATTTGCTAGATTGCTGATAAACGCGGCGAGGCGCTCTTCAGCGTTTTTCTTGCTCAGCAATAAAATCATTTCTTGATCGCTCATGATTTCATTGCTCATTAAGCGCATGATTTGTTGGCGTAACTTGGGCATGCTGCCTGAAAGCTCATCGAGAATATTGAAGGGGATTTCACATACCATGGAGGTTTCTAAGGCTTGGGCAAAACTCTGGTGGGATTGAGCATGAATACCGTCAAAACCAATCACATCGCCCGCTAAATGGAAACCGGTGATCTGTTCATCGCCCTGTTCGGTAATCGTATAACTTTTGACAGTACCAGAGCGGATGGCGAACAAGGACTTTAATGGATCGCCTGATTTAAAAATCTGCTCACCTTTTTGAATTGGCTTTTTACGCTCAATGATATCGTCGAGCTGATCGAGCTCGTTGGCATTGAGGGTAAACGGAATACAAAGGGTACCCATACTGCAATCGTGACAATGAATTGCGCACCCACTCGCGGCGGGACGACGGTTTTTATTCTGCTCTATTGTCATGTCGGTTCTCAAGTTAATCCACTGCAGCCATGTTAAACCAATTCACTCGCTTGGGCTAGTTTAGCTGCGACAGGGCGATATATAAAGTTTGTGCACCAAAGGCAATTAAAAGTAAGCCACTCAATAATCTAACGGTTTTTTGCTGCACCCAATTGGCTAAGCGTTTGGCTGCAACACCGGCACTTAAGAGCGCGGGGAGTGTCCCTAATCCAAAGGCGAACATAATCAAGGCGCCTTGGCTGGCAGAGCCTGCCGCCACCGACCAGGTTAAGGTGCTATAGACCAAGCCGCAGGGTAGCCAGCCCCAAATGAGTCCGGCGGTGATGGCCTGCATTGGCGTAGTGATGGGAACGAGGCGCTGGGCTAAGGGTTTCAGGTAGCGCCATAACACTTGGCCAAGGCGCTCAATCTGCACTATACCCACCCAGATTTTTGCAATGTAAAGCCCAGTTGCAATCATCATCACGCCAGCAATGATCCTTAGGATCAACAGGTAACTGTCGAGTTCGAATAAGTGCCCAAGCATGGCCGATGAACCGCCGACTAAGGCGCCTGCGAGGGTATAACTTAAAATCCGGCCGAGGTTATAGCTTAATAAGTAGGTGAGTTGATGGGCTAAGTGATTGCCTTCTTTAGGATTCGGCAGTTGGGAGGAAAAGGCACCAACGAGGCCGCCACACATGCCAAAGCAATGGGCTGCGCCCATTAACCCCACTAGAAATGCGCCTGTGACGTTATATTCAATCACAGAGCCTATCACTGAGGCATGCCTTTATCTTGTGCCTGTGACGATGGATTGGCTTGAGTCGGTTTGTCTGCATCCTCATCGAAGAGAATCGACACACTTTGACGGTCTAAGTCATCGAATTGTTCGGATTTGACTGCCCAAAAGAACACGGCTACGGCGATCAACACAAAGATCATCGCGATAGGGATTAGTACATAAATGATGCTCATAACCTAAGCCTATTTCATTGTTATAATTTAATTCGTAATAATCTCAAACTGTTACCCACAACAATCAAAGAGCTTGCCGACATACCAAGTGCGGCAATATAAGGCGCAACATGCCCAGTTACCGCCAGCGGTAAAATAAGCGCGTTATAGCCTAAGGCCCAAGCGAGGTTTTGACGAATAATTTGTGTGGTCAGTTTAGCAACCTTGACCGCTTGGGTGAAGCGAGAGAGGTGATCGCCAAGCAGAATGAGATCGGCGCTGTTTTTAGCAATCGCGCTGCCGCTCCCCATCGCCACTGATAAATCGGCGCCCGCCAGTACTGGCGCATCGTTGATGCCATCGCCGAACATCGCAACCGGTGTCGATTGCTGTAGTTTGGTCACAAGGGCCAGTTTATCGGCTGGAGTCAGTCCACTGTGGACATCGCTAATCCCGAGTTCTTTCGCCAATTGATGCACATGCCCTGAGCTATCGCCACTGGCGATACTGACTTTGCAACCTTGTTGCTTCAAAATATCGACGGTTTCTTTGCTATCGACACGGATATTATCTTGGATCTCAATAGTGGCGATGACTTCAAGCTGGCCATTCTGACTGCGGGCGAGCCAAATCAGCTGGTTTGCAAGTTTGGGCTCGGCTGCTGCCCCCGTGAAGCTAGAATTACCAATGCGGTACTCGGTGCCATTAATCAAGCCTTTCACCCCAAAACCCACTTCATGGTGAACTTGCTCGGCAACAACATCGACTTGGGCAAAGCTGGCAAAGGCCGCGGCAATAGGGTGGCGTGAGCCTGATTCTAGCGCTGCTGCGATTGCCAGTACCTGTTCTTTCTTGATATAGCTATGGCATTCAACCTTGGCAATCGATAGGGTGCCGCAGGTGAGGGTACCGGTTTTATCAAATACCACATGTTTGATTTGTGGCAGTTTTTCAAAGACGCCGGCTTTGCGGGTAATAATCCCAAGGCGAGTAAAAATCGCGGTCGCGCAGGTGACGGCGGTGGGAGTTGCCAGCGCAAGCGCGCAAGGGCAAGTTGCCACTAATACCGACAATGTGACCCAAAAGGCATCTTCGGGGGAGATTTGCAGCCATACCAGATAGGTGATCGTCGCAATCGATAAGATAGTGCCTGAGAAATAACGCGACAATTTATCGGCTAGCATAGCCACGGCAGGTTTAGTATTTGAGGCTAATTCCTGCAGGCGAATAATTTCGGCAACCAATTGGTCTTGCCCAAGGGCGGTCACTTTAACCTTAATGGGTTGGTCTAGGTTAATGGTGCCAGCAAATACTTGGCTATCGACGGGCTTTTCAATCGGCATTTGCTCACCGGTGAGCATAGCTTCATTGATGCTAGTATGGCCGTCAACGACGATTCCGTCGGCGGCGACCATTTCGCCGGGTTTAATAAGGATAATGTCCCCGAGACGTAATTTTTTCGCGGGGATCTCTTCTTGCCCTTGGGCCGTAACCAAATGCGCCGTTAACGGCACTAATTTATGGAGATTACTGGAGCTAACGGAAGCTTTTTGTCTTGCCTTCTGCTCGAAATAACGCCCCAGCAGCAGGAAGAAGGTAAACATGGAGACGGATTCAAAATAGACTTCGCCCGTGCCGTTAACCGTCGCAAAGCAACTGGCGATATAGGCGCCGCCAATGGCGATAGAGACCGACACATCCATATTGAGTTTGCCACTGAGCAGGGTGCGAATGGCGCTGAAATAGAAGGGCTGCGCCGAGTAAAGCACCACGGGTGTGGCAAAAATCATGCTCACCCAGCGGAAATAATCCCGATATTGCAAATCCAAATCGGTAAAGTAACCGGTATAGAGGGCGAGGGCGAACATCATCACTTGCATGGTAGCAAAGCCCGCCAAGCCTAAGCGCAGTAAAAATTTGCGGCTATTTTGCTTGGCGGTCAGTTCTTGCTCATCCACTTGATAGGGCGCGGCTTGATAACCAATACGGCTAATTTGCCCAAGAATATCACTGAGTTTAACTTGCTGTTTATCCCAGCTGATCATCGCCCTTTGGGTGGTGGAGTTGACCATCACTTGGCTGACGCCAGGCAGTTGTTTCACTTTATGTTCGATTAACCAAGCGCAGGCCGCACAGGTAATGCCGTCGATGGACAAAGACACAGAGTCACTCTTTTCCTCCGAGTGGACAAAGTCCTGCTGTACTTCGGGTAAATCGTAGGCACTAAACTGATTTAATTCATCAGGTACCAGTGCCGTCTGTTTACTGCCAGGTTCGGTTCGAAACTTGTAATAGCTTAATAAGCCTGCATCCACAATGGCTTGGGATACCGCTTGGCAGCCTGGGCAACACATGAGTTCATCGCGGTCATTAATGCGGGTGACAAACTGAGTCCCAGTGAGCACGGGCTCATTACAGTGAAAACAACTTGGATGTGTCATAGCAATATTCATTCAACCACAATTAGTTCAACCACAATTGGACGTTGTCTTTGAGTTCGACACGTTGATGAATACGCCATTTACCGTCAAAACCTTCGAGGCGGACTTCCCAAGCACCCGTTAATACATCGGGCAGAGTAATGCGATACACATGGTTAGCATCGGCCGTTACCGTCATCTTGATGTCTTTTTCGGCAATCGTTGGGTGATAAAATTCGACTTTTAACGCGGCTTGATAGGCTGGTCCACCGTGTTGGGTGAAGAGTACTTCGTGGTGATTTTGTTCGAGTTGCCATTGCATGCCAAGTTGCTTGGCATATTTGACTTTACTCAAGTCCATGTTGATGGCTTTGCCTTCTTTGTAATAATCCTCGGCGACTAGAGAGTCAGAGTTAGAGAGGGCAATTTTTAGCGTGGTAAAACTTGCGACGACGGCACACAAAGGAAGAATAATTAAAAACCAAGGCCAAAACTGCTTATACCAGGGTTGTTGTTCGCTCATGTTAAATACCCATAATAAAAATTTGCGCCATTTTACCGTTAAAAGGTGGCTTTAGCACTTTAAAAAAAAGGCCTCGACGTTATCGAGGCCTTAGCGTTACTCACATCTAATTACTTGTTTGACAAGCTATAAACATAAGCTGCGATCACGTGGACTTTCTCTTCACCGAGAACGTCTTTCCATGCTGGCATTACGCCTGCGCGGCCGTGCTTGATCGTTTCTTCGATCATGCCGCGGCTACCGCCATATAACCAAACATCGTCAGTTAAGTTAGGTGCGCCCATGAGTTTGTTGCCTTTTGCGTCCATACCGTGACACGCAAAACAACCCTTCATAAATGACCCTTGACCCTGAGCGGCGAGTTTCTCGTCGTGCTCACGGCCAGATAACTTAACTACGTACTCGGCCAGACCAGCAATTTCGCTATCGTCGATTGGCAAACCACCTTTTGGTGGCATCATGCCATGACGACCGTTCATGATAGTGGTCTTAATGGTCGCTAAATCGCCACCGTATAACCAATCACTGTCGGTCAGGTTAGGGAAGCCTTTGCTACCACGTGCGTCAGAGCCATGGCACTGCGCGCAGTTTTGTAGGAACAAACGACCGCCCACTTTCAACGCTTCTTGGTTTTTCACTAACTCTTCGAGTGGTGTAGCCAAGTAAGCCGCGAAGATTGGGCCATATTTTTCGTTAGCATGTTTAACTTCTTGATCATACTGAACGTACATGCCTTCTTTTGCAGCCAGCTCAACCGCTGCTGCAGAATCGGCTTTAATACCTTTCTCTGTACCAATGCTCTGGTTAGAGCTGGTCCAGTTCAGTAGACCTTTGTAGTTACCTAAACCTGGGAAGAGGGCTAAGTAAACCAGGCCAAACACGATAGTGATATAGAACATATAACTCCACCATTTTGGCAGTGGGTTATTGAGTTCTTCGATACCATCGAAACTGTGACCCATAGATTCGCCTTCTTTTACATCCGTGGTGTTCTTTGAACACACACGCAGCAACAGAAAACATCCTGCGATCACAATTAACGAGAGTACGCTAATCCAAATACTCCAGAAGCTACTCATCACTTATTCTCTCCTGAGTCCTTCGATTCCTTGCTGATTTCCTCATCGGAAAACACAAGATTGGCTGCTTCATCAAAGGATTTTTGACGACGCGAGCTATATGCCCAAGCAAATATACCGACGAAGGTCAGCATCACAATGATGGTTAAAATACCTTGTAATGTGCCGTAATCCATATATTGCCTCCTTATTTGAGTGCGTGACCCAAAGACTGAAGATATGCAATCAAGGCTTCCAGCTCTGTCTTACCTTCAACAGCTTTCTGAGCGCCTGCGATTTCTTCATCGGTGTAAAGATCATTACCTTTGTAACCGCCTTTGTGCATGTTACGCAGAATAGTCATCTTGTCGCCGGTTAACTTGCCGTCTAACTTGTTTTCGGCAAGCCATGGGAAGCCTGGCATATTCGATTGAGGGACCACTGCACGAGGATCGATTAAGTGAACTTCATGCCATTTATCGCTGTAGCGACCGCCAACACGAGCCAAGTCTGGACCAGTACGCTTAGAACCCCATTGGAATGGGTGATCCCAAACAGACTCACCGGCAACAGAGTAGTGACCGTAACGTTCAGTCTCTGCACGTAAAGGACGGATCATCTGGCTGTGGCAGTTGTAGCAACCTTCACGCACATAGATGTCACGACCTTCGAGTTGCAGGGCAGTGTAGGGTTTCAAACCTTCAACAGGCTCAGTGGTATCTTTTTGGAAAATCAACGGCGTGATTTCTACCAAGCTACCGAAGCTGATAGCGATAACAGTGAAGATCGCTAACAAACCGATGTTTTTTTCAACTATCTCATGATTAAATTTCATCGAGTTTGCTCCTTAAGCCGCTTTTGCTTCAGCCAGTGCTGGCAATGAATCTTTAGAGGCTTTCACAGTACGGATCACGTTGTATGCCATGATCAGCATACCGGTTAAGAAGAAACAACCGCCGAGGAAACGTACGAAGTAGAAAGGATAAGAAGCTTCCAGACTTTCAACAAAGCTATAAGTCAAAGTACCATCAGCGTTAACTGCACGCCACATCAGACCTTGCATTACACCAGAAATCCACATAGACACGATGTAAAGTACAGTACCGATAGTTGCTAACCAGAAATGCACGTTAACTAACTTGATACTGTACATACGGCCATGGCCGAACAGTACTGGGATCAAGTGATACAGAGAACCGATAGACACCATTGCAACCCAGCCTAGCGCGCCTGAGTGAACGTGACCGACAGTCCAGTCTGTGTAGTGAGATAAAGCGTTAACTGTCTTGATGGCCATCATCGGACCTTCGAAGGTCGACATACCGTAGAAAGACAGAGAAACCACTAAGAAACGCAGTACTGGGTCAGTACGCAGTTTGTGCCATGCGCCAGATAAGGTCATGATACCGTTGATCATACCACCCCAAGATGGTGCGAACAGGATCAGTGACATCACCATACCTAAAGACTGAGTCCAGTCTGGCAGGGCAGTGTAGTGTAAGTGGTGAGGACCTGCCCAAATGTACAGTGCGATCAGTGCCCAGAAGTGCACAATCGACAGACGATATGAGTAAACAGGACGACCCGCTTGCTTAGGAACGAAGTAGTACATCATACCTAAGAAGCCTGCGGTTAACAGGAAGCCTACCGCATTGTGACCATACCACCATTGCACCATGGCATCGACCGCGCCACTGTACATAGAGTATGACTTGAACAAGCTAACAGGAACGGCCATTGAGTTCACGATGTGAAGCACGGCAACCGTAATGATAAATGCACCAAAGAACCAGTTCGCTACGTAAATATGCGATGTTGTTCGTTTGATAATAGTGCCGAAGAACACTATTGCATAGGATACCCAAACGATGGTGATGGCAATATCGATTGGCCATTCTAATTCAGCATATTCTTTACCGCTGGTGTAACCCATTGGCAGAGTGATGGCTGCTGACAGAATGATGGCTTGCCATCCCCAAAACGTAAATGCAGCTAATTTAGGTGCAAATAGTCGGGTTTGACAGGTGCGTTGTACGACATAATAGGATGTTGCAAAGAGGGCTGATGTTCCGAACGCGAAGATTACCGCATTGGTATGTAATGGTCGCAAGCGACTATACGTAAACCAAGGAGTATCAAAGTTCAGATGTGGCCAGATTAACTGAGCCGCAATTAATACACCGACTGACATACCAACAATACCCCACAAAACTGTGGTTAAGGCAAATTGGCGGACAATGGTGTAATTGTAATCAGCGCCTGTTGGCTGGGAATGGTTCATCATAATGCTTCCACTGCTTATTACTTTTACTTTTAGTAAAGACAAGCTTTACCTGTTATATATGACACAAAATCCACTTCCCTATTAGGGTTGTGAAGCCATGTCAATGCGTTACCCTACACATTTGTGCTCAAATATGAGGTTTCGCAATGATACTTGAGCCATGTCAAAAAAGATACCAAAGAAGGGGGCTGGAAAGTTGATCTAGATCAACCTACGCCATAGAATGTTAACATCTTGCATCACAAGGTTAATTTTTGTGCTTATTCGCAAACTTCTCCCACTCTATCTCATGCTAGTTATGATGAATCTCACAGCTTGCAATGAAAAGACCACGCAACAGATAAAAACAATGCCCGCTGACCCGACACTTTGTGCCTTTACACAGGGGGATTGTATTAAACGCATTGGCGATTTAGAGCTGAGCATTAGTCTAACACCAGCGCATGCACCGAGCGAAAAACCATTAACATTGAAGCTATTATCATCCGATACTATCGAAAACCTTCAGATCCGTTTAGAAGGCAGAGACATGTTTATGGGGGTTATACCTGTTAATCTTCGTGAAGTGAATAAAACCACCTATGAAGGGCAGATGATTTACGGCGCTTGCAGCAGTGGATACATGGTCTGGCGAGGATTTATCAGTTTTAACCGAAATGGTGTTCAACAAGCCGTCGTTTTTGACTTTCTGGCCGATAATCCGAGTTGATTGGAACGATTGAGGCAAATAAAACCTTATTTCGTGAGTTTTTGCTGAAAAAATTGCAGATACAGCTATTTACCATTCAGTTAATACTGATTTTTAAGGTTATTTTAATGACTCGTCATGATCCTTCCAGTTATCTTTGACTCGAACAAAGATATCGATGTTATTGATAAAGAGTTCGAGCAAATCTGGGTCAAAATGTTTACCTGCACCTTTACGCATTTCGACAATAACATCCTCTAATGGCCAGGCAGCTTTGTAGCATCTTGCGTGTGATAGGGCGTCGAACACATCTGCGATAGCAACGATGCGGGCAAAAATGTGAATTTGATCTTGTTTTAAGTTGCTTGGATAGCCTGAGCCGTCATATTTTTCATGGTGTTGTAGGGCGATAATCGCCGCTGCTTTTAAAATTGGCCGCTCGGAATTGGCGAGGATCTGGTATCCAATGCTGGGGTGCTGACGCATTACAGACCATTCTTGGTCATCTAATTTGCCAGGTTTAAGTAATACCGCATCGGGGATCGCGATTTTACCTATATCGTGCATTGGAGAGGCGCGGCGCAATAAGTCGGCTTCGGTCTCGGTTAACCCCGCCAGTAACGCCAGTTGGGCACAATATTCCGCCATGCGTTTAACATGATTGGCGGCTTCTTTAGAACGACTCTCGACCACATCGCCCAAACGCAGGATCAGTTCTGATTGAGTATCTTCCACCTCTTGATTCAAGAGGAGATTCTCAAACGCAACCCCGACGTTTATCGCAAAAATATCGACTAGCTTTTTATCCAAATCATCAATTTTATCAATGCCATCCATATAGAGCAGGTTAATAAGGCCGCTCTTTGTCGGAAAATAGCCGATAAAACAATTGTCTTCGTATAAGCAGCGTTTTTGCATTAAGGCGCTACGCAACAGCGTGGCAATATGCTCAGGGAGTTCTTTATGTGAAGGACTATTGGCAAACTGCCCTGTACCGGCGAGGATTTCAATTTCAGCCGTATCCACATGGCCACTAATCGCATCCATCGCATTGCAGGTCAGCAGCAAGGTTTCGGTATCAAGATTGAGCAGAGTCGCGACTTGGGTGAGTAGGCCATCGGCAAATCGATGTAAGGTTCTGAGTTCAAAGAGACCCGAGGTGGCTTCAAGCACCCGCTCTAAGCCCTTACGATGATTAACTTGCGCTCGTCTTGCTTGCTCGATTTCCATAATGTCGCGATAGGAGCGAAGGGCAGAGTAGACGCTGGTCATGAGTTTACGGGAATCGAGTTCAGATTTAGCTTTGTAATCATTGATATCGTAATTGACTATGACATCCTCTTCGGGGGCTTGTCCGGGCTGGCCAGTACGGAGAATGAGTCGAATATTTTTGTTCACTTGCACTTCGCGGATCCATTTAACCAGCTCGAGTCCCGCATGGTCGCTTTCCATCACCACATCGATAAAAGCAACGGCAATGTCTTGTTCTTGGGCGAGCAGCTCCTTTGCCTGTTCGCCACTGTAGGCATTAATAAAGGTGAGGGCACGGCCATCGAGGCGAAAACGGGAAAGGGCGAGTTTAGTCACGGTATGGACATCGGGCTCATCATCGACAACAAGGATCTTCCAGGGGGCCCCAGAGGTAGAGGTTTCAGTGGTTTTCTTAGTGGAGAACAACGGCTTTTTGTTTGTAAGATCAATCACCATCCGGTACCTCAACACGTAAAGGAGCAGCACACAGTTAGAGTGTAGTAGAAGCCAATCAGATCAGTTGAAAATAATTAAGATAGTGGGGGGAGTTAGCATAATTACATTAACCTTGTTGATAACTATTCTCATTTTAGTATTATCGACACAGGATTAATCGCAGGGGATTTATATGGCTGAACGGATCAATCTATCCATATCAGAGGAGAAACTCGCGCAGCTTATTCGCGAAGGCACGTTATGTGCGGCGGACTTTTCTTGTCTCGATAGTCAATCAAAACGTAAAGTCTGGCAGCTTTGTCTGATTTGCTGCCAAAAACGCATCGGTTGCCAGCAATGTACGCAAACGAGCTGTCCACAAATTGAGTTTTTGGTTAATGCCGATAAATAACGTTATCGGCATTTGCATTTAAGTATTATCATGCAATAAACCATTAAATTTTAAAGTTAATATGCAGCTTCCTCCAGTATTGCCATTATTTGATTCAATTCAATTCATACAAGACGGCAACAGTGTGGTGAATCAATACATCACACAAGTCAGCCTTGCAGATGTACCTGATGCGGGTTTAGTAATGGAACACGCAACTGATTGGTTATTCGAGCAAAAACACAGTGAAAACAACTATAAAGCCTATCGGAGTGAAGTAACAACGTTCCTACATTGGTGTTTTGATGTCGCGAAAATGTCGCCCACACAGGTGTTACGTAAGGATATGAGTCGCTATGTGGATTATTGCTTGGCGCCACCAATAACGCTAATCGGTTACTTTAACGTGCCACAGTTTAAACTCGATAAATTGCGGGATGAGCGAGTGCCTAACAGCCTTTGGCGGCCATTTGTCGGCAAGAAAACCCTTGGGCAAGTACAGCCTTATGTGTTGAGCGATAACGCCTTAAAGACCAAGATTGCTATTTTATCCTCGTTTTATAGCTATTTAATGAGTGAGGAGTTTTGCGAGCGTAATCCCGCGCAAATTTGGTTGAATCACAGTCGTTTTGCGCAAAACAAGCAGTATCAAAGACAAACTGATGAAGATGAAAACAGCTTGGCTTTCACAGAATTACAGTGGTCCTATGTGATGAGCACTGTGACTCAGCTGGCAGAAACGACGCCTGAATTACACCAACGTAGTTTGTTTTTGATTTCATTGATTTATTCCTGTTATTTGCGTATTTCAGATGTTTCGGCTCGGGTCGGCTATTCGCCCGTGATGGGGCAATTTAGGCAAAATCCACAGACTGGTATTTGGAGTTTTCACATTCCACTCAGTAAAGGTGGTAAAAAACGTAGCGTGGCGATTTCTAAGGCGTTACTCGATGGTTTGGTTAAATACAGGCAATTTTTGGGGCTGTCAGATTTTCCAAGCCAAGGCGAACATCATCCTTTGTTTGTTCGCCATCGCGCCGCCGGTCGTGGCCGCGACGCGGGTCTTGTAAATGCCAATCTTGGGATCAGGCAAATTCGTGAAGACATCCAAACCATTATCAATCTCGCGGCGGATAATGCTCAAACCGATGGCTTTAATCAGGATGCCGAGCAAATGCGAAAACTCACCGCACATAACATTCGGCACACGGGGATCACCCATGATATCAACATCAATCGTCGACCGTTGTCACACGTACAAGCCGATGCGGGTCATGAGAGTATCGACACCACATCGAAATATTTGCATACCACACAAATAGAAAGACATGAAAGCGCCTTTAATAAGCCATTAGACCATTTACGAGGGATTGACTAGTACCGCGCTGGCATCCCAAATCCCTCTCACACAAGGCTGCGCACAATGTATATTATGTTAAATGGAATGTGGGTGGATATGGTTGATTACCTTTCCCTATGTAAATGACTGAGTTTCATTAATCCCTCTCACTAGTCACTGACGGCATCAGGGTTAAGGATGCGTTTAATGAATTTATTTAAAGGCGTTTCTACGTGAATATTTGGCTAGGATTGCCCTCAAGTTGTGCAGATTTCACGTAGCGCACGAATGTGACTAAAGGATTGTGATTACAAGGATTGATGATTTAACGATAAGTTCGGGTGGACTCGCTTCATGCGCTATTAATGAGTGCGTTGAGTTACCTCGCTAAATCGCGTTGTTTAGTCACGCCTATTTTTGGTGTAAAACTCACAATATGCAGATCCCCGCAATCTACCATCAGTTGAATCGTCTTTGAGCAAAATGCCTGTTGTGCAATGCGCCTAAATTATCCAAATTCCCAGAGCATTACGATTCAATGCTGTTAAACCTAACCACACAAAGAAGTCTGTTGGCTTGAATGATGATTTCAATTCCACACTCGCTATCCCAGTCGCATTAGAGTTCAAGATGCATAGCGCCATCGTTGTTTGCCGCTGGGTTTCTAGGTTCAGACAAACGGGTATGAGTGACTTAAGTATTCTTATGGAATGATTGAAGCTGCTTGGTTCGCTTTGTGGATAAAAACTTTTTAATGCCGAGTGTAATCTTGACACAATAAAACCACTATATTTAGCTAAGTAATTATAAATAAAGCAGTTTAAACTCAGCTTCGAAAAATCCAATATTGTTTCATCTAGGCATTCCACATGGTTTTTATAACCATTAAGGCCTAATAATGCTTTGGCTATAAAGTGAAGGGGTCGTGCTGTGTTAGAGATAATGCGAAAGGGCATTCGAATTGATACAGCGTATGCCAAAAAGCCTGATAACCGCCCCACTCTGACTTTATCAGTGAGTGAGTTTGATATCACAGTCAATGACCATTCGGTCACAACTTAAGTGGTGACCGAATGGAACATGTTTAGCAAAGGCCATCCATGGCCTTGTTTATTCAATCCTTTTTTATTGGTTAGGCCTCATGTGCAAGTAACAGCGGATTTACCGTTGTCGCACCATAGCCCTTTGCATTGAGCTCGGCATCCAATCCCAGCGTTGCGATATCATCGGCAGCCGCATCCAACAATGGCAAACGGTTGGTAAACAACATCTTAGTGTATCCCTTACACGTCTCACAGCTCTCAATTCGCACGTTGGCTTTATGATCGTCAAAGGACCAAATGGACATCTCCCGAGATTGTTCGCAGCAAGTACAATGGGCACGCACATAATGCCACTCAGTTTCGCACAGACTGCAATGCAGATAACGCAGCCCTTCGCGGGGTTTATCGACAATCATGCTGGCGACCGGATGACTGCCGCACACAGGGCATAAGCTGGATTGCTTAACCCGATTGACATCCATACGTGCAATCACCATGGGCGCCCAATGGGACCAATACAGTGACAAACCCGCCCAGATAAATAAGCTGAACTGTGCGGGTACGGCACTAAACTGCCCTTGCCTTAGTTGATTGCCCCACTCTAGCAATTGAGCTGGTGACTGCTGTTGTAGCTCTTGTATCACAGGCACTAAATGCGCAGGTACTTGAGATACCAATTCTGTCAGCAGTGCTTGCAATGGCTGTAACCAAGCTTGGGCCTTAGCAGTTTGACTCACTGACAGCGGAAATTGGACCTCAGGGTCAATCTTTGGCGCTGGGCCCATTTCCGTTGCAGCCAGTTTTTGCTGCGCCGACACAAGGATTTGGCAAAGCTTAAGATAATCCGCCAGCGGAGAATCCTGCGCTAATTGGGCTAAACGACGTGCTCTATGTTGATAAACTTTCTCAGGATCTGCCGCTTTTAGCGGTTTCAATGTTAAGGGAGATTTATCAACAAAACTTAACGGGATATCGCTGGCCATCTTCATTGCTATTTTTCCTCGTGTTCTTCTAACATGGCTGGATGGTGCTTACGGGCCCAAGCCTTAGAGACTTTGCCGTAGAGCATCCCAGTGATAGAGCCTTCAATCCAGCAGGCCATCCACACATGCACCACGAGGGAGAGCAGCATTAACACGCCGCAGGCCGAGTGGACTAAGGTGGCCCAATTGACGGCTTCTGCCGAGAACATGGGCGCAAAATATGGCTGCCACATCATGATGCCGCTGATCAGAAACGCCAGCACAAAAACAACAAAGGCGCGGAATAACATTTTCTGACCTGGGTTGTAATGGCCCACGGGCGGAATGTTCTCTTCTTTCTGCAGCAACACCCACACCACGGCTTTCATCCAGGGCAAATCGTATTTATTCCACTTATTGTGCTGGTAGTAGCGGATCAACATCACCGCCAGCAGCAGACACATGGCGATCCCGAAGAATGGATGCATCACTTTTGCCAGCTGTGGTGTGCCAACAATGCCACTGAGCCACTGGAACGAGGGATAAAAAAACGAGAATCCCGTTAGAAAGGTCACTAGGCCAACAAAGACTATGGTCCAGTGGCACAGGCGATCTACGAGCTTATGACGGACAATCATTTCTTTATGATTCATAGCTTTTCCTCCTCTTTGACTCCGGCATCAATGTAACCTGGCTGATCTTCCTCGACGATGTTGCGCCCTACTGCAATGCGGTGCATCAGGGCGAACGCCGCCGTTGCGAGCAAGCCTGCGGTGCCCAAAGGTTTAAGCCAATCTTGACGCCACTCGGTGGCGGCGGGGATTTGCGGATCCTTGGGCATACCATAGCTTTCGGGTTGCGTGATGTCGTGGAGGATCATCATCATATGCGTACCACCAACCCCTTCGGGGTTATAGAGTCCCGCCTTGGTAAAACCGCGTTCCTTTAACTGCTCGACGCGTTTTTCGGCATAGAACAACATGTCTTCACGGGTGCCAAAACGCAGCGCTCCCACGGTGCAGGTTTTAACGCAGGAAGGCTCGAGGCCAACGGCGAGCCTATCGGAGCACAGGGTGCACTTATAGGCTTTGTTATCTTTGGCGCTGATCTTAGGCACATTGAAAGGACAGGCACTGGCGCAATAGCCGCAGCCAATACATTTGTTCGAGTCAAAATCCACTGTGCCATTAGCATGTTGCACAATCGCGCCGCTGGTTGAACAAGCTTTTAAGCAGGCTGGATCGGCGCAGTGCATACAGGCAGTGTGGGTAAATTGCCAACGCAACTTATTGTTATCCATCACTTCGTGATACTGCATTATGTTCCAGCTCTCCGGAGACAGTGTCATTGGGTTCTGGTAACTGCCTTGGAAAGTGCCGACATCTTCACGAAGGTCATTCCATTCGGAGCAGGCAACCTGACACGCTTTACAGCCGGTACATTTAGTCGCATCAAACAGCTTAGTCACCTGCTGGACCGCACCAATGCGCGCCTGGGACGCTGGGGTGATATCCGTGGTGCCTGAGATGCGGATAATATCTTGAGAAGCCATAATTAGAAGCCCTCCGCTTTGGCAATATTCACAAGGAATGCTTTATATTCAGGGGTTTGGGTATTGGCATCGCCCACAGATGAAGTTAGCTCGTTGACGATATAACTCTTCTGCGTCAAAGCCTCATAACTGCCATGGCGTGGAATACCTATGGTGTGAACTTTTTTGCCCTGAACCATCATGGGTTGGAGTCGTTTAGTGACATAGGCCTTAGTGACAATATGCGAGCGTTTAGAACTCACCTTGACCCAATCACCGTTATTGATGCCCTTTTCCGCCGCCAAGATTTCATCGATTTCGATAAAGTGTTGTGGCTGGGTAATCGCAGCAAGGTGGCAATGTGTGGTCCAGTTGTTGAAGTGTTCCGTCATTGAGTAAGTGGTGCCAACATAGGGGAATTCTTCATTGGTACCAAAGCTTTCACGTAAGCCTTTGAACATCCGTGCCACCGGGTTATTGGTGACCTTAGGATGCAGCGGATTACTCGCCAGTGGTGATTCAAACGGTTCATAATGCTCTGGGAATGGGCCATCTTTTAAGTCACGCAGCGCAAATAAGTGGCCAACGCCATCGGCTTGCATGATGAAAGGATGGGCCGATTCTTCGGCATTCAATTTGGCATTAAAATCTGGCACATCAATGCCCTGCCACTTGTTGTCCTTATACTCGAGCAGCACACGGCTTGGATCGCGCGGCTTACCTTGCACGTCGCATGATGCGCGGTTGTACAAGATGCGGCGGTTTGCAGGCCAAGCGAATGACCAATTCGGGGTAATGCCTTTACCCGATGGATCGCTATTATCGCGGCGCGCCATCAAGTTGCCCGCTTCGGTCCACATGCCTGAGTAAACCCAAATACCGCATGAGGTTGAGCCATCGGCTTTTAATTCGGAGAAACCATTTAGCAGCTTACCGGTCGTGAGATCATAACCGTTCATCTCCCGCGCGATTTCCTCTGAACTGGGTTCATGCTCAATCGCATAGTCCCATTTAATCGCTTCGATAGGCGCAGGTAAACGGCCGCCCTCTTCACGGTATAAACGTTTTAATTCCAGCATGATGCCAGAAAGGATCGCAGGATCAGATAAGGCTTCACCGGGAGGATTAGCGCCCTTAAAGTGCCATTGTAACCAGCGGCTCGAGTTAGCAATTGAACCACTTTCCTCAGCAAAACAGGTAGTTGGTAAGCGGAAGACTTCGGTTTGGATACTGGCGGTATCTACATCGTTAAATTGACCCGCATTGCGCCAGAAACTCGAGGTTTCGTTCGCGAGCGCATCGAGCACCACTAAAAACTTTAAATTTGATAAGCCCTTAGACACTTTTTGCTTATCGGGTTGGGAGTTAAGCGCGTTGATGCCTTGGATAAAGTAGCCGTTAACCTCACCGTGAACCATCATGTCGATTTGCTTGTTGATATCGTACTGTTGGTCCCATTTTGGCAGCCAGTCATAACCATAATCATTCTCTGCCATTGCATGTTCACCGAAGAAGGCTTTTAACAACGACACGGTAAAGGCTGGGTAATTGTGCCAATAGTTGGTTTGGTTTGGTCTTAAGGCTTTAGGGGTGTAATGGGCTAAATAGTTTTGTAAATCAACATCTCTATCCTGTGGCAGTTTAAGGTAGCCAGGTAATCCTTGGCACAATAAACCTAAGTCCGTCGCCCCCTGTACGTTTGAGTGACCGCGCAGTGCATTCACGCCGCCGCCCATGATCCCCATATTGCCAAGCAGCAATTGGATCATCGCCATGGTACGGATGTTTTGCGCGCCAACGCTGTGCTGTGTCCAACCAAGGGCATACAGGAAGGTGGCAGCTTTATGGTCAACATGGGTCGCCCCAATTTGCTGACACACTTCAAGATAGGCTTCTTTCGGCGTCCCTGTGATGCTGGATACCGTGTCAGGATCGTAGCGATCGACGTGTTTTTTCAGCAGGTTAATCACGCAGCGAGGATGGCTTAAGCTTGGGTCAACTTTTGCGTAACCCTCTTCATCTAACTCATAGAACCAAGTGGATTGGTCGTATTTATGGTTAGCCTCATCATAGCCACTGAATAAACCGTCATTAAATTCAAAGTCTTCCCGCACGATAAACGAGGCGTTGGTATAGGCTTTGACATAATTAAGGTTGATTTGCTGGGTTTCGAGCAGGTAGCGGATCATGCCGAGCAGGAAGGCAATATCAGTGCCTGAACGAATAGGCGCATATAAATCGGCGACGGCAGCACTGCGGTTAAAGCGCGGATCGACCACAATCAACTTGGCGTTGTTATGCTCCATCGCCTCTGTCACCCAACCAAAGCCGACGGGATGCGCTTCGGCAGCGTTACCGCCCATCACTATGGCCAGATCGGTATTTTTCATATCCGCCCAGTGGTTAGTCATAGCACCACGGCCAAAGGTGGGCGCCATTGCGGCCGGTGTTGGGGCGTGGCAAACACGGGCGATGTTATCTATGCCTAACATACCAATGGCACGGCCAAATTTATGGGTAATGTAGCAGCCTTCGTTTGCTTGGGCCGATGAGGTCATCATCCCTAGGCTGACTAAGCGGTTAACGGTTTGACCCTGGGCATTTTTCTCAACCAGGTTAGCATCGCGCTCGTCTTTGATAAGCCTTGCGATTCGCTTAAAAGCCTCATCCCAGCTAATGCGCTGCCATTTATCCGAACCGGGTAAACGCACTTCGGGATATTTTAAACGGTGCGGACTGTTCACATAGTCAACCAGTCCTGCCCCTTTTGGACACAGGGCGCCGCGGTTAATCGGATTATCGGCATCGCCCTCGATATGAAAAATGCTCTGCTCCGCATTTTTCCCATTACTGCTTTGGCTGTACATCAACAAACCACAACCCACAGAGCAGTAGCAACAATTGTTACGCGTCTCTTTTGCGCGTAGCAATTTAAAACCTCTGACGGATGCAAATGCCTTTTCGGACATTAACCCCAGTGCAGAAATAGCAGAAGTCGCGGCTCCTACAGCACAGAGTTTAAAAAACTGTCGTCTATTCATTGTCATTTCACACACTCTCTTTTATGTGCTCACAAGTTGCAGCGAATACGCTGCATGCTTGAGTAGAGAACTTAACCCTACTCTTGGTGCGAGTATAAAAAAGTGACTAATAATGACAATTTCTGACAGGTGATCAAAGTCACATTAAGCATTCAATAGCATAAATGCCTAAATACAAGAATTTAAAATGCCACTCATTAGATTAATGCGCTTTGTTTGCGCAAACGAAAAGAGTTAAATGCTTTTATTGATATGGACATTTTGATTAGCCATTTTGTCCACTTTGTACCAATTTCCGATGGGCGTAAATCTTATTGTTGATGCGCATCACAAAAGTGGCGCCAGTTGCTCAGATTATGAGTGAAAATACCGATTAGCTGCTTTTTGAGCAAGATCACAATTTAAGGTAAATGATTGGGGCAACAAACGGTGATTTTACCTGAAATTATGGTAAATCGTTTTTGGCTAAGGGATTGATGTGTGGCTGTGATAACAAGATTTACGCTAAAAACGCTGATCTAAACTTATAGCTGCCCGCAAAAACGAGGGCTGTTTACACCATAAATACCCTGTAATGGGTAGATAAACACATCGCCTGCTTGCGGCTCTTGGTCTAATTGCGATGCGTCAAGTGAGTGTTTGGCACTGGTGACTATCAGTAAATCACGCTTTTCGCCGCCAAAGGCGATGCTGGTTGGGTGGGTAACGGGTAATTTGAGGATAAGATCGACTTCACCATCGGGACGATAGCGCACCACCTGGCCACCGCCCCACTGGGCATTCCAGAGATAACCCGCCGCATCGACATCTGAACCATCAGGGAAAATATGATGGCTCGTGCTCGCAAAGAGGCGCTTACGACTCAATAACCCCTGCTCAATATCAAAATCATATTGATAGATTTGGTGTTTTGGCGAATCAGCATGGTAGAGCGTTCGCCCATCTACGCTCCAGCACAGGCCGTTGGAGATTTCGAGATTTGTAAGGTGTTGGTGGCAAAGACCTTTCTCATCTAGACAATACAGGGCTGCGGTTTGTTGCAACGTATCGCGCCGCTCAACCATAGTGCCCGCCCAAAAACGCCCTTGCCTATCGATGCGACCATCATTAAAGCGATTGCCAGCAAAATGAGATTCTGGCTGCGCCAACCATGTCAGGCTTTGATCTTCAATATCATAAGTTGCAATACCGATATCGAATGCGACGATAAGTGTTGTGGGCTTTGCCGTGAGGCCAAAGGAGCCGACGCGGTGCGGCATGGGGAAAGTCTCTAAGGAGCGGCTCGCGAGATGAAAACGATAAATCACAGAGGATAAAATGTCGGTCCACCAAATGGATTGGTGTAACTCATCCCACAGCACACCTTCACCAAGGCGGTTGCCCACAGGGATGGTCATCAACAGATCGCCAACCGTGACCGTTTGCATGATTTACTCAAGACGTCCTTTTACCCAGAATGACCTTATTCTTAAACAAGGTGTTGGCAGACGCAAGGGCAAAAGGAAAAGATAAATGTTTCTTTCTATTTAGCTTTTATTTTGTGGCGCAGATTTGCTGAGGACAACCAGTGCAATGCCACCGAGGATGGCGCAGGAGGCTAGCAGTAATCGAAGGCTTAGGGGTTCATCCAGCAATAGCACCCCGCCAACCGCGGCAATTAACGGCACACTCAACTGTACAGTGGCGGCGTAGGTGGATGACAATAAAGGTAAAATGGAATACCAAATCGCATAACCTAAGCCTGAAGCGATGACGCCCGAGGCTAACGCATAGATAATTCCCATCTGACTTACTGCTAAGGGATCTCGAAATAATAACATTAATAACAGTGCCATCGGCACAGTGCGGATAAAGTTGCCTGCACTGACAGGAATGGGATGCTTGGCTCCCTTACCCTTAATCGAATAAATCCCCCAAGCGACCCCAGCGCTTATCATCAACAATGAACTCATTAGTGGCGGCGCTGACAGCCCAGGTAACAGCAGAAAAATCAAACCGACAGCGGCGCAGGCCAATCCAAGCCATTGTCTGGTATTAAAGATTTCTTTTCGGTACAGCCCATAGCCAATCATGGTGGCTTGTACGGCACCAAAGAGTAACAGAGCGCCCATTGAGGCCGTCATATTAATATAGGCATAAGAAAATCCCGCTGCGTAGACAAACAATGCCAAGGCTGAGCCCCAATGGCCCTTGGCCTCCAGCGCAGGTTTGTTGAGGCTTAATAGCCAGAGCATGATGGCACCCGATAACAACCGGATCAGGGTAAAGCTGCCCGCATCGATACTGCCATCCTTTAACGCGAGTCGGCAAAGTATCGAGTTACAGGCAAAGGCCAACATGGTGAGCGTTGTCAGCGTAAATAGACGAAAAACAGTCATTAGATTCCTTAGTCACGGATAACCAGAATTCAATTACCATGCCGCAAACAATAAAAAAGCACCCGAATGGGTGCTTTCAGTATAGACAGCTAATCTTGACTATTGATTAGATTCACCATATAAATCAGCTACATCTTGTTCAGTAATCGCTTCGTCATAGAACTTGATTTCATCGATTGCCCCTTTAAAAGGTGCATCCCAGAAGTTGACCCCAACCGCAAACTTAGTGGTCGGTACTGAGAAGATGTTCGGGAAGTTCGCGCCGGTAAACTTCAATTCACCATTGATATAGACCTTCACATCGCCGCCATTCACAGTGTACGCAAGGTGCGTCCATTGGGATTTTGGCATCACAAAACCGGTTCTACCGTCGTACCATGCTGTGCCTGACCATAACACCATGCGCTCATAATCATTTTGACCGCCTGGTAAGACGCTGGTCCAGCTAGAATCAGTCGCATAACCAAACAAGGCTGTAGTGTACTTATTCAGCTGCTCAGGGTTGAGCCACATTGACACTGAATAGGTGTAGTCTTTGATAAGGTTATTCGGCAATATAATACCAGAGGCACCATCAAAGACCGCCGCCTTGCCTACCGCGCCATCCACATAGCTGATTTTACCGCCTTCAACGCCAATCAGGTTACCCACTACAGTGCCCGCGCCGAAGTTAGCGGTACTGTCGTTAAGATTGTCTTCAAAGCTATAGACTGCGACCAGTGTTGGCGGCGCCTTAGACTTAACGGTGGCGGTGAAGACTTTCGTCTGCGTCGCTTGACCGAGTTTTAAGGTTGCCGTTAGGGTCACCACCTTATCGGTTTCCTCACGGCCAGGCTGATTGACTGTGCCGCGGGTATCGATAATGGTTGGATCGGAAGAGACCCAAGTAATTGCCGAAGCATAAGGACCCGTTACTGGCAGTTCGATGTTTTCACGCACCGCAGATAAGTCGCCTAGCTCCAGAATGGCCGTTGCTGAGGACAAGAGTTCACTGTCGGCTAACTTGTCGATATCGAGGGCTTTGACTTCTTCAGCCGTTAATGCTGCTTCATATACCTTCAGCTCATCGATAAGGCCGCTGTATGGCAGATCCCAGTAGTTAACACCAAGAACGAAAATACCCTGTGCACCCGTATAGTAGTTGGCAAGGTTACCGCTGCTAAAGCGCTCAACCCCGTTGATAAAGACTTTAACGAGCCCTTTATTGACGGAGAACGCTAGATGTGACCAAGTGTTTTCAGCGATGCGCTCACCGGTTACACCATCAAACCAGGTCTCCAGCACTGAGCTGCCGCTGGTATCGATATTATGACTCCAGAACATGGTATTGCCGTCCCAGCCCTGTGGCAGCAAGCTGACCCAAGTATTGGAGAACTTGCTACCATCTTCAGCGGTTTGCTCGTTAACTGCGCCGAAGAATGCCGTGGTAAATCCTGTGATAACCGCAGGACTTGCCCAGAAAGACACTGTGTACTCGTAGCTGGAGATAATGCCCGATGGCAGTAACACCCCGTGGGCACCATCTAATGATAGGGCTTGTCCTTCAAAGCCGGTGGCGTAGCCAATGGCATCACCTGCTTTGTAGATCCTATCGCCAGTGGGTTGACCATCAGCAAATAAGCCTAAGGAATCCTTGAGGTTATTCTCGAAGCTGTACTGGGCAATACGGTTATAGGTTTTACGGGCAAATACGGTGATTTGGAAGGTTTTAGTCACCTTCTTACCATTGACCATGATCGTCGCAGTTAAGGTGACGACCTTATCGCCCTCGCCTACGTTGGGTCGGATAATGGTGCCATCGGCACGGATCACTGACTCGTCGCTCGATTGCCACTCGATAGTTGATCCACGGGTACCTTGTGTCGGTAAGGCGATTTTACCTTCGGTAGCTTCGGTCGGCAGGCTAATGCCGTTTGCCGATGCCGTTAAAATTTCCTCAGTGGTTTTATCGGTGAGCTTCACGCCCCAAATACTCACCCCATCATTAGAAATGGCGCTAAATGTCGGCATGAGTTTGTTTTGCTCAGGATCCCATTGCCAAGCGAGTACGCCTTCAAAAGTGCCTAAATTGTCTAGCATTAAGGTGATTTGGTTGTCATCGCCCTGTTGGTATGTACCAGTCACATCGCCAGAAACACTGCCTTTATTGGTCCAAGTACGGGATAACTTAATGTGCAGGGAGGTGTGCGCCGCCGTATTGATATCTTTTGCGTGATTAATGAATTGATAATCACCAGTAACATCGATTTCATCGACAATGTTATCGCCGTTGATCGGTGCATAACGCTGTGGTGAGGCAACTAACCAACCATCGCTGTTGAGAAATAGCTCATGCACGCGCACGCTGTGACCTTCGCCGGTATCGGGGAAGCGCGTATGGAATACTAAGAAGTATTTGCCCGTTTGTGCATCATAAAAAGCGGAGTTGTGGCCGGGTGACAGGTAACCGTGATCATGACCCACATCGCCAGGGTGGGCCACAAATTGGAAACCGCCCATCAGTTTAACGCCATAGTCGGCGATATTGCCTGCTGCTGTTGCGCCAATCATGTCCAGACCCGCAGCATCCACATAGGGACCGTTAGGATTTTTAGAGCGAGAGATACGAATGTTGTAACCGTCTTTTTGGGCGAAGCCACCAAAGGAGGTAAACATATAATAGTATTCGGATTCAGGGCTATAGATAACATAAGACCCTTCAATCGCACTGTAATTGCCGCCCATGATCTTAGTGCCATAGCCCTGATCCGCTAACGGTTTACCCGTTGCTGGATCTAACTGCATCACCCAGATCCCGCCGGAATAGGAACCATAGGTCATCCACAGACCGCCAGCTTTATCGTAAAACACGGCTGGATCGATAGCGTTAGGGTCGACAAAACCATTGTAGTTTTGACCATTGGCACCGGGGTTTTCGGCTCCAACCTGTCCAGACTTTAAGATCAAGCCTTGGTTAACATAGGGACCGAGAATATTGTCCGAGGTGGCCATCCCCAAATAGGAGCGCGATACGCAATCAATCTTATCGGGGCCGCCACAGAAGTCGTAATAGAAATGGTACTTACCGTCGGCAAGCTTTATCACATCCGGTGCCCACGAACCAACAAAGCCGCCCGTCCATGCTGTGCCTTCCGCGATTTCTGACTCATAGGTATTAAACAGGCTGCTCTTTGCTGCACCATCCGAGGCAATTTGCGTCCAGTTCATCAAGTCGGTAGAACTGGCCACCGCCAAATGTGAGCCGAAAACATAATAAGTGCCATCGGTATCTTTAATGATGGAAGGATCATGAACTACGGCATTTTTGTAGCTCACCTCACCTACAATTGTTGGATCTGCCGATGTCACCGGGGCTGGAGGGGTAAAGGTATTTGTGTCGTTAGCACTGTAGCTGCTGTCGTCCCCACCACAGGAGGCTAGTGCCATGATCAAGCTTGCTGACACGAATGAGCGTTTAAGCACCATGAGCGTCGTTCCTTTTATTGTTGTGTTTGATAATTAGGTTAGCGTGTATCAATGTATCAAATGTAAAAGTAATACAATACTACTGTAACACTAAAGTTACATTAGCATTATGGGGATAGAAGTAAATATCTTGTGACAGAGATTTGTGAGATTTTGCAAAACATTTGACGTTAAGGTCAGCTTGCTGGGTCTGTTGTGCCTATTCAATTCAGGTCGTGTTTTCACCACTAAACCATCATTATTTTCAATTAATTCATTTTATTTCATATGGATAAATGTGATTCATCCCATTTTACGCATTTTAACGAAATGTGATCTTGCTTTCCTATTGCGTCAAACAGTGAGTTGACATGTAAATAGTCATACAATATGATTTTAACAGTTATGATAAATTCTTAACCTCGCCCGTTGGAGCGTAATTGACTTAACGCGGCGCACTATACGCTACAAAATAGGCTACAAAATTCTAAATTTTCAGGGACACTGTGGGGATGTCCGTGACTCTGAAGTGGAATAAAAAAGACCGGGACGTCAGATGGTGTCTTAGGCTACCGGGTCAAATAATAAAACTACCGGAGATTAACTAGATGTTTAAACAGACTTATTTGGCAAGTGCTATTCTGCTTGCTCTTGCTAGTCAAGCGACGTATGCGGCAGAAGCTGAAGCGACACAATCGCCTCAGGCGGAAGAAACGGCTCAGCCCTCTTCTGGCGGCAAAGCGCAAAATAATAATGAAGAGATGGAGATCATACAGGTTCAGGGGATCCGCGGTAGTTTAAATAAAGCGGTAGAACTTAAACGTCAAAACATTCAAGTTGTCGATGCCATCGTTGCCGAAGATATTGGCAAATTCCCAGATAATAACGTGGTTGAAGCCTTACAACGGGTAACCGGTGTTCAAGTGACTGACCGCGCGTCTGGTGAGGCGAATGTTGTCAGTATTCGTGGTTTAACGGATGTGACGACCACAGTGAACGGCCGCCAAATCTTCACCGCAACGGGCCGCTCAGTTGCTATCGCCGATATTCCCGCCGCACTGCTTGGCAGTGTTGAAGTCTTTAAAACTCGTTCTTCTTCTCAAGTGGCCAGCGGTATTGCGGGTCAAATTGATATCCGCACCCATAAGCCTTTCGATTTTGAAGACAGTAAAGTCTCTGTTGCTGCTAAAGGCATCTATTCAGACCAACCCGATACTATCGACCCTAACTTCAGTGCATTAGCAAGTAATCGTTGGGATACCAGTATTGGTGAAGTGGGCGCATTAGTTAACGTGTCTTATATCCGTACTAACTATAAAGATGAAAGTGTGTCACCTGGTGCATCCTTCCCCTACTTTGTTGAAGATGGTACTCGCATTACCAGTGGTTGGAACGTGGGTTCTGCCCATGGTATCGATACCAGCGCTGGCGCCACCATCGATGGCAAAGAATATTTACTGGCTCGCGATGCGATGTTTGGCAACATTCTCGAGGGCGAGCGTGAACGTCCTGCGTTTAATATCTCATTACAATGGGCGCCAAATGATAGCTCTGAATACACTTTCGAAGCCTTCTACAATGGTTATCGCAACGAAAGTTTTAACTCAATGTTGTTTAGTTTTGTTGATTCTCCTGCGAACTGGCAGCAAGTGATCCAGGATGGGATTGAAGTGTACGATGGCACCAATGTGGTGAAATCGCGCACCGCATACAATGCCTACAACTTCACCAGTGGCGATCACTCTAAAGCCAGCACAGATAGCTATGTCTTCGCCTTAGGGGGTAAATGGGACATTACCGACGAGTTCCAATTAAAGTCGGAAGTGGTTTATCAACAGAGTACCTATGAGAATGAATTTACAGCAATGCGCGGTGATGCCACGGTTTATGGTGTCGAGATTGATGCTAATGCTGACGATGGTATCCCAAGCTGGAGTTATTTAGATAATCCCGATACCGTACTCGATGAGTCAGACATGACAAATCCAGATCTATGGCAAACAGCGGATTTCTTTGATAATGGTAGTAAAGATGAAGGAGACTCCTTGTCTTGGACAATGGATGGCAGCGTGTATGTGGATTATGCCATTTTCACTAAAGTGCAATTTGGCGCTCGTTATGAAAAACGTGGCGCTACTAACTTCAGCCGCACTGTCAGTAGCGCTAAGAAAATTGCCTATGCAGATCTCGATCCTTCCATGTATATGGTGACATCGGGCTTCTTTGAAGGCCGCGCGAATGTGCCTGACTCATGGGCAGTAATCAATGGTTATAACCTATACAAAAACCGCAGTGAGTTTGAAAAGCTTTGGGGCTTCGAAGCCAGAAAGCTACAACTCATGAAAACCTTTGATATCTCTGAACAAGCTTGGGCTGGCTACCTGATGGCCGACTTTGATACTGAAGTCTTTGGTAAGCGTTTAGATGGTCAAATGGGTGTTCGCTACGAAGGCTCGAAAGCGGATATGGACTTCTTTGACAATGATGCCAAAGACGCTAATGGCAATGTTTATACCGCCATTAGCAGCGACACCACTGACAGCTCAAAATTGTTACCTAGTTTAGTGATGCGTTACTGGTTAACGGATGATTTTGTTGCGCGTTTCGCCTATACCGAAACCATTCGTCAACCCGCCTTTGCGGATCTGAACTCTTTCACCTATTACGTACCTGACTTATCTAAGACGAATTATGGTTCTGCCAGTGGTGGTAATCCTGATTTAGAGCCTGTGACCTCTAAAAACTATGACTTCACCCTCGAGTACTATTTTGGGAATGGCAATTCGATTTACGGTACTTATTTCCGCCGCGATATTGAAGGTTTAGTATACAACTCTCTATCGACCACGCTCTACGACTATGATGGCGATGGAGTAGATGAAACCTATATTCTAAGTCGTCCTGGTAACACTTCTAACGGTAAGTTAACCGGATTCGAGTTAGGTGCAGTGTACTTCCCCGAAGGATTACCTAGTTTGTTAGACGGTTTAGGCGCTCAGCTTAGTGCGACACTGCTGGATTCGTCGCAGGATATTCCTGAATATAACACAGGGACGGGTGAGCGAATTGGTGTTACGACCCGTGATATGTTTGGGGTATCCGATGAGTCTTATAGTGCCGTGTTGATTTACGACAAAGATTTCTTCAGCGCGCGTATGTCTTATACCTGGCGTAGTGAGTTCTTAAACGCCTATGATGCTCCTAACTTTGCCATGCCTCGCGGTATCTATCGTAAGCCGGAGCAGTCATTGGACTTCCAATTAAGCTACAACATCAGCGATGACTTAGTCGTGAGCTTCGATGCGACTAACCTGCTGGACGATGTATATCAGGAATACTATGAGGATTCGACCCTATTCAACCGTACGAACAATATCTTCACTCGTACTTTTGCTCTGGGCGTTCGTTACTCCTTCTAATTGACCACCGTTGTTTAAACCGAAAAAGCTAATCCTATGGATTAGCTTTTTCTTTTTATATCAGGCAAATAACAAGATCTTTACTCGATATTTCTAATGCTTATTTATCAAATTGCTTTTGTCTGAGTCCATGCTTTGCTAGTTTATATTTCTTTTCTTCCTTGAATATTGACTATGCATACCGCCTGGTTCGACTTTACGCTGATCCCTATCGATATATTCACGCTGTTAACCTTAGCCTCGGCCTTTACTGCATTTTTTACCGCCTGCTTCGGGATTGGTGGTGGCGTAATGTTATTAGGCGTGATGGCGCAAGTCCTTCCGCCTCAAGTAATTATTCCCCTCCATGGCGTGGTGCAATTAGGCTCGAATCTGGGCCGCGCCCTATTAGGTTGGCAGCATGTGCAGTGGTGGCTTATCAGTCGTTTCTTACCTGGCGCGCTCGTTGGCGCCGCCTTGGGGAGCTTAGTGTTAGTCGCATTGCCGCCAAAGGTCATGTACCTCACCATCGCCCTGTTTATTTTGTATTCCTGCTGGGGACCGAAAATCCCCCGTGTGGTGCTGGGAACAGCCGGGACGATAATCGCTGGTGCGTTAACAACCTTTATCTCGTTATTTGTCGGCGCGACAGGTCCCTTAGTAGCTGCCTTTATCAAACAATTAGACGTTGACCGTTTTCGCACTGTCGCGACCTTTGCGATGGCGATGTCACTGCAACATGGCGTCAAAATTCTCGTTTTTGAGGGGCTGGATATTCCTATCCTGCCGTGGTGGCCGCTGCTACTCTGCATGATTTTAAGCGGCGCCTTGGGAACCTGGCTTGGCTTTAAGATGTTAGCGCGGGTGACGGATAAACATTTCAGCGTCGCCTTTAATTGGGTGCTGACACTGCTGGCGATACGTTTATTGTGGCAGGCTATGATGGGATAAAAACTTGGGATAAGAGAGCCTGAATAAAAAAGAGCAGCAGCTGCATACACAACTACTGCTCTGGTGCCGAGCAAACAAGGCTCAACCAAGATGCCGTTAAGCGACCTCAACTTAAACGACATTACAAGCACGCGTATATACCCAAGCTACCTGAAGATACGAGTTTCAGAGCGCCTACGGCGCTCCGTCCCGGCGGGTTTTAACGTACTTTATGCTGTGTTGGTTATTTTTAACTTAGCTCACTAGGTTCTCAAATAACCGCCTTGCCTAAAGTGCGTTAAACTCCCGCTGAATCCTACATCTTCAGGTTGTTTGGGTATTACCACCGCCGTGGTGATGCTCAGTTATTTAGAGGGATGAATTATTTCACCTCTCTAAAATAGAACTGTTGTGAAATGGTGTTTTTCCACACGTCTTCCACTATGTTATCGCCATTGGCATAGGAGCCATTGGCCACTTTCATGGACGAACCGCCCTTGCGAGACACTAGCCTTAATGAGCCATTTGGCATCAACTCGCTACGGAACTCGCTGTCGATTGCATTACACGCCCCTAGCTCCAGATTACCTTCGTTGGTCACAAGGCATTGTTGCGCCTTGTTGTTTGAACGTTGGATGGATTGCAGACGGTAAAATCCATTGGTTGTCGGCATTGCTTGCCACTGCTGACAGGCATCGCCGGTGTATTCAAACTGAGCCACATTGGCATTAGGTTTAAGCTGACATTGTTCGGCGCTGACCACTCGGCCGCTATGGGCGTTGACTATGGCAAATGTTGAGACAGGCTCAATCCGCCAATCGGTGCATTCACTGACACGGTTTTCCCCCGCAATCACTTCGGCGTCGGCCTTTTTACTGCAGTTTTTCGCCTGCAGATTGCCAATGGATCGATCGTTTGCAAAACGGAACCAGCCTTCACGGGTCGAATCCACCGACCAACGCTGACAACGGGAAGCGACCCAAGGCGCAGTATTCAGTGCCGCTGAAGACTCATCTTGGCACTGAGCCTGAGTTAAAAAGGTTCCCTGACCCACATTAGCAAAGCGATACAGGCCATCGTTACTCGGATCAATTATCCATTGGCTGTTGTCATCTTCGCACTTACCGACACTGACCTGGCCCTTGGCATTGGTCACTAGGCATTGACCGACCTCACGGCTCACGATGCGGTATTTCACGCCTTCCACTTGAGTGGTTATCGGGCCAAACTCGCCACTTGGGACAGGCAATTGCTTTTTATCCGCCATCGGTTCGCCAAATTTAGGCAAGCCTTTGTTATCCCATGTAAAGGGTTGAGCACGTGCCGCTCGGGTACCACTACAGCCGTCGGAGGCCGAGGAGTTGCCATGGTAAATGAGCCAATCTTCTTTCCCATCGGGAGACTTGAAGAAACCATGATGGCCAGGGCCATAGACGCCATTGGCTTTGCTAAAGAAAGGCTTGTCGTACTTAGTCCATGCGGCGGGATCCATAGGGTCGTCACCGGTGAGTTCAACCACGGCTAAGGAATAATCCTCAGTGTTACAAAAGTTTGCCGAGTGAACTAAGAAGGTTCTGCCCTCATGCTGGATGATTTCAGGACCTTCGTTGACGTTTAAGCCTGATTTTTCCCAGTCGTGAATGGGCGCTGTGATCACCTTATGTTCGCCCTCGACGGTCCAAGGGTTGCTCATCTTGGCAATCAAGTTGACTTGATCTTGGCCGTGCCATTCGGACCAGAGGAAATATAACTGGCCTTTATACTCCAAATAGCTGCCGTCGATATTCCAGTGGTCGGGCATTGGCGTGCCCTTAAACTTGTATGGCCCCATGGGGTCACTGCCTTCACTCTCGAGGATGTGGTTACGCTGGCCATCGAAGTTTTCTGCCACGCCCGAGGTGTAAATCACATACCAACGTAATCCCTGCGCAGTTTGCAGAGGGTGGAATTCGAATGCCCAAAAATTACAGCAGTTGGATTTATCGGTGCCGCTCCAAATATTGTGGGCCGGCGCATCGGCAAGCCCTGCAATGGTGGGCGATTTACGCATCACCAGCTCAGAGGTCCACGTGGTGGTCGTTAGGTAATAGTTACCATTGTGGTATTCGAGCCAAGGATCGGCCCCATTTCGAAATAACGGATTCGCAAAGGTCGCTGCGGTAATGCGGTTTTCATCCGCGCCCTTCGCACTCTCTGCAGCATGTAGGTTACCTGCCCCCAAGCAGGTCGCACTAAGTCCCATGGCCAGCGCAAGCGTAGCCATTCGTTTGTTGATTGTATGAGTCATTATTATTTTGTTCCTTCGGGTGCAACTAATACGCTCTGGTATTGATTGAGCGCCTTAGGATCGACCTCTGGCCAACCTTGGCGCCAGCTCAGTGCCGCCATCTTGAGTTTTTGTAAGCCATTATCAGCCGATTCGTAGGCATGAAAGACTAAGTAATCTTTGCCATCGAAGGCATAAACACTGTTATGGCCCAATCCCGGCCAAGCCTTAGTGCCATGCAGTAAAACCGAACCGCCGCCTTGCGCCATGTCTTTACCCTCTTTATCGAGGTAAGGCCCTGTCACCGTTTTGGCGCGGCCCACGGCTAAGTGGTAGGTGCTGTCATCCCCACGACAGCAAAGGCCATAGGAGACAAAAAGATAGTAATAGTCATCTTTTTTATAGATAAAAGGCGCTTCGATTTCAGCAGGACCCGGCTCAGTTTCACCCAGCAGTGCGGGGCGTTCTAACTTGGCTAGCGTGTGCCACTCCTCTGGTTTGGCGATAGAGATAAAGTCTGGATTGAGTTTGACCAGTTTTAACCCTTGCCAGAAGGAGCCAAAACTCATCCAAGGTGTACCCTGCTCATCGACAATAATATTGGGATCAATCGCGTTCCATGCATCGCGATTTGGCACAGATTGAATAACGATTCCCTTATCTGTCCACTGATAGTCCTTTGAGTTTTTGTCGAGGGTTTTATTGACTGTCACGCCAATGGCCGAGGTGTTTTTACCAAAGGCTGATACTGAGTAATACAGATAGAACAAGCCGTTATGCTCAATGATATCCGGGGCCCATAAATGGCCGTTAAACTCTGGCGCAACGCCCTTTGCCCAGCTAGGCTCGGTTTCGAATACCCGCCCAGCTAATTCCCAATGGATCTTATCCTTTGAGGAATAATAGGTAATGCCGGGGCCTGTGCTGAAGAGATAATACTGTCCGGCCTCTTTTGCCATCACAGGATCGTGAATACTCACCTGCTTGGCGCTCACTTGGCCTAGGGTTCCCAATACGCCTAGCAGCGCACAATTGAGCATCTTAAGGTGACGTTTTAGGGCTGTTTTCGGTGTGACTCTCATAGCTGGCATCAATTCTCCTTATGAACCCCATCCCATATAACAAAATAGTTATTATGCTATTGTATGATGAATTAAGTTATCATACTATCAGGACAAGGAAGTAACAATCAAATGCAAAAAAATTAACAGGAGAAAAATGTGTTAACATTGCGAATGCGGTAAATTGCAAAATAACACAATAACTCACTGTTTATAATAAATATAATAAGGATTTCTGATGAGTTCTCATAAATTGTCAGTCATTGAAAAGATCGGTTACGGCTCCGGGGACATGGCCGTTAACGTGGTGATTTCGTCAATGATGTTAATTATTACCTTCTTTTATACTGATATTTTTGGGTTAAAACCCGCCGATGTCGGGATATTGTTCCTGTTGGTTCGTCTTATCGATGCCATTACCGATCCTTTAATGGGCATTATTAACGATAAAGTGACGACCCGCTGGGGAAGATATCGCCCCTACTTCCTGTTTATGGCGATTCCCTTTGGTATTTCGGTCTTCTTAACCTTCTCAACCCCGGATTGGGATTACAATGCCAAACTTATCTGGGCCTATTCGACCTATATTCTGGTCACTATCATTTTCACCACTGTGACTATTCCATATATTTCGATTATCAGCGTGATCACCGACGATCCAAAAGAGCGGTTATCCGCCAACGGTTATCGTTTGTTCTTCGCTAAGATTGCCGCCTTTTTAGTGACCATTATCGTGCCTATGTTGGCGTCATCTTGGGGCGGTGAGAACATTGCCGCGGGCTATCAAAAAGCCATGGGCGTGATGGCATTGATGGCGACACTACTGTTTTTATTCTGCTTTTTCACTACCACAGAGCGCGTGGCCTACAAGGTGGAAACTAAGCCTGTTGGCATGCAACTGCGATTATTGTTCAAAAACGATCAATGGTTAGTGTTAGTCGCGATTTGTGTGATTGGCACCATTGGCTATGTGATCCGCGGCTCGGTAGCAGCCTACTACGCCACCTATTACTTGGGCGGCGATGCCAAAATGCTCTCGGCATTCCTGTCGACCGGTGTGGGCGCTGCGATTCTGGCCATGGTCGCTTCAACTTGGATCACTAAGCGTTACTGCAAACTTAAACTCTTCCGCTACAGCCAAATCGTGGTTGGGATCTTAAGCGCCATCATGTTCTTTGCCGTGCAGCCGGGCGACATAGTGCTGGCCTTTGTACTCTACTTTGCGATTTCATTCGTGGTGGATTTACATGCGCCAGTCTTCTGGTCGGTGATTTCAGAGTCGGTGGATTATGGCACAGTCAAAACGGGCCACAGGGTCTCTGGCCTTGCCTTTGGCGGGATTTCATTCGCCCAAAAAGCGGGTATGGGCGCGGCGGGATTTGTGGTGGGTATGCTGCTGACCTACTTCAACTATCAACCCGGTGAAACCCAAAGCGAGTTTGCGTTGACCGGTATTTCGTTAATGCTGACGGTGATCCCTGGCGCATTCCACGCGCTGATGGGCTTGCTGATGTTCAAATACAAGATTTCTGACCGCGTTTATGAAGAAATCAAACAGGCTTTACCCGAGCAGGCCCATTCAAGCCAAACGGACGCCAACCTGACGTCTAAGGCTCTAGCCTCTAGCTCTGAAGCTTCTGAGGCCGTAACGCCTAAGACTGCTGCGCCCCAAGTATCGGCGTAATCTATCTGCGATAACACCATAAGCCCCTACCCAGGGGCTTTTTTATCGCGCAAAAACTGAGTTAATCCAAACGTAAAACTCCAATCCGTATAATAAGGGAGCCAAGATGAACACTGCCCGATTGTTTGGCCTTTGCCTGTTATTGCCATTAACTTGCCCATTCGTATCCCAGCCAAGTTTTGCTAGCCTTACCCCCATTCCCCTAAACGATGTGCGCCTCACAGCCGGGCCGTTTCTGCATGCCCAGCAGACCGATTTGGCTTACATCATGTCGATGGATCCCGAGCGACTACTGGCCCCTTACCGTAAGGAAGCGGGAATTGCGACTAGCGCCGACAACTACCCCAATTGGGAAAATACGGGCCTCGATGGCCATATCGGTGGGCATTATCTATCTGCATTGGCCTTAATGTATGCTGCTACGGGTGATCAGGCGGTGCTTGAGCGACTCAACTATATGGTGGCCGAATTGGAAAAGTGCCAACAGGCCCATGGCAATGGTTACGTGGGCGGTGTTCCCCATGGAGACAAATTATGGCAGCAGGTCGCCGCTGGTCATATTGAAGCGGATCTGTTTACGCTCAACCAATCATGGGTGCCTTGGTATAACCTACATAAGGTATTTGCCGGCCTGCGGGATGCCTATCTTTATACTCAAAATCCTACGGCGAAGAAAATGCTCGTCGGTTTTGCCGATTGGATGCTGGATTTAAGTCGCAATCTAACTGATGAGCAGCTGCAGCTTATGCTGCGCACCGAATACGGTGGCTTAAATGAAACCTTAGCGGATGTGTACAGCATTACAGGTCAAAACAAATACTTAAATCTTGCGTATCGCTACACGGATCAAAGCCTGTTACAACCCCTGTTGCAGCATCAAGATAAACTGACGGGCCTACATGCCAATACACAAATTCCTAAAATTGTGGGTGTGGCACGTATTGCCGAACTCAGTCATAACAAGGCCTGGTTAGAGAGCGCCGATTACTTTTGGCAGCAAGTCGTACACCAGCGCACCGTTTCCATTGGTGGCAACAGTGTGCGCGAGCATTTTCATCCCAGCGAAGACTTCAGCAGTATGCTCGATTCGGTAGAAGGCCCTGAGACCTGCAATACCTACAACATGCTGAAACTGTCTAAATTACTCTATGAAAACAAACGTGATTTACGTTATATCGATTACTACGAGCGTGCGCTCTACAACCATATCCTCTCGTCCCAGCATCCGCAAACTGGCGGCCTAGTGTATTTTACGCCAATGCGCCCAGACCATTACCGCGTCTATTCCTCGGCGCAGGAAAGTATGTGGTGTTGTGTCGGCTCAGGCATCGAAAACCATGCTAAATACGGCGAGCTCATCTATGCCGAGGAGGACAACAATCTGTTCGTGAACCTGTTTGTCGACTCCGAAGTCAACTGGAAAGCCAAAAGCATCAGCCTTAGCCAAAAAACTCAGTTCCCCGATGACAATACTTCGCAGATGATTATCCATCAGGAAGCGGACTTTACCCTCAATCTGCGCTATCCCACATGGGCTAAGGGGGACGTGACCGTGAGCATTAATGGCGAGCCGCAAAGGTTTACACCGACTCAAGGGCAATATATTCCCTTAACACGGCACTGGCGCAAGGGCGATACCGTGACCATCACCTTACCTATGGACATTAGCCTTGAGCAGCTACCCGATAAAACCGCCTATTACTCAGTGCTTTATGGGCCAATTGTGTTAGCGGCAAAAACGGCGCCTATCGCCAATGAAGCCTTAAACTTTATCGGCGATGCCAGTCGCATGGGGCATATTGCCAGTGGCCCTATGTGCGAACCCAGTCAGGCGCCGATTTTTATCAGTGATGGCACCCGCTTTTTAACCGATATCCGCCGTGAGCCCATGAGTCAGCTGCAATTTACCACGGGGAAAGCTCGTACAAATCAAGCGAGCCCCATCACGCTGATCCCCTTCTTTCGCCTGCATGACAGCCGCTATACCTTGTATTTTGGCCAGAGCGCTCCCGATGAATGGCAACAAAAACAGCAAGAGTTAGCTCAAAAAGCCCAGATGGAAGCCAAGCTGATGGCGCAAACCTTAGATAGTGTGCAGCCCGGTGAGCAGCAACCTGAGTCGGATCATTTCTTTAAGGCATCAAAGAGTGAAGCGGGCCTTAATGGTAATCGCCATTGGCGCCATGCCCAGGATTGGTTTAGCTATCAACTCGATGCCAAAGGTGAACCGCAACCCATATTGCGCTTAACCTACTTTGGCTTGGATGCTGGGCGACGTTTCGATATTTTGATCAACGATAAACGCCTTGCCGAAGTCACTCTGCCTGCCGATAAGGGGCCGATATTTTACAACGTCGACTACCCTATTCCCGCCGACATGCTTTCGGATAGCACAGTGCCCTTCAGGGTGAAATTTGTGGCAAAACCGGGCTCGATTGCTGGCGGTTTATATGAGGTGCGTCTGCTAAAAAGTGAGCCAAGCTCGACTCTGTAAGCGAGCATCCCGAGCGCATGTAGGCACTCGGGCTTAAAACACTGATTCAGATAAGGGAAAGTGAAACGCTTTCCCTTGTTTTTATCCCCCTACCCAGAGTTTCTGCGCTTGGCACTACCTAATGTTTGCTGGTGGCCCTATGCGACTCGCCGTAAATAACAACCACTACCCATCAATATTTCAGTCAATATTGAGTCGGACCTCGTCGGTAATAGACGAAATAAGCCAATTGAATTGAAAATTTTTGTAGGCAATATCTACCGCCATTGCTGATAAAAACAAGCAACCATCTCTTTGTCATTACAATTTTGAACAAAATAATCGATATCAGCATCGCTTTGATCGCCAAACCAGACGGAGAACAATATTGCCTGCGGGTTTAGCGGGCGCATGGCTTTAACCTCATTGAGCGCCCTGACTAATATGGCGTACAAGGCTTTAAGGTAAGCATCGTATGCCTCTTCGGACTCGAGCGCCTCAGCGTCCTCTTGCAGCAATTGCAGCTTGTCGTTAATCGCCTCAAAAATATCTTCATTTTCATCGTGATGTGGAGAGTCGCAGGCCGACCAGCGCAGCGTTTGCTTAAGCTGTGTGAGGGATTTATGCCTAAAATGATGATCGTTTTGATATTGCTCTGCGACGGCCGTCAGGCCTTCCTCGGTGAAAAGGGTGACGCCTAAATATTCCACTAAGGGCGTGCTGTATAGGCAAAAACCGTAGAGGGTCTGCGCCGGATATTCTGACAGCCACCAATCGTAATATTTCGCAAGTGCCTGGGTGAGTTCTTGAGCAAACTCATCCATTCTTGCTTCAAAATCTGCACTAAGCTTGTCCTTGTTTATCGCCATTTCCCTACTCCTCGAACTTGGAAAATCATCATTGATATTCACTTTCACACGCAGGCAGTACTTCTGCCCACCATCTGAATGCTCGGGCGGCAATATAACATCAATAGGTTCAAAGGTTGAATCGGTTAAGTGATTGAAATAGCGACCGGAATAGCTTGTTGTGCGTGCGAGCCTAAAAATCGCGTTTTACCTAAGCAATAGCGCTTAAGTCAGGCATAAAAAAAGCGGGGCTGCTGAAGCATGCCCCGCACTTATCACATCATTTGTGGCGGCAAATGAATTAGTAGAGATTGAACAAGGGGCGCCCGCTCTCATCAAATGACACCGCTAACGTTCGCGCATGGCGATTGGGATCATAAAGTGGATCTTTAATGATTTGCGCTAATGGACGGGTATCTGTCTTTGGCACCACGCTAGGATCGCCCACCGCATGTTCATAATCACGGGCATGGTAAACACAGATGGGCGTCACGCCATCTTCTGCCACGGTGAAACTGTTATGACCAGGGCCGAAGATTTGCTTGTCGACATCAGTGCACAGCACTGGCTGGCGGGTTTTCTTCCAGGAGTTACGATCGAGCAAATCAGCATGCTCATCGGCCTCCATATAACCCATGCAATAACAAGCACCTGTCGCGCTGGCCGAGAAAGTAATGAAGATTTTTCCCTGATGTTTAAGTACTGCAGGCCCTTCGTTAACCCAAAAATCGACGCGCTCCCAATCATAATCTGGGGTGGTGAGCATAAATTGCGCCGTCTTTAACTTGATGGGCGATGCCATTTCCGCAAGATACAGGTTGGATGCCGCAAATTGTCCACCGGTTTTCTCCGCCCAGCAGAAGTAACGCTTACCGTTGTTTTCGAAAATGGTCGCATCTAAGGAAAAGTCGATAAAGGATTTATTATCACCCTCGGCCGCCTGCATCATGCCAAGTTCAATCCATTCATCATTTAATGGATCTTGTCCTAGACACTCAAGCACATAGGGGCGTAATGCCCAAATATTTTCCTCTTCGCTGGCCGCAAAGTAGATGTACCATTTGCCGTCGAGATAATGGATCTCGGGCGCCCATACGTGGCGGCTCATCGGGCCGCTTTGGTGTTTAAACCAGATATCGAAGGTTTGGGCGTCTTTTAAGCCGTCTAAGGTCTTGGATTTACGCAGTTCAATCCGATCGTAGGTCGGAACAGAGCCCGTAAAGTAGTAATAACCGTCGCTATGTAGGTACACAAAGGGATCGGCGCGCTGCTCGACTAGGGGGCTGTTTGTTGCTCTTATCATGGAAAACCTGTCTATTTCGATTACTTAAGTGTGCTGTTCGTGTCTGTTAAATGCATTTCGCTTATTCGCGGGATTGCGTGTCTTGCTGATTAAATGTTTGGCTATCGCTCTGCTGATTATCAAATACTGGGAAACCGTCCGCCGACCAGCGAATGGCTCGGTAGTAAGTGTGTCTATTACCGTCAGTCAATGGTGTCCCCTGCAGCTCAAGGTAATCACGTGCATGGTAAAACATCAGCTCGGTTTTACCATCCTCTGCCAGCACAAAACTATTATGGCCAGGACCAAAACGATTGAGGCTAGGCTCAGTGGTAAAGACTGGGCTTGGCGATTTATGCCAACTCTTGGGATCGAGTAAATCGGCATTTTCATCGGCCCATAACAGCCCCATGGCATAACGATCATCCGTGGCACTGGCGGAATAGGTCACGAAGACTTTACCGTTTTTAACCAACACAGCGGCGCCCTCGTTGACTTTAAAGCCTAAACGTTCCCAATCCAATAAGGGCTCGCTGATAATGGTTTCGTTATCAGAGAGTTGAGTTGGCGATAGCATTTTGGCAATCACTAAGCCGGTGTTGTAACGCTTGGCTTTGTCCTGCTGCGCCCAAATAAAATATCGCTCGCCCTTGAGGCTAAAACTGGTCGCATCGAGGGAGAAAGCATCCTGCGCCGATTGTAACTTGCCAAGTTCTTGCCATTGGCCCGTCATCGGTGAGTCGCCCTCGAGTCCTAAGACAAACATGCGGTTATGAAAACGCACATCCTTATTGCTGGCCGCAAAATAGATATACCAGCGACCATCGATTTTGTGCAGCTCAGGCGCCCAAATATCGATACTCATGGGGCCAGTTTCATGCTTGTGCCACAGGGTTTTAGGTGTAGCTTGGCGTAAACCGTCGATGGTTTTGGCGTGGCGAAGTTCGATGCGGTCAAACTCAGGCACCGAGGCAATAAAGTAGTAACTGCCGTCATCGTCGCGGATCACCCAAGGATCCGCCCTTCTCTCGATAAAGGGCGCATTCGCATCGAGGGTTTGCGCCGTGGCGCTGTGGGATTGTGCGCGGCTAATCTCAAGTACAGGCACAGCTTGTAATGGCAGCGCCAATGCGGCGAGTAAGCCACAGGTCAAAGGCAAGCGCCGAAAGACCGACAGGTTAGGTTGACGATTATCCATGTTGTGTTTTGCGTCCATTCAAGAGTTTCTGTAACAGGATGAAGAAGAACAGTAACAGACCAATGACAATCTTGGTCCACCAACTGCTTAAACTGCCATCGAAGGTAATATAGGTTTGAATCACCCCCATCAAAATCACCCCAAGCACAGTGCCGAGCACAAAGCCACTGCCGCCAGTTAACAGGGTGCCACCAATGACTACGGCCGCAATGGCATCCAGTTCGACGCCAATGGCGCCAAGCGCATAGCCAGAGAAGGTGTAAAAGGTAAAGACAATGCCCGCCAGCGTTGCCAGAAAACTACTGAGGGCGTAAATACTGATGGTGGTTTTAGCGATGGAAATCCCCATTAGCTCGGCGGAATGTTGATTGCCACCAATGGCATACACATTAGTACCAAAACGGGTGTAATGCATAACCACGGCGATAATCACAAAGAACAGGATAAAGATCAGCGAGCTTAAATCGAGCGCGCCATTGCCTGGTAGTGCAATGCTCATCTCGGCCACTGCATCGTAAAATGGATGGTCAATGGCAATCGACTCTTCGCTGAGCGTTGTCGCTAAGCCTCTCGCTAAGAACATGCCCGCAAGCGTCACAATAAATGGCTGCAACTTATACACATGGATAATAGTGCCCATGAGTGCGCCAAACAGAGTGCCTAGGGGCAGAATAACCGCAAAGGCCAACAATGGATGCCACTGGTACTCGGTGATCAATAAACTAGTGACGACCCCACTTAAGGCGATGACGGCGCCAACTGAAAGATCGATCCCGCCAGAGATAATCACTAAGGTCATACCTAATGCAGTGATCAGCAGGAATGCATTGTCACGCAACAGGTTGGTGACCACTCGGCCACTGGCAAAACCGTCAAACTGAAAGGTGCCGACCAGAAACATGGTCAGCAGCAATGAGGCGGTGATCCACAGCGGGATAAAACGTCTTGCTATCATAGTTTTTCTCCTGTTGCTGTACTGGCTTTTGCACTTGTGCCCTTTTCTGCTGGTTTGGCATCCGCTTGACGCTTGGATGTGAACAGCGCCGACAATTGGCGCCTAAATTTAGCCGATTGCAACAGCAGCACGGTCAGGATAACGATGGCTTTGATCAGCAAGTTAAACTTAGCGGGTAAACCACTGACGATAATGGTGGTCGCTAAGGTTTGAATGATCAGCGCGCCGACGACCGACAAAATTAACGAGAAACGCCCTCCCGTGAGCGCAGCGCCGCCAATCACGACGGCGAGCACCGCATCGAGCTCAAGCCAAAGCCCGGCGTTATTCGCATCTGAGCCTTGGATATCGGCGGTGCTGATCATGCCGGCCAATGCCGCGCACAGACCCGCAATGCCATAGGCAAACAGTTTGATGGATTTATCGTTGATCCCAAGGTAACGACTCGCCTTGGCATTACAGCCAACCGCTTCGATAAAAAGCCCTAAAGCGGTTTTACGCAGCAGTAATTGGCTGAAGGTTAGCATCCCAATCACAATCCACACTGGCATCGGCAGGCCTAAAAACTGGCCCACGCCAATGGCGGCAAAGCCTGGGTGCTGGAAAGTGATAATTTGTCCTTGGTTGATAAGCTGAGCAACACCGCGCCCCGTCACCATGAGCAGCAAGGTCGCGACAATCGGTTGAATACCTAAGAAACTCACCAGGCCGCCATTAATACAGCCAGCTAAGAGCCCAACGATCAAGCCTGCTGCAATAACGGTGACTAAGCTGATATCCGGCACTAACAGTAGATTGGCGCAAACTGCGCCTGCAATCGCCATCACGGCACCAACCGACAGGTCGATTCCGCCAGTAGCAATCACGAGACTCATACCAATGGAGAGCAGCGCCACGGGTGCACTGCGATTTAAGATATCAATCAAGGAGCCATAGAGTCTGTCGTCTTGATAGCTGATATTGAAGAAACTGCTGTCAATAAACAGATTGGCCAGTAACAGAATAGTTAAGGCCAATAGTGGCCACAGGTATCGTCCAATGGAGGTCGACTTGCCCGCTTGGTAACGGGCGTTTTTTTCTTGAACCATGGTCTTATGACTTTCCTGCATCCGCGGTTGCCGCTCAGATGAATGCGCCTCAGATGCGTTCATCTGGGGTGAGATCAAATCGGCGGACATGCGTGTGGATGATAGGGTTTCGGCTGAGCTTTTCATTTATCCCTCCGCAATCGCTTGCATTACGTGTTGCGAGGTTAATTCCGCCCCTGAAAGTTCACGTACTGCATATCTGTCGCGTAATACCACGACTTTATTTGAAAAGGCCACGAGCTCATCGAGCTCAGACGATGCAACCAGCAGCGACATGCCTTCATCACACAAGGTTCTGATAAGCTTGACGATTTCGGCGTGGGCGCCAATATCGATGCCGCGGGTCGGCTCATCCAGTACCAATAAAATCGGCTCTATGGCTAACCAACGCGCGAGGATCACCTTCTGTTGATTACCACCACTCAACTGTTCTATGGGTTTATCCGCATCTGGGGTTGCAATCTGTAATTTATCGATAAAGAACTGGGCAATTTCCTGCTGCCGAGCTTTAGATAAATACCGCCACCACCCGATACGCGCCTGCAGCGCGAGTATGATGTTTTCACGAATCGATAAAGGGCCGATAATGCCGTCAATCTTGCGATCTTCCGGGCACAGGGCGATCCCGGCGCTGATCGCATCCACGGGTTGTGACAGATTCAATTTCTGGCCAGCCAAATGGATACTGCCGCTATCGACCAAGTCCAGCCCAAATACGGCGTTGCAGACTTCGCTGCGCCCAGAGCCTAACAGCCCCGCAAGCCCAACAGCTTGCCCCTTTGGCACGGTGAGATTCATCGATTGGATTGAACCTTTTACCGACACATCTTTGAGGGACAAGAGTACGGCCTCAGCGCGGGTGACGGTGCGCTCCTTTTCCGGTTTATCAACCAATTGCTCCTGCAGAGAACGCCCGAGCATGGCTTCAATCAACTTAGGTTGTGGCAGTTCTGCCGTCAGATATTCGCCGATAAACTGCCCGTTACGTAACACGGTAATGCGATCGCTTATCTGATAAACCTGATCGAGGAAGTGAGTGATAAAGACAATAGCCACGCCCTTGGCTTTGAGCTGGTTTAAGATCCCAAACAGCACTTGCACTTCTTTGGCATCTAAGCTCGCCGTAGGCTCATCGAGCACTAATACCTTGGCCGACATGGCTACGCCGCGGGCGATGGCGATCAGTTGCTGCACCGCGATGGAATAATCCGACAGCGGTGCGCTAACATCGATATCCAGCTTGAACTGGGTTAACACGGCCCGCGCGTCGGCATACATTTTTTTAAAATGGATCAGCCCAAGGCGGCGCGGTTCGTAACCGAGGAACAGGTTTTGTGCCACGGTCAGATTAGGCACTAAGTTCACTTCCTGATAAACCGTGCTGATCCCCGCCTTTTGCGCGTCCATTGGTGTGTTGAAGTGTTGCGGCTCACCTAGAAAGAGGATGTCGCCCATGTCTTTCGACTGGGCGCCTGTCATCACTTTCACCAGCGTCGATTTACCCGCACCGTTTTCGCCCAATAGGGCGTGAACTTCCCCTGCAAATAACCGTAAGCTCACATCCTCAAGGGCTTTAACGCCCGGATAATGCTTACTGATCTGCTTGAGTTCTAAAATAAGGCTCATAGCGCTATTCCCCAAGAAAGCGTCAATGGGATTATTGCTGGCGGCGCTTTTCGTACTCTGCGGCAGCGGTTTCTTGGGTAAATACATCACCCGTGGTGCTAATAAGCTTGGCTTGATCCTTATTGCCCTTCAGGTACGCATCGATAGCATCAAATGCTGGGCCGCCTAAGTATGGGCTAAGCTCAACCGTGGCATTAACATCGCCATCGGCCATGGCCTTAAAGTAATCGGGAACACCGTCCACGGAGACAATCAGAATATCTTTGCCCGGTTTTAAACCGGCTTCTTTAATGGCTTGCACGGCGCCAAGGGCCATTTCATCGTTATGCGACCACACGGCGCACAGTGGTTGACCGTTTTGCGCCTTGAGGAAACCTTCCATCACTTCTTTACCCTTAGCACGGGTAAATTCGCCGGTTTGGCTACGAACAATCTTGGCATTGGGATAATTGGCAACCACTTGGTTAAAACCGGCGGCGCGATCAATTGCTGCGGTTGCACCTACCGTGCCCTGCAACTCGGCGATATCACAGTTGCCTTGGGTTTTATCCATTAGCCATTGGCCAATCTTGCGGCCTTCTTCGGTAAAGTCGGAGGCGATACGGGTAAGGAATAAGGAGTCATCATCGACCTTGATATTACGGTCGACAATCACCACAGGAATATGGGCACGTTTGGCTTCTTTGAGTACGGGTTTCCAGCCTGTTTCCACTACGGGCGCGATAATAATGGCATCCACGCCTTGGGCGATAAAGCTACGCACGGCTTTGATTTGGTTCTCTTGTTTTTGCTGAGCGTCGGCAAATTTTAAATCGATGCCACGCTGTTTAGCTTCGGCCTTGACCGCTTCGCTAAAGCTGGTGCGCCAACCACTCTCGGAGCCAACCTGTGAAAAGCCCACCGTGGTGGCGTAGGCACAAGTTGCACTGACAGCCCATAATCCCAATGCGGTAATGATTTTATTATGTTTCATTATTATTCCCTTTATAATTTTAGGTAACAGAGATCCCCTAGCCTGCTGTTAACAGCAGGCTAACTCGTACAAATAAATGTTATTTCGCCTTGATTGAATTAAATATTCTTAAACTTATGTACCGTAATTTGTTGATATTGAGTATTTGCCTCAAGCATGACACTCGGGAAATGGTCAATGTTTACCGCATTCGGATAACCGTGGGTTTCTAAACACAGGCCATGGAATTGATTAATGCTATAACCTTCATCATCAATATGGCTGCCATCGAGAAAGTTGCCACTATAAAATTGCACGCCGACTTCTGTGGTACTAATTTCGAGTTCTCGGCCAGAAAGCGGATCTTTTAACACCGCAATAGTCTGCAAACTGTTTTTATTGTCAGGATTTCTATCCATAACAAAATAATGATCATAACCATTAGTTAATTGCTTAATATCCGTGGCAATTAGCTTTGGTTGTTTGAAATTGTAAGCGCCATCGTCGACTAAGATTAATTCGCCCGTTGGGATCTGTTCATTATCGAGCGCCAGGAAATGGCTGGCTTGAATGGAGAGTTCGTGCCCTAAAATGCCTTGGTGTTTGTTGGAGGCAAGATTCCAGTAAGCATGATTGGTTAAACAGACGGGGGTGGTTTGATCACAAACGGCTTGATAGTTCAGAGTTAATTCATTGTTTTCATTGAGGCGATACTCGAGCTTAATGGCAAGATTACCCGGAAATCCTTGATCGCCATCGGGGCTGGTAATACTGAAAACCGCCGCCACACTGTCATTGTCCTGCAGCGTCTCAACCTGCCAAGTGCAATGGCTTAATCCTTTAGGTCCGCCGTGAAGTTGATTGTTGCCTTCATTGGCGACTAATTGAATCGTTTTACCTGCTAAGGGGAATTGTGCTTTACCAATACGATTTGCGACACGGCCGGCGGTAATACCAAAATAATACGGATTAGTCGCCCAATCTTTAATATCTTGATAGCCAAGACTTAATGAAATAGGTTCTTGCGCTTGACCATAAAGTTTGACCGACCAAATACTGGCGCCGTAATTTGACAGAACCACTTCAAGCCCGTGGCTATTGGTGAGCGTGACTAATTGTAATTCATCCGCAAATGCGGCGTGTTGTAGGCTTTTTTTAGTAACAGAGAGTTGCATGGTGAGTGCTTTACCTTTTATTTAAAATAAACTCAGCACTCACCTCATTATTCAATGAACTGAAATTTTATTGTGATATTTAAATCCAACCACCATCGACAATAAAATTCTGTGCGGTGCAGAGTTTGCTATCATCTGCTGCTAAAAATAACGCCATAGCAGCAATATCTTCGGGCATTACATATTCTTTAATACATTGGTTATTTTCGATATGTTTTGCCGTATCTTTATCTACCCAGTGTGTGAGTTGACGTTTTGTCATCACCCAACCCGGTGTTAAGGTATTAATCCGGATTTTATCTTTACCTAAATCGGCAGCTAATCCACGGGTTAAGCCCATGGCGCCAGCCTTAGATGCGGTGTAACCCGCCATGCCCGCTTGCCGATTGTGCCAACTCATAGAACCTAAGTTGATCACTGAGCCTCCACCGAGGCGCTGCATTTGCGGCCTGACCGCTTGTACGGCAAAAAAGTAATGCCGCAAATTGGTGTTTAGGCATTGGTCCCAATATTCTGGGGTCACTTCGTCGATACTATGGCGCTGATCGCACGCGGCATTATTAATCAATACCGATATTGGCCCCAAATCGTCCTCGACCTGAGCAATTACACGCTTGAGGGCGGCGATATCGACAAGATCGCAGTGATAAAATTTTACGCTGGCCTCTGGTTGAGTCTGCTTAAGGTCTGCGACGAGTTGAGTCGACTCCTCAACTAAAATATCGACAAATGCCACCTTAGCGCCCTGCTCTAAAAAAGCATTAACCAAGCAAGCTCCAATACCCGTTGCGCCACCACTGATAAAAATGGTTTTCCCTTGTAAACTCGGGTATTGATTAGTCAACTTCATAACTCAACCTTTTATTAAAATAATTATCTGGTTTTATTATAAAAGAAAACGAGTTCATATTTAATGGGAATGTGCTGGTATCTCTGCACCTCGACATCCCACGAGAAAATCAAAATCACATCCCTCATCCGCCTGGAGAACATGCTCCTTAAAGAGCGAGAGATAGCCACCATTCACAGGTATGAGTTTTACCGTCGCCAGTTTGGCAAGACGAGCCTGTAACTCTTGGTCACTGATCTCCAGCTGTAACGTTCCGGCATAGGTGTCTAGCGCTATCATGTCACCATTTTGAACGGCGGCCAGTGGCCCAAGGGCTTGTGCTTCTGGGGCAACATGCAGCACAACTGTGCCAAAGGCGGTGCCACTCATGCGTGCATCAGAAATCCTAACCATGTCCTTAATTCCTTTTTTCAACAACTTAGGTGGCAGTCCCATATTGCCGACCTCAGCCATGCCCGGATATCCCTTCGGGCCACAGTTTTTAAGCACCATAATGCTGTTTTCATCGATATCCAATTCAGGATCGCCGATGCGAGCGTTGTAATCGTCGAAGCTTTCAAACACCACGGCTTTACCGCGGTGCTGCATCAGGTGCGCGCTGGCGGCTGAAGTTTTGATCACTGCGCCTCGGGGCGCGAGATTGCCGCGCAGTACGCGAATGCCGCCATTTTCGACCAAGGGTTTTTCAAGTGACATGATCACCTCTTGGTTATAACACGGCGCTTCTTTGACATTGTCCCAGAGGCTAGCCGCATTGACTGTAAGCGTGTTTTTGCTCAGTAAATCATGCTCAAACAGCTGCCTTAATACTGCTGGCAGGCCACCTGCGTAGTAAAAGTCTTCCATTAAGTACTGACCCGAAGGCTTAAGATTTACTATGGTCGGTACTGTGTATCCATGGCACCAGTCATCGAGTGACAGCTCAACCCCTATCCTGCCTGCAATTGCTTTTAAATGGATAACGGCGTTGGTTGAGCCACCAATGGCGGCATTGACTTTGATGGCATTAATAAAAGCATCACGGCTTAAAATTTTACTTAAGGTCAAATCCTCTTTGACCATCTCCACAATTCGCATTCCCGACATATGCGCCAACACTTGGCGGCGAGAATCTACCGCAGGAATGGCTGCATTGTGTGGCAAACTCACCCCAAGGGTTTCCACCATACAGGCCATGGTCGATGCCGTGCCCATAGTGTTGCAGGTGCCCGTTGAGCGTGACATATCCGCTTCGGCATTCATAAATGCGGCGAGACTGATGTTGCCTGCTTTATATTCTTGATGCAGTTCCCACACGAGTGTGCCCGAACCGACATCCTTGCCCTTATGCTTACCATTGAGCATGGGACCACCGGTAACAACGATTGTCGGTAAATCACAACTGGCCGCACCCATCAATAAAGCCGGAGTCGTTTTATCGCAGCCCACTAACAGCACAACACCGTCGATGGGGTTGCCACGAATGGCTTCTTCCGTGTCCATGGCCGCAAGGTTACGGGTAAGCATGGCGCTTGGACGTAAATTGGACTCGCCATTCGAAAACACTGGAAACTCCACTGGAATGCCACCCGCTTCCCGAATGCCATTCTTTACTCTTTGCGCCAATTCCCGTAGATGACCATTACAGGGCGTCAATTCTGACCAGGTATTGCAAATACCAATCACAGGCTTATTTTGAAAGTGATGCTCGGGTATGCCTTGGTTTTTCATCCAACTGCGATACATAAATCCATTTTTGTCATCACTACCAAACCAACTTGCCGAACGAAGTGTTTTCGGTTTTTTATTATTCATATGACACCTTCGTCTTCCAAGGCATATGCCCTGCCCGAACGATTGAGTAACACTCAACATAAAACAAACGGACGAACCTAATGCCCTGAGTTAACAATTTGTACTTTAATATTGCTAGCACGTAAAAGTATTGGTATTACTATAATACCAAAATATCAAAAAACAATAGAGGAAGTATGAAAAAGGCATTTTTGAGTGTGTGTTTGGCATTGAGTACGAGTGTCAGCACTGCAGCGATTGCTGCTAACCCTCTGTTTACGGATGTATTTACCGCCGACCCTGCCGCCATAGTGCACCAAGATACTGTTTATCTTTATACTGGCCATGACGTTGCAAAGGACAATCGCACCTTCTTCGAAATGCATGATTGGCTCGTTTTCAGCTCTAAGGATATGCACAATTGGACGGCCCATGGCAGCAAGTTATCTGTGAAAGATTTCAGCTGGGCTAAAGGAGATGCATGGGCTAGCCATGTGATCGAAAAAGAAGGTAAGTTTTACTGGTATGTCACGGCAAGACACAACAAAATCAATGGCTTTGCTATTGGTGTCGCAGTTGCAGATAGTCCACTTGGCCCCTTCAAGGATGCCCGCGGCAGCGCCCTTATCACCAATGACATGACCACAGATACCGAGATTGATTGGGATGATATCGATCCTGCTGTCTTTATCGATGATGACAAGCAAGCCTATCTGTTTTGGGGCAACACTAAGCCAAGATTTGCCAAGTTAAAACCCAATATGATTGAACTCGATGGCCCAATACACGCCATTGATGTCCCTAACTTTACCGAAGCGCTTTGGGTACATAAAAAAGATAAAACCTATTATCTTTCATACGCTTCAGGCTTCCCTGAAAAAATTGCCTATGCGACCAGTGATAGCATTCAGGGGCCGTGGAAGTACCAAGGCATCTTAAATGAAGTGGCGGGCAACTCGCCGACAAACCATCAAGCGATTATTGAATTTAAAGGTAAATCCTACTTTATCTACCATACCGGCGCATCGCAGGATGGTGGCGGTGAGTTTAGACGTTCAGTGGCAATTGACCCGCTGCATTACAATGCCGATGGCACCCTACAGCGCATTCATATGACGAGCGAAGGCATTAGCGAGCCGCAGTAATACCATTTTTTGCTCGTGCCAAAGTAAAAAAGGTGAACCTAAGTTCACCTTTTTTATGGGTAGAGTGCGTTCAAAATGAATAACTCGTTATTTACGCTCAATATTTTTATGCACTGTATCTTGAGACGTTGAGAGTAATTTATTCATCTCGGCTTTCGCCCCTTCACTGTCTCCTGCGGCAATCGCAGTATAAATGGCCTTATGGCCTGGGAGTGATTGGATAAAGTCATCCTGAATTGTGCTACTGAGTCTAAAGATTTCGAGCAGCGCAGATTGGATCGACACGCCGAGGGACACCATAAACTCGTTATTGGTCGCATCTAAAATTGCCATGTGGAAATCGATATCCGAGGTATAGACTTCATCCGTACCTAATTCGGCCGCTTCCATCTTGGCATAGGCCGCCGCAATCACCTCAAGCTGCTCAGGGGTGCGTTTTTTCGCCGCCAGTTCAGCTGCTGCGGGTTCAAACACTTCACGGATTTCATAGAGAGAAGTGTAAAACTCGGGCGAAGGTTTAGATTGGGAAAACCAGTTTAAGATCACCGGATCGAACATATTCCAGTGGCGACGCTCACGAATGCGGGTGCCAAGTTTAGGACGAGATTCAATAAGCCCTTTTGCCGTGAGCACCTTAAAGGCTTCCCTTAAGGAGGTGCGTGACACTTCCAGCTCTTCACAGATAGCATTTTCATTAGGGATATATTCACCTGGCGCATAAAAGCCGCCCACAATGCGAGAACCTAATTCGCTTGCCACCCAGTTATGGATATTCTGCGGACGGTTATTTGCCTGATTTGCCATAGTGCCCTCTTTAACTCTCAATCTCTGTGCTCAATCCAATCAGCTGGATAAGGTGCTTAACGCTGATAAACAAATGTTATGATACTACCTTTCCTGATAAAGGTAATAAAAATTTTGTTAACGCTAAGAATTTATGGGAATTTCCTCAAACTTACTGTCCCTACCTTACCCCAAACTTTTACATTGTAAAGCCTAATTTTGCGTTTTAGCCAGTGATTGGACAAGCTCGCAACGGCTACTGAGCGCCTAGGAAATAGTCATTTTCAATCTGTAATTCGGCATGTACATCGACCACAAACATTCCCGCAGCTTCGGCGGCTTGGATGCCCGCCTTCGCATCTTCAAATACGATACAGCGCTCAGGCGCTATGCCCATCAGTTCGGCGCAGCGTAAAAAGGTATCGGGCGCAGGTTTGGGTGACGCGACTTGGTCGGCGCCCACCACATAATCGACTAATTCTAACAATCCACACAGGGTCAAGATTTGAATTGCTTCCTCTGTGTAGGCGCCTGTGCCGACCGCCATTGGGCGTTTGCCCTGATTCTGCTTGGCAAATTCGGCTAATGCCGTCGGTTTGACATATAAATGCATAGTGTCGCGCACTAGGGCTTCTTTATACTCGTTCATGGCCTCACAACTGGCCGTTGGCGTGACGCCAAAATGGGCGATCAGAATCTCTAAGGTGCCAATGGTGGGCACGCCCGCTAACGAGCGCATCAGTGCAGGCTCTACCGGGATCCCAAAGTGATTCAAGGTTTGTCGCCATGCCTGCTCATGCAACTGACCGCTGTCGACTAAGGTGCCATCCATATCGAAGATAATGCCGTCAAATTCTGTATACATCTGTGTTAACCCTATGAAATGAATGGTTCCAGAAAAATGAAAGCCGCCCGAAGGCGGCTTTGTTGCTGCGCGAGAATTATAAACCTCTTGCTAAACCGTAATAAACGGAATTTTGGCGAAGCTCATTCTTAAACTCACGGATCTTAGTGTCGGCATCGATGATAACCAGTTCAGCACCGGCCATTTCAGCAAAGTCGACAATCTGATCCGTCGTGATAGCTTGGCTGTAAGCTGAGTGGTGAGCACCACCGGCGTGGATCCAAGCTGCGGCGGCAACCGCTAAATTCGGACGCGGCTCCCACAGCGCAGACGCGACAGGCAGATTTGGCAGATCCTGTGGTGGCGTTACTGTATCTAATTCATTAAGAATGATACGGAAACGATTGCCTAAATCGATAGTCGATACGTTAATTGCTGGGCCCGCTTTACCTGTGAATAACAGACGTGGCACGTCACAACGCACGCCAATGGTATGGCGGTGAACTTCTAAACGCGGTTTTGCAGCAGCAATCGATGGGCACACTTCTAACATGTGGGCACCAAGAACTTGGTCAGTCGCGCCAAAGTTATAGGTGTAGTCTTCCATAAATGAAGTACCACCTGCACGGCCTTGGCCCATCACCTTCATGATGCGCACCATGGCAGCCGTTTTCCAGTCACCTTCACCGCCGTAACCGAAACCGTTCGCCATCAGACGTTGGGTTGCCAGTCCGGGTAATCCTGTCATACCGGTGAGGTTTTCGAAGCAGTTGGTAAAGGCACCAAATCCACCTTGGGTTAAGAATTGGGTTAAGCCGAGTTCAATCTTGGCTTCTTTTCTTAAACGGTCTAATTGGTATTCATCGCCAAATAGCTCGTTACCCACTTGGTATTCGCTGGCGTAACGATCGAGCTGTGCAGTCACATCGCCTTCTGCAATGGCTGCAATCGCTTCATTGAGTTCACCTAAGCTGTAGGCGTGCACTTCGTAACCGAATTGAATTTGTGCGGCAACTTTGTCGCCTTCGGTTACGGCCACTTGACGCATGTTGTCGCCAAAGCGGGCGATACGCAGGTTTTGGCTCTCGTGCCAACCCGCCGCCGCGCGGCACCAATCATCGATTTGTGCCTGTACATCGCTCGATTGCCAGTGACCCACAACCACTTTGCGCTCTTTACGCATACGAGTGCCGATAAAACCAAATTCGCGGCAACCGTGAGCACTTTGGTGGGTGTTCATGTAGTTCATGTTGATTTCGCTCCAAGGGAGCTCGGCATTGAACTGAGTGTGTAAGTGCATGAATGGCTTGCTTAATTCATTAAGGCCAGCAATCCACATCTTGGCTGGAGAGAAAGTGTGCATCCACAGAATAACGCCAACACAGTTTTCATCGCTGTTGGCCGCTTGGCATACGGTATGAATTTCCCGTGGAGATTTTACGGTTGGCTTATACACCACTTCGATGGAAATGGTGGATGATTCATTAAAGCCATGAACAATTTGCTCACTGTTTTTAGCGACTTGCTCTAATACTTTTGGGCCGTATAAATCCTGCGAACCCGTGATAAACCACACTTGTTTTTGTTTGAAGGCTTTCATATTACTCTCTCTAGTTTGAAATGAGACCCGACTGGCAATTACTTGCTTTGGCCGTAATAAGCGTCTTTTCCATGCTTACGCAAATAATGCTTATCAATAAGCTCTTGTTTTAACTGACTGATACCTGGTGCTAATGTTTTGGTGAGATACGCCATCCGAGCGATTTCTTCGAGTAACACGGCGTGGTACACAGATTTAGCCGCATTCGCGCCCCAAGTGAACGGTGCATGGCCAGCCACTATCACCATGGGCGACTCGTTGGGATCTCGGTCGGCGAAACAATCGAGGATCTGCACGCCGGTTTCTTCTTCATAGTCGCGGCTGATCTGATCGTTACGCATTACCGCTGTGCATGGGATTTCACCGTACACATAATCGGCCTGTGTCGTGCCTAAGCAGGGAATCGCTATCTGCGCCTGCGCCCAGGCGGTGGCATAGGTTGAATGGGTATGGGTAATGCCACCAATACTCTGCCACTGGCGATACAAATAGGTGTGTGTCTTGGTATCGGATGAAGGACGCATGCGCCCTTCTACGATTTGATTCTCAAGGTCAACAATCACAATGTCTTCAACCTTCAAATCTTCATAGGGCACGCCGCTGGGCTTGATACCAATCACGCCGAGTTGGCGGTCAATTTGTGAAACGTTGCCAAAGGTGTAAGTCACCAGTTTGCGTTTCTCAAGCTCCATGTTGGCTTCGTATACTTCGCGTTTTAGCTCTAAAAAAGACATCTTATTTCGCTCCATCAACATAGTGGCCAAGGGCTAAGTACCCTTGGTAAAGCGCTTGATATTTCTCTGCGTTTTCAGGATTTGGCTGATAGGTTTTGGCAACGTTTGAGGCCATGGCGGCTTGGGCACTCAGCACATCGGGATAAACCCCGGCTGCGGTTGCAGCATAAATAGCGGCGCCTAGGGCACAACTTTGCTCGCTCTCGAGTACGTCGATGTTGCAATTCCACACATCGGCGCAGGTTTGCATAATGAAGTCGGATTTTTTCGAGATCCCACCAATGGTGACCACATGGTCAATGCAAACGCCTTCTTGTTTGAAGCGCTCGATAATGGCACGTGCGCCATAGGCACTGGCTTCCACTAAAGCTTTGAAGACTTGCGGTGCTTGGCTGCCCATGGTTAACCCTGTGATAGCCATGGCAACAGATTGGTCGGCATCGGGCGTGCGACGTCCGTTAATCCAATCCAGCGCGACAATACCAGTCTCGCCAACGGGGATTTTTGCGGCCGCATTGCCTAACATTGTCAGAGTTTCAGATTCGAGTTGCTGAATGAGTTTGGCCTTGGTGTTGTCATCAAATAAGGCTGATGTGTCAAGCTGTTGCATCGGCCATGCAGTGAGATCCCTAAACCAAGCGTAGAGATCGCCGAAGGCTGACTGACCCGCTTCCAGTCCTATCATGCCGGGTAATACTGAGCCATCCACTTGACCGCAAATGCCTTTGATACAGCGCTCACCAATATCTTCATAACTGGCGACCGTAATGTCGCAGGTTGAAGTCCCCATCACCTTGGTTAAGACGCCAGGTTTAACATTGGCTCCAACGGCGCCTGCGTGGCAGTCAAATGAGCCAAAAGACACGATAACCTCGGTCGATAGCCCTAAATGTTGTGCCCACTCTGGTGTTAGCTGGCCGCAAACTTTGTCAGATGTGCAGGTTTCAAGCGGTAACTTGTCTCTCAATCCATCGAGTAAGGGGTCGATACCAACGAAAAAGTCATTCGGCGGATAACCATTCCATGACTCATGCCACATCACTTTGTGACCAGCGGCGCAGCGCCCTGCCTTAAAGACTTTTGGATGTGTGGTGCCCGTCATTAATGCGGTGATCCAATCACAGTGCTCGACCCAGCTATAGGCCGCTTGTCTAACTTCTGTGTCGTGGCGCAGTACAAATAGCGCTTTTGCCCAAAACCATTCGGAGGAGTAAATTCCCCCTTCATATTTCAGGTAATTTTCGCTCGCATTGTTTGCCGCAGCGGTAATTTGTTGGGCTTCGAGGATGGCGCTGTGATCTTTCCAAAGCAAAAACATGGCATTGGGATTACTCGCAAACTCTGGTTTTAAGGCTAAAGCAACACCTGATTCATCAACCGCAATCGGGGTTGAACCTGTGGTATCAACACTCAAACCGCAGACTCTTTGCGCGGCGCCACTGGGAGCTTTTGCCCAAAGTCCTTGTACTACCTCGATAAGGCTTTCGATGTAATCGAGGGGATGTTGTCTAAATTGATTCTTGGCAGGATCGCAAAAAAGCCCCTTCTTCCAACGTGGGTAGTACACCACATTTGTTGCTACTTCTGCGCCCGTTTGGGTATCTACCAATAACGCGCGAACTGAATCTGAGCCGTAATCAAGCCCTAACGCGTAAGCCCCTAAAACATTCGACATTTGCATCCCCGTACATTTTATCTGCGTCCGATCCGGTTTACGCAGGTAGAGTGAATATTATTTAGTACTACAATATTACTACAGCTCAATAGTAATACAATATGATTTTAGTTATTGAGTGATAAAATTTTTAACATTAAGGCTGAGCATGTAACGATTTAGGGGATGAAGCGTAAGGAAGGTAGAAGCAGTGCTAAGCTTGACTCAAGCATGAAGAAGTCGAATAATGGCGCCAGGTTGCAGAGACGCCTATCCGCAGAAGATGACATCACTCTGACTCATATCTCGATGTTCGCATCACATGTATGACACAACAATTGATTAGGTTTGGCTTAGCGGAGATGCCAATAAAACTTAGGAGAATTGTTTGTGATACAACAAATTACCCCTGCACCACGCGCCTTAACCGAAGTTAAAATCCTCGCTAAAAAACACCTTAAAGCCTGCCAAGCTGGCGATGCCGTGGCGCTAGATAAACTCGCCCCCTTGATGAATAAGCAAGGTTTAATCCAGCAGGATATTCAGCTTAAGCATTGCCAAAGCCTATTGGCTCGTGAGCTCGGTTTTACTGATTTTAATCACTGTCAAAGAGTGTTATCGGGTCAAGCACAAATCGGTGAAGACTTAGGTACCCTCTTCCATAGCAGGCGCTGCGATAGCTTGCTCAATCACTGGTTCAGCGGTTTTGATGAGGCGCAGGCTTTTTTACAGCAATCACCTCAGATGGTGTTGTTGCCCTACAAAAAGCAGTTCTTTGTGGTCAACGGCCCCGACTATCTTGACGCTCTGGGACTTAAATTGAGTGACCCCGCCAGCATCTTCTGTATATGGATGGGGAGTGAAACGGTTGCTGCCTATGAAGCTTTTGCGCTAAGTCTTATCAGGCATAAGCTCACTTAGTCTAGCCTTACTTAACTTAGCCTTATTTAACCTAAGCAGGTTTGCTATTTAAACAACTAGGCTAATGGGTAAATGAAATCCATTATGTCTCGTCCTAAGATAGGTTGACAGTTTTTAGGCCAGCTCCAGTAGCTGGCCTTTTCTATTGTGCACCTGATTAGGGGAGTCCATATTCAAACTCAGATGCGGTCTCATATCGTTGTATATTGCTATCGATTCTCTAACAAGTATCTTCAGCTCCGCAAATGTCCTACATCGGTGCAGTAAAAACTCCTGCTTCAGTATGCCATTCAC